>JAUSMU010000081.1 GCA_030645995.1 Gammaproteobacteria bacterium | reverse complement strand
ACCTCGATTCGTCCCTGATAGGACATCATCTGCACCTTCTGGCCAGAGAAAATCCCCATGGATTCACGGATTTCTTTAGGAATTACAATCTGATACTTCGGGGAAACCGTTACTTCTGCCATGATGCCACCTATCGATAAGCGCTCGGTATTACGATACGTCTATCGATTGGCGCGGTCAAGGCACATAGCGCCCATGTTCACGAGCCATAGTTTGCTGGCGTGGCTTTTGCGTCAGCAAAAGGCATGACGGCAAACTGTGGTCTCTGTGCAACTGATTGTTATGCATTGTCTGGTTAATTCAGGTTCTGTCTTTGAGGGAAGAATAGATCTTGCCCTTTTCTCGCTTGCCAACAGCCAGCACATAAACCAGTAACTCTTCATCTACAACCTCATAAGCCAATCGGTAGCCAGCTGAACGAAGCTTGATTTTATAGACGGAGTCGTAGCCGCTTAATTTGTCGCCAGGCACTTTCGGATTTTCCAAACGCTCGGCCAATTTCTTCTTGAACTGACTCCTGATAGGAGCGCCGAGCTTTTTCCACTCCTTCAGTGCAACAGGAAGAAATCGAAGCTTATAGGTCATCCAAAGACACCGCTATTGCCTGGTCTTTATCGCCGCGTCTCTCTTCCACTAGCTTTGCGAGCTCAAGGTCTTCAAGCATGTCCATCAAGGCCTCGTACGTCTCGGCTGGAATCAGGTAGGCGGCTGGCTTGTTGTGGTTCAGCACCGCGATAGGAGATCCGCTTGCCTGGGACAGCAAGGCGGAAGGATTTTTCTTTAGTTCTGAGATACTTACAGAGAAATCAGCTAGCACTTGGCGCATAACAACCTCAATTTAGGGCTTAATTTAGGTCTTAATTTAGGTCTTATGTTAGCCCATATATTCGGCGGCGGCTACGGACTTGTATGCATAACGCCCGTATACACGCGCCAGCTCTGCTGGTCGCGTGCAATCGATTGTTAGCGCTGCGATGTCAAACCTTCTTTGATGATCTCAGGATGACGGAATGCAATTTGAATCAAAGCTTTTGCAGCACCAGATGGCGACCGCCTACCTTGCTCCCATTCTTGAAGAGTTCGAGCAGAAATCTGCAATACCTGTGCGAACTCAGCTTGCGACAACCCCGTCTTCAGCCGCGCCGAGGCGACTTCATTTGCTGCAAATTTAGTTACACGTGCAGCTTTCCCCGTTTTCATTTCCTTGATCGATTTTAGAAGCTTGTTGCCAAGCTCTTCACCGCTCATGGTCTCGACGTACTTACTCATTCTCAACTTCCTCCCGTACAGACTTCAAAATGTGTGCGGGTATGTTCCCTTTTACCGCCTTGCTGTAGATAACAAGAAGCCAGATTTCCTCCTCTGAAATTCTTGTGAAATAGATAATTCTTACCCCGCCCCGCTTGCCCGAACCAGATCTCGTCCAGCGCACTTTCCGACACCCACCACTTCCGGGAATTACTGAGCCCGCCTCTGGATTGGCGGCAAGCCAGGCACAGAATGCCCCGCGCTCCTCCTCCGACCAAAGCCGCTTGGCGTCATCTACAAAAGTGGGGGTCTCTACTATCGTATACATGCACCGGACTATACGTCAGGGACGTAGGCCAGGCAAGTGGGGGCGCTAACGCCGCCAACACGCGCGGCTTTGTAGTGGAGGCGAAGCCGCAACGGAAAAGCTGGTCGCGTGGAATTGATGGTTATGTGCGGCCGTCCCAAGAAGTTGGGTCTCTGCGCACGTGAAAAACCGCTACTACAATGACCTTTTGCCCGTTGAGGAAGTACATTACGCGGTAGGGAAAACGGCGCACAGGAATTCGCCTCAATTCTTTATGGAACTTACGGTAGATGAGAGGGGTTCTCAGCAGCTTATCCAAGGCCTCTTCTATGCATAATAGGAAGTCGTGACCCAAACCAACCCGTTTACTTTCGTAGGCTAGGTATTGCTCATCAATATCAAGTTCAGCCTCTGGCCGGACTGTGAGAGTGAACGCCATTTACTTGGACAGAATTCGAGCTTTGACAGCTGCCCAGGGAGAACCAATATCTTGGTCTATCTCGAACGCTGCGAGCCGACGATTCAGTTCCTCGCGCTGAGGGGCAGTTACGTCGATCTCGACGTCGTCAGCGATCACACTGTCCCAAAGAGACTCAGCGAGAATGATGCGTTCGGAGACTGTAAGTGATTGAATTTCCATAGAATTGATCCTTAATTAACCTTGCCGCTTGATTGAACTTAAGTCTAGCACCGGAACGGCCAGCGCACGAGCACATAACGCCCGTATACACGCGCCAGCTCTGCTGGTCACGTGGAATTGTTGGTTATGCGGCATTCAACGGCCGAATCCGAGACACTTCAGATTTTAGCGCTTGGTTTGCTTCCCAAAGATCCACGGCGCGCTGGGCATTCAGCCAGAACTCCGCAGAATTGCCAAACAAACGGCCAAGCCGAATAGCCATTTCAGGACTAACCGCTCGGCGCTCTCGTAACAGTTCATTTATCGATTGCCGTGATACACCAAGAGCATCTGCCAAGCCAGAAACGCTCAGCTCGTAATCCGGTATGAAATCCTCACGCAACATTTCTCCTGGATGAGTAGGCTTTCGTTTAATTCC
>JAUSMU010000078.1 GCA_030645995.1 Gammaproteobacteria bacterium | reverse complement strand
TGTGGGAGTGGAAAGAAGAATCCGGCTCGACCATCACGCGCCAGATGCGCCGCATGGGCGACTCGGTGTCATGGAAGCATGAGTACTTCACGATGGACCCGAAAATGTCCAAGGTCGTCACCTCGACCTTCGTGCAGCTCTATGAACAGGGCCTGATCTACCGCGGCAAGCGCCTTGTCAACTGGGACCCGATCCTGAAATCCGCCGTGTCCGACCTCGAAGTCGAGAGCGAGGAAGAAGACGGATTCATGTGGCACATCCGCTACCCGCTGGCGGACGGCTCGGGCGACATCACCGTGGCCACAACGCGTCCTGAAACCATGCTGGGCGACGTGGCGGTGATGGTGCATCCGGAAGACGAACGCTACCAGCACCTGATCGGCCAGCAAGTCACGCTGCCGCTGTGCGACCGCACGATTCCGGTGATTGCCGACGATTACGTGGACAAGGAATTTGGCACCGGCGTGGTGAAGGTCACGCCCGCGCACGACACCAACGACTATGCGGTCGGCCAGCGCCACCAGTTGCCCATCATTTGCGTGCTGACGCTGGACGCCGCCATCAACGACAACGCGCCCGAAAAATACCGTGGCCTGGACCGCTTCGTCGCTCGCAAGGCCGTCGTCGCCGACCTGGAAGCGCAGGGTTTCCTGGTCGAAGTGAAAAAGCACAAGCTGATGGTGCCGCGCTGCACCCGCACCGGCCAGGTCATCGAACCCATGCTGACCGACCAGTGGTTTGTCGCCGTGAACAAGGTCAGCGACCAGGACCCGACCGGCAAGTCGATTGCGCAAAAAGCCATCGACGCCGTGGACAGCGGCGCGGTGAAGTTCGTGCCCGAGCAGTGGGTCAACACCTACAACCAGTGGATGGGCAACATCCAGGACTGGTGCATTTCGCGCCAGCTCTGGTGGGGCCACCAGATTCCGGCCTGGTACGACGAGGACGGCAAGGTTTATGTCGCCACCGACGAAGCAGCCGCGCAGGCGCAAGCGCCGGGCAAAACGCTGCGCCGCGACGAGGACGTGCTGGACACCTGGTATTCCTCCGCGCTGGTGCCCTTCTCGTCGCTCGGCTGGCCTGAAAAGACCAAGGAGCTGGACCTGTTTTTGCCATCGAGCGTGCTGGTCACCGGCTACGACATCATCTTTTTCTGGGTCGCCCGGATGATCATGATGACGCTGAAGTTCACCGGACAGGTGCCGTTCAAGACGGTGTACATTCACGGCCTGGTGCGCGATGAGAATGGCCAGAAGATGTCCAAGTCCAAGGGCAACATTCTGGACCCTATCGATATCATCGACGGCATCGGCGTGGACGATCTGGTCACCAAACGCACCAGCGATCTGATGCAACCCCAGCTCGAACAGAAGATTGCGAAAATCACGCGAACTTCATTCCCCGAGGGCATCACAGCCTATGGTACCGACGCGCTGCGCTTCACGTTTTACTCGCTCGCCTCCACAGGCCGCGACATCAAGTTCGATCTCAATCGCACCGAAGGCTTCCGCAATTTCTGCAACAAGATCTGGAATGCCTCGCGTTATGTACTGATGAATTCCGAAGAAAAAGGCATCGTCTACCATCAGGCCAAGCAGGATGCACTGCGTGAGCGCGACTACTTCAGCCTCGCCGATCGCTGGATCATGTCGCGCTTCCAGCGCACCGTGCAGCAGGTGCACGAGCACATGGCAGCTTACCGTTTTGACCTGCTCTCGCAGTCCATCTACGACTTCTTCTGGAACGAGTATTGCGACTGGTACCTGGAGCTGACCAAGCCGGTGCTGTGGGACGAGGAGAATCATCCCGATCATGCACAGACCACGCGCCTCACTCTGCTGACGGTGCTCGAAGGCAGCCTGCGGCTAAGTCATCCGCTGATGCCTTTCATCACCGAAGAAATATGGCAACGCGTGTCTCCACTGCTCGATCTGCGGCAGGAGGGGGAAGACAAGAGCCTGATGAATCAGCCTTATCCGCAGGCCGATCTGGCGCTGATCAACGAACAGGCCGAGGCCGACATCGACTGGGTCAAGGGCATCATCCTCGGCATCCGCAACATCCGTGGCGAGATGGACATTGCCCCCGGCAAGGCCATTCCCGTGCTGCTGCGCCATGGCAATGAGGAAGATCGTCGCCGCCTCGAAGAGAACCGCGTGTTCCTGAGCAAACTCGCCAAGCTCGCCGACATCACGATGCTGGATGCGCACACCGAACCGCCGATGGCAGCCACACAGCTCTACGGTCACATCGAGATTCTGGTGCCGCTGGCAGGGTTGATTGACAAGGACGCCGAGGCTGCGCGCCTGGAGAAGGAGATCGCCAAGCTGGAGAAGAATCTGGCAGGTATCGCCGCCAAGCTCAGCAATGCGAAGTTCGTGGATAACGCGCCGAAGGAAATCGTCGACGTGGAGCGTGAACGGCAGCGTGCCAACGAATCTGCCATCTGGGCGTTGCAGGAAAAGCTCGGAAAGATCCGCGCGCTGGACTAACTACGCACGTGTGGGAGCGTACCCGAGGGCATAAGGGCCCGCCGGCGATTGAATCAACACAAATCAATCGCGGGTAAGGCCCGCTCCCACAATTGCTTTCCCGCACAGTCTCGTGGGATAGTAGCCGCCAATAGTACCTGCCATAAGAGTGCTGGCCAAAGGCCACGCGAAAACAACAATAATCAGGAAGCTCCAGACGATGGCACATCTGCGCACTTCGTTTCTTGCTCTTACGGCCACCGTGGCCTTGAGCATCGTCAGCCCGCTCTTCAATGTCAGCCCTTCTGCATTCGCGGCCGACGCCGACGCCATTCCCCGCACCGCTGATGGCAAACCCGACTTCAACGGCTTGTGGCAGGCGCTCGGCAATAATCACTGGGGCATTGAGCCGCACAACGCCCGCATGGGCCCGGACGCTCAATGGGCGGCAATTGGCGCCATTCCTGCCGGACTCGGCGTGGTCGACGGCGGCGAGATTCCCTATACCCCGGAGGCACGGGCGAAACAGCAGCAGAATCAATCCGACTGGCTGGCACGGGATCCCGTGGTCAAGTGCTACATGCCGGGAGTGCCGCGCGCCAACTACATGCCCTTTCCGTTTCAGATCGTTCAGTCTCCTGAACATCTGATCATGGCCTACGAATTCGCCAGCGCCAGCCGCATCGTCTACATGAATCGACCTGATTTCACGGCGCCGATTCCCAGCTGGATGGGGCACTCCCTCGGCCATTGGGAAGGCGACACGCTGGTGATCGACGTCACTGAGCAGATGCCCGACTCCTGGCTGGATAATTCCGGCAATCATCATACCGAACAGCTCAAAGTGACCGAGCGTTACACGCACCTCGGCCGCGACGTTATCCAGTACGAGGTCACCCTCGAAGATCCTGGCGTTTACACCCGCCCCTGGTCAATGAAGATGCCTCTGTACCGGCGCATGGAAGAAAACGCTCGATTGCTTGAATTCAAATGTGTGGAATTTGCCGAAGAGCTGCTTTACGGGCACCTGGTCAAGGGCGCCGAGCAGAATTGAAGTATCGGGAAGAAGAATTGGGGTCAGAGTAAAAATACCGTACTGTATTTTTACTCTGACCCCATCTATACCTTCTATAGAGGATCTCGCCATGAAGATTGCACAAACACACCGATCGCGCACAGCGCTTGTCAGCGCCATAATGCTCTCGTTATTTGCCCCGCTGGTTGCTGCACAGGGTACTGTTCCGGACGGCTGGGTGGTCCCGCGCACCATCGATGGACAGCCGGACCTGCAGGGCGTGTGGGCAAACAACAGCACTACGCCGCTGCAACGGCCTGATGCATTCGCCGATCGCGCCGAGCTGACTCCTGAAGAATATGAAACTCTATCGGCCCGTGTCCGCGAAATAGAACAAGGGAATGGCGATGCCCTCTTCGGCGATGGCTTTTTCTCTGCGGTCATCACCGGTCAGGTGGAATCTTACGATCCGGCAACAGGGAACTACGACCAGACCTGGATGGCCAATCGCACCTTCGAGAACCGCACCTCCTTGATCGTCGATCCGCCCAATGGCCGCCTGCCGGAAATGCTTCCAGAGGCACGCGCCCGCATGCAGGAAGAGGCTCGCCTGCGCCGCGAGAATCCATCCGATTCATACACCTCGCGCCCGCTTCAGGAACGCTGCATCACTTATGGCATGCCCTACATGCTCGCGGGCTACAACGCCTATTACCAGGTTGTGCAGAGCGCCACTCACGTCGCCATCCTCCAGGAAATGATCCACGACGTACGCGTCATTCCACTGGATAGCGGCCCCCATGTCGATGAAAAGATCCGCCTGTGGCACGGGGACTCGCGCGGCTATTTCGACGGGGACACATTGGTGGTCGAGACCCGCAATTTTTCCGATGCCAGCGAGTTTCGTGGATCACGGGGCAACCGCCTGTTCACCGAACGCTTTACCCGCACAGCGCCCGATATCCTCACTTACGAATTCACGATTGAAGACCCGGAAACCTGGGTAGCACCATGGACCGCCGTGCTCAACTTCACTCACAGTGAAGACCCGATCTTCGAATACGCCTGCCATGAAGGTAACTACGCGCTGGAGGGCATTCTCGCTGGTGCGAGAGCTGAAGAGCGTCAAGCGGCAGAACCGGCAAATTGAAGCTGGAAGTCCGCAAGAGAATTGACCTGGCGCAGTGCGAGGGGAGCCACTGACCGCCTCAGCTCTCGGGAATCTGGCTTGAATCCAGAACCCCTTCCAATGCATGGCAGAGCGTGCTCAGAATCTGCACGCGTGCAAACTTCTTGTCATTGCCAGCCACGAGTGTCCACGGCGCGCGCGCCGTGCTGGTATGTGCCACCATGTCATTGACGGCAAGCTTGTACTGATTCCATTTCTCGCGGTTGCGCCAATCCTCATCGGTGATCTTGTACTGTTTGAGCTCGTTGCCCTGGCGTTCCTGAAAACGCCGCAGCTGTTCCTCAAAACTGATGTGTACCCAGAACTTCACTACGGCGGTACCGTGGTTGGCCAGCTGTTCCTCGAAGTGATTGATCTCCTGGTACGAGCGCAACCACTCGATGCGATCCGCAAATCCTTCTACACGTTCGACCAGCACTCTCCCGTACCATGAGCGGTCATACATGGTCATATACCCTTCACGGGGCAGGTGGCGCCAGAACCGCCAGAGATAGTGATGCGCCCTTTCCTCATCGGTGGGTGCCGCGATGGGAATCACGCGATACAGTCGCGCATCAATGGCAGCGGTGACGCGTCGCAGTGAACTGCCCTTGCCCGCCGCATCCCATCCCTCGAATACCACGACCGCATTCTTCTTCTGTGCGTGCATGGCCCAGGCCAGCTGATGCAGACGCAACTGCAGTTTCTCCAAGCGCTTGTCATAGTCCTCGTCACTCAGACTCTGACTCAGATCGACACGGTCCAGCACCGTTAACGTGGCGTCCTCGGAACTCAGCGTTTGCGCCAGAAGATCTTCTTCGGCCTGCAAGGCGGCGAGAGCTTTCTTGTCGCGCTTGGGCTTGTCCAGCTCCTGCTGCAGAGTGGTGGCGAGGATTTGCCCCACACTGATATCGCGATAGCGATCATTGGTCGCCTCGACGATGTGCCACGGAGCGAAACCATTGTCTGTCATGCGGATAGCCCGCTCGGAGACTGCCACAAAGGCATCATAGGACTTGGCATACTCGGCGAGCTGGGGTGATTTTTTGAACTTGGCGATCTTGGGATCTTGCTTCAGGCGCTCCTGCTGATTCTTGTTGGAGAGATGAAACCACAGCTTGACGATGATGTTGCCATCCCTCGAGAGCGTGCGCTCCAGGGCCTCAATGCGCTGCATCTCATTGTCGAAGTCATGCTCCGACACCTTCTTGAAGGCGAGGTCGACAATCGGCTTGGTATACCAGGAGCCAAACATGACACTGATGGTGCCGCGCGCCGGCATCGTGCGCCAGAAGCGCCAGAAGCGCGGACGCTGGCGCTCTTCATCGGTCTCGTCCCAGTAGGCATGGGTCTGCACGTCACGGGTATCGAACCAGCGGTTGAGCTTGTCCACCACCTCCCCTTTGCCTGCGCCTTCAACACCGGACACGATGATGATCAGCGCCTTGCCACTCTGGCGCAGTTTCATCTGCAG
>JAUSMU010000072.1 GCA_030645995.1 Gammaproteobacteria bacterium | reverse complement strand
GGTGCGCTGGACCTGGCGCGTGAAACTGCAGAGTCATCTGCAAACCGATTTCCTGACGCAGATTCGCGAGCGCGCCGAGGAAGATGCCATCGATGTATTCGCAAAAAACATCAAGGATCTGCTGCTGGCCGCACCGGCCGGCCGCAAGGTCACCATCGGTCTCGACCCCGGTTTGCGCACTGGCGTGAAGGTGTCGGTGGTGGACGAGACCGGCAAGGTGCTCGATCACTGTGCGATATTCCCGCATCAAAGCAATCGCGTTCACGAGGCGGCCGCGACGCTGCTGCAGTTGTGTAAAAAATATGGTGTAGAGCTCATCAGCATCGGCAACGGAACGGCCTCTCGCGAGACGGATCAGTTCGTAGGTCAGTTGCTGAAGGCACACCCGGAAATCAATGCGAAGCGCGTAATCGTCAGCGAGTCAGGTGCTTCGGTGTACTCCGCCTCCGAACTGGCGGCGCTGGAATTTCCGGATCTCGACGTGACGATTCGAGGTGCCGTGTCGATTGCGCGCCGCTTGCAGGATCCACTGCCGGAACTGGTGAAGATCGATCCCAAGTCCATCGGTGTCGGCCAATATCAACACGACGTGAGTCAGGTGAAACTGGCGCGCAGTCTCGATGCCGTGGTGGAGGATTGTGTGAACGCGGTGGGAGTGGACGTGAACACCGCATCGGTCCCGCTGCTCAAGCGCGTGTCCGGTCTGAATCAGACACTGGTCAACAACATCATCGATTTCCGCAACGCCCATGGGCGCTTCCGTAGTCGCAACGATCTCAAGAAGGTGCCACGTTTCGGCGACAAATCCTTCGAGCAGGCGGCGGGTTTTCTGCGCGTGAACGACAGCGACAATCCGCTCGATGGCTCCGCAGTACATCCAGAGTCCTATGGTGTCGTCGAGACCATCGCGAAACGTCACGGTCGCACAGTGAAGTCGATCATCGGCGACGTGAGTTTCATCCGCTCGCTGAATCCGCAGGATTACGTGACGCCTGCATTCGGACTGCCGACCATTCAGGACATCTTGCGCGAGTTAGAGAAGCCGGGTCGCGATCCGCGTCCGGAATTCAAGACGGCGGAGCTGCGCGACGGCGTGGAGAAGATCAGTGACCTGACGCCGGGCATGACGCTGGAGGGCACCATCACCAACGTCACCAACTTCGGTGCGTTTGTGGACATCGGTGTGCATCAGGATGGTCTGGTGCATATCTCCGCGCTGTCGGAGAAGTTCATCAAGACGCCGCACGAGGCAGTGAAGGCCGGTGACATCGTCAAGGTGAAGGTGCTGGAGGTCGATCTGGAACGCAATCGCATCGCCTTGACGATGCGGCTTGGTGATGAATTACCTGTTGCTGGTGCGTCCACGGCGGGCAAGCAAGGCGATTCGAATCGGCGCAATCAGACGCAGTATGCGCAGAAGCAGAAGAAAGATTTCGAAGCGGCAGCTGCCAACAAGCGTCAAGTGGGCACGATGGCGGCGCTGTTCGAACAGGCTCTCAAGAAAAAATAGTACGCTTCTGTGGGAGCGAGCCTGCTCGCGATTAGTTCGCTTAACACATAACCCCATCGCGAGCAGGCTCGCTCCCACATAACCTCGTCAGAAGCGGTAAACAAACCCCGCGTCGACACTGCGTTCCGTGCCGACGTAGATGCCTTGGCGCAGGCTGGCCATGTAACGTTTGTCAGCCAGATTCCTGATACTGCCACTGAACGACAGCTGGCTGTTCACCTCATAGACCATATTCAGATCGAGCAGGGTGTAGCCCTTGATGCGCCCGGTGTAAAAACCCGTCAGGCTTTCCGCGATCGCCACCGTGTTGGCGACGTCTGTGTATTGCTCACCCGTGTGATGCAGATTCACGGATGAGCGTAGACCGCCGACGCTGTAGTCGAGGCTCAGGTTGCCAGTCCACTCCGGCGTGTAGGTAATGCGGTTGCCATCGGGCGTGTTGATCGAGCCGTTGGCGTTGTAACGATTGCCATCGAACTCGGCATCCGGAATCCACGTCGTGTTGCCGTTGATGCTGAAACCCGCACCCAGATCGAATCCGGCTCCAAGCTCCAGACCCTGATGGAGGGTCGCTCCGCCGTTGGTGCGCTGGAACTGACTGTTGCTGTTGGCCGGGATGATCTGATTGTCGAAATCCATGCGGAATGCGGCCATCTCGTAGCTCAGGCGGCCACTGCCACCGCGCAGCCCCACTTCCATATTCACGGAGCGTTCGGCATCCAGTTGCTGGTCCTCCAAACCATCAAGCGCATCACTGTTGAGTGCGGGTGAGAAAGCCTTGTAAGCACTGGCGAACAGTTGCAGCTCCGGCGTGAATTGCCAGGTCAGCCCGAGACCGGGGAGGTATTCGGTGTTGGAACTGCCTGCCGTTGCGCCCTGCGCCGCTGTACGACGACGATCCTTGCGGCCCTGCTCATATTTTTCGATGCGCAAACCGGCAGTCAGCGCCACATTTTCGGTCAGCTGCAAGAGATTCTGCCCATAGAGAGCAAGGCTGTCTGCCGAGTCGCGCACGTCTTTGCTGAGCGGTCCGGTGCGGGGAGTGACGCGGGTGGCGGCCACGGTGACGTCATCCATCGTCTCTGTCATGTAACGCAGGCCTAACTCTGCTTCGCTGGTCATGCCGAACAGGGAATGCTCCACTTGCAGACGACTTTCGACGCCAAAGCGTTCGAAGGAGCGATTGTTGCCATTGAGAGCATCCGTGTAGACCCAGCTGCGTGCTGCAGCAGACGCAGCGTTGTTGGTGTTGAAGCGCCAGTAATCGCGCCAGGTCTCGCTGCCATACACCAGCGTGTTCAGACGTGCGGTGTCACTGATTTCCCACTCGTGGTTAAGATCGACAGAGCGACGGCCGGACAGGAGCCAGTCGTCTGGTGCCGGGTTGTCGCGGCTGTCGGCGTAATACTCATTCAGGAAGACGCCACGGTAAGAGATGTTGGCGTCGCTCTTGTAGTCGGAGTATTTGAGGCTGAGTGACTGGTTATTGCCGATCTGCAGGCCGGTCTTGACCACGATGTCGGTCATGCCATAACCCTTGTCCATGAAGCCGTCGCTCTCGTCGCGGGTGGCCAGCAGGCCGAACACGGCGTCGCCCGAGGGCGAGCTGCCGCCGACCTCCAGAGTAGCCTCACGGGAATTGAACGAACCACCACGCAGTGACAATTGCACGCCGTCTGCTGGCTGTCTCGTGATGTAGTTGATGACGCCGCCGATGGTGCTCGGCCCATAGCGCAGGGATGCGGCTCCCTTGAGGATCTCAATGCCTTCCATGCGCTGCACGCGCGGATTGTAGTAACGGCCATTGCCGACAAAGAGGCCCGGGGCGACGGGGACGCCGTCTTCCAGAATCAGCGTCTTGTAATCCGCTGAACTGAGGCCGCGCACGCCGATATTGGCCACGATCGCGCTTTCTTCTTCCGGCTTGACAGTCACACCCGGCACCGTGCGCAGGATGTCTTCGGTGGAGCGGGGCTGGTTCAGCTCCAGTTGCTCGAGATTCACAATGGACACCGCGCCGGGTTGACGAAGCGCCGCATTCTCTTCCTTGCCAATCACATAGATCGCGGGCAACTCGCGCTCGCTGTCACCGTTGTCGCTCTGCTCTGAACCCTGCGCGAAGAGAGGCTGGCTGGCGAGCAGGCCAGTGGCGGCAAGCGCCAGAACCAGGGGTTTAACCGTGAATTGAGGGGCAGTAAGGCGGTGTTGCATGTGATTCTCCATAAAGACAACGAGTCTGTGGGCAGGAAAGGTCGGGGCGCGACGTTTCAACTGTTGAGAATCATTGTACAGATGAGAATCATTATCATCAATAGCGAAAGTTAAACTTTTCTGATCTGCTATATATCTCCAATGTGTCTGAGACCTAGCTTTAATATGTGCAGTAGTAGAGACGCGCGCTGGGTGCGGCCACGTCAGGACACGCCTGCGAGCACATCCGTGTGGGCTCGGGTCGCGCTATCCGACCGCCATGGAGGGCGGGAGTGCAGAAAATGCAGGAGCATTTTTCTGCCCTGGCGCTCCACGGTCCTGCCGTGGCCGCACCCGGCGCGCGTCTCGGCACGGGGAGTGCCACGTCCTTAGAGTTTTGAGAGCCCAAATGAACTCTTGTTCAGTCTCAAGAACTCGAACAATGCACTATTGTCTGTCACTGTTCCTGGCTGGTTTTGGGCCTGTTGGCCGGTATGGTGTCCTCCATAGATGCGTGCGGTGCCAACCCTTGTTGAGAAGTAGACAAGAAGGTCTCTTGCAAGCGCTCCCATGAGAACAACGTGTTTGAGATTGGGGGATATTTGTCGGAGGAGATGATCGTGAAGCGGCTTCGCTTCCGTAACCATCTTGCGAGTCGGCTTGTGTCCGTATAAGCGCCATGGTATGGCGTTCCAAACCAATACTCCGGGGAGTTCGTTATCATCGAATCCGAGCCGAACAAGACGAAGCAACTCACTCGCAGTTGGATCTAAGTTGTGCATTGAGACGCGATCAATTTGCGGGCCTGGCGTCTCAAGGACTATCAGCGTGTGAGGTAGACGATCAGTCCGCGGGCAAAAGTTGGGAAAATGCTTGTCTGGGTATTTTTCTTTCCAGATGTTCAAGAGATTTTGTAACTCGATCTGAAAATTTGACTCATCGGTACCAGGCATAATTCTTCTCCCAATGTCGTGCCAGACTACCACGAAATGTTTGTGCGGAATCTCCATCCAAGGTCTCGGTTCATGAGACTTGATAACTACTGCAATCGTAGAGACGTGCCCCGTGCATGATCACGGCAAGACCGTGGAGCGCCAGGGCAGAAAAATGCTCCTGCATTTTCTGCACTCCCGCCCTCCATGGCGGTCGGATAGCGCGACCCGAGCCCACACGGATGTGCTCGCAGGCGTGTCTTGACGTGATCATGCACGGGGCACGTTTCGGCACGCGGAGCACCAAAACCTTAACGGCGCGGCTTCTGCATGCGTTTAGCCGCGAACTTCGCGGTCGGGCGGCCACCGGAGGGGCGGGCGGACTTCTTCTCAGCGGGCACCAGCTGATGCGGCCCGTCGCCGATCATGTCCTCGCGTCCCATGTCCTTGAGTGCCTGGCGCAGCAGCGGCCAGTTCTTCTCGTCGTGGTAGCGCAGGAAGGCTTTCTGGATGCGGCGCTGTTCGATCTCGCGCACGATGCTGACGCGCTCACTCTTGTAGGTGACCTTCTTGAGCGGATTCTTGCCGCTGTGGTACATCGCCGTGGCCAGGGCCATCGGGGACGGATAGAAGGTCTGCACCTGGTCCGGTCTGAACTTGTTCTTCTTCAGCCACAGGCCGAGGTTGAGCATGTCCTCGTTCTCGGTGCCGGGGTGGGCGGCGATGAAGTAGGGGATGAGGTATTGCACTTTGCCCGCCTTCTTCGAGAAACGGTCGAACATCTCCTTGAATGCGTCATAGGAACCGATGCTCGGCTTCATCATCTTGGAAAGTGTGTTCTCCTCGCTGTGCTCCGGCGCAATCTTCAGGTAGCCGCCGACGTGGTGCGTCACCAGCTCTTCCACATATTCCGGGTCGCGGATCGCCAGGTCGTAACGCAGGCCGGACGCAATCGCGACACGCTTGATGCCGGGGATCATCCGCGCCTTGCGATAGAGCTGGGTGGTGTGTTTGTGGTCCGTATCCAGATGCTGGCAGATGGTCGGATACACACAGGACAGCCGACGGCAGTTCTTCTGGATATTCTCGGACTTGCAGTTGAGGCGATACATGTTCGCCGTCGGGCCGCCGAGGTCGGAGATGGTGCCGGTGAAGCCGGGCACCTGATCGCGGATCAGTTCGATCTCTCTGAGGATGGACTCCTCCGAGCGGCTCTGGATGATGCGCCCCTCGTGCTCGGTGATCGAGCAGAAGGTGCAGCCGCCGAAGCAGCCGCGCATGATGTTGACCGAGGTCTTGATCATGTCATAGGCGGGAATCTTGGCGTCGCCATAGCTCGGGTGCGGACGCCGTTGATAGGGCAGGTCGAACACGCCGTCCATCTCGTCGGTCTCCAGCGGGATCGGCGGCTGATTGATCCAGATCTCCTTGGTGTCGTGCTTCTGTACCAGCACGCGGGCGTTGTGCGGGTTGGACTCCTGATGCAGCACGCGGGAGGCGTGGGCGTAAAGGGCCGGGTCGTTCTTCACCTTGTTGTAGGAGGGCAGGCGAATGTAAGTCGTGTCCTTGTCCAGATCGTTCTTGCGGTGCAGTGGCATCGGGATAATGCGGACCGGGCTGACGGTTTCCGGGCTTGGTGTTGCTGTGTCGTTGTCGGCAGAACCGTCGGTGGCGCAGCTCTGCGTCTCCGGGTCTTTGTACTCGTAGGGGTTCGGCATCGTGTCGATCTTGCTCGGCCAGTCGATGCGCGTCGAGTCGATCTCGGTCCAGCCTGCTGGCACGGCGTCCAGCAGCACGGCGGTGCCCCGGATATGCGTCATCTCGGCGATGGAGTGACCGGCCGCAATCTGATGGGCCACCTCGACCAGGGCGCGCTCGGCGTTGCCATACAGAAGGATGTCGGCGTTGGAATCGATCAGGACGGACTTGCGCACCTTGTCGCTCCAGTAATCGTACTGGGCGATGCGGCGCAGGCTGGCCTCGATGCCGCCGATGACGATCGGGGTGTCGTAATAGGCCTCACGGCAGCGCTGGCTGTAGACGATGACGGCGCGGTCCGGGCGTTTGCCTGCCACGCCGTTGGGCGTGTAGGCGTCGTCGGTGCGGATGCGCAGGTCGGCGGTATAGCCATTGATCATGGAGTCCATGTTGCCAGCGGTGACGCCGAAGAACAGGTTGGGTTTGCCCAGCACCTTGAAGGGGTGTGCTGACTTCCAGTCGGGCTGCGCGATGATGCCGACCCGAAAACCCTGCGCCTCCAGCATGCGGCCGACAACGGCCATCCCGAAACTCGGGTGGTCCACATAGGCGTCGCCGGTGACGAGGATGATGTCACAGCTATCCCAGCCCAGCGCATCCATCTCCGCGCGGGACATGGGTAAATAAGGGGCCGTGCCGAAGCACTCCGCCCAGTATCTGGGGTAGGAGAAGAGCGGGCGAACTTGCTGGTCGGGCGCGGTCTGTGTCATGGGTTCCATTATTCGTTTCTAGCGTGCGTTTCTATCAAGAGTTTCTATCGAAAGCTTCTATCGAAAGCTTTTATCGAAAGTTCAGGAACGGCGCGAGCGCGAAGCTGTTGCCGTTCACGTCAACATTGCCATCCTGCAGATTGGCCTTGAGCACTACCTTGCCGTTGTCCTCTATCAGCAAGCCCTGCGTTGTATACGCCTTGGCGGCGGCGGCCAGCGAACTCGCTGCTACCGTCTCGGCGTTGGCGGCAATCTCCAGCGTCACCTCCAGCAAATGCAGCATGGTGGCTGTATCTATCTGCTCCAGAGACGTCAGGGACGGCATGCCCGGCCAGCTCATGTCCAGCGTCGCCTCGTGCGCGCCACCCCAAGCCTGCAGATTGAGGGTGCTGGTCTGCTGCATGGGTGCCTGCAGCAGATGCAATGCCAGCGTCTCGCTGTGCTCGGCGATGTGCGCCTGCAACTGCGGCGCCGTCATGGCTCGCATCGTGCCCTGCGTCTCGCGCAGAAAGCTTAGATACTCCGTGGCCAGCGTCTCGTCGATTCCCGCAAGTTGGGTCGTCAGGGTCAGAGATTCAAGGGGCAGGGCAGATTCAATCCGGGCAACGCCCAGAGTCTGCTCCAGTGTTATGGTTTTTGTGTCGGCTTGCTGGCGGGCGGCATAGTCTATGCTAATCCCGTGCATGGTCAAGCTGTCACTGTCCGCTGCTGTCACAGACCCCAGCAATGGCAGCGCTGGCAGGTCATCGATCTGCAGTCGCTGTGCAGCGATGCTCAGCGTGCCGGGCAAGGGGGTGGCGCTCAATTCGGTGCTGTGGGCATGCACGGTGGCCTGGCTGGCGACGGCGTCATAGAACGAATTGATGACGTGCACCTCGCTGCTGCTGAGGTGCAGATCGGCCTCACCATCGGCAGCCAGTGTCAGGCTGGCTTGCAGGTCCGCCAGCGTGACTGCGGTCGGCTCCAGTGGACTGCCCTGCACTGCGGGCAGCGTAAAGGTCTGGGATTCAGTGAGCAGTTCCAGGCGCTGCGAGCCATCCAGTCCCGACAGCACAGTGACCTGGCTGCCAGCGCCCTCTGCAAACAGCTGCTGCAGAGGATGTTCAGAAGGGAGGCCGCTGATGACCGGAGTCAGATGTGCCCACGCCACGCCCGGGCGCAAGCCGCTGTCCGTGGCCAGCAACGGACCATGGGAGAGCTGCACGTCACTTGTCAGTGTGATGCCTTCGTAAACGACGCCAGCAAGCACCGGCGCGGTCACCGTGATCTGCCCCACACTGGAGAACCAGCCCGATTCCATACGCAGCACCAGCCCAGGCTGACCTGTAAGTTCGCGCAACGTCGTCTCGGTACGACTGTCGCTGATCACCAGCCCCATGAGTAAAGGGCTTATCGCGAGCAACAGTGCCGCCACGGCGCCAATAAGTAACACGACTTTCTTCATATCTCTCCTGCTAACCGCCTGTTGACGATGCTCAACGGGCGGTGCCTGCGCAGCAGCTTAGCAGGATTGGCGAGGGCGCTGGAAGCAATTGAATTGCAAGGGTTTCCGGTAGGTTGGCGGGAGTTCGCGGATTATTGCGTTTTCCTTCACAACCACGCCGTTGAAAGTTGATTTGCGGCATTTGATTGGATTAAAGTCCCGGCCGACTCGTTTTAGTAGGTCTGCGTCCAGCAGGCTTTGACAACCACGGAACTTATGTTGTCTGCAGAGGAAGTTTCCATGTCTGACCGGTTTGAGAATTCCCGCAAGTCCCTGCTGCTCGGCAGCGTCGTTCTAGGGGTTGCCTGCGTGCCGGTGCACGCTCAGCCCGCTCAGCCACCGTCTGCTCAACTACAGTCCACCTCTGCTCAGAGTGCCGGTTCGGAGGTTGAGGAGATTGTTGTCACCGGCTCTTATCTGCGCGGCAGTCCGCTGGACGGCCCGACTCCGGTACAGATCATCGACCGCACCAGTATCGAGACCCAGGGCGCCGCCCAGATCTGGGACGTGGTGAAGAATCTGGAGGTCAACTCCGGTTCGATCACCAACCCCGGCTCCGGTGAAAACAGCCAGGTCGAAGGCATCGCCAACATCAATCTGCGCAACCTCGGCGAGAACTCGACGCTGACACTGATCAATGGGCGCCGTCAGGTGTCTGCCGCTACCACCACCGCCAGTGGCGGCGAGATGGTCGATTTGAACGCCATTCCACTGGTGATGGTCGAGCGGCTCGAAGTGCTGACCGACGGCGGTTCGGCACTCTACGGTTCCGATGCGGTGGCGGGGGCGGTGAACGTCATCATGCGCACCGACTTCGAGGGGCTGGAACTCTACGGGGACGTGCAAGGTGTGGAAAAGGCCGGTGATCTATTCGACACCACGGCCAGCGCCATCTGGGGCTGGGCTGACGACAGCGGCGACACCCATTTCGTGATTTCCGGCGAGCGTCATGAGCGTGACCCCGTGCCGGTGGAATACGCCCGCTACTTCGATGCCAACGCGCAGTTCAGCGACATCGTCGGTGCCACCCCCGGCAGTGCTGGCGCCGTGTTCAACAACCCGGCGTTCGGCGCCAACTTCAACAAGGCCTATATCAACAGCGCGGTGATGGCTCGCAATGTCGCCGAGGGCGGGCAGGCCCTGCCGGTCTATACCGACCCGCTGTGCGCGACCCTGCGTGACGCCGACGGCGAGGCGTTCTTCGTCGGCAATCGTATCGACAAGCGTGGCGAGAACACCGGCTCCTGCCGTGAGCACACCTATGACTGGCAATACATGAGTCTGGGTCTGGAGCGCGACAGCATCGCCGGTGCCTTCAGTCACCGCTTCAGCGACAAGGCCGAGTTCTACTCCTTCTTCCAATGGTCGGACTCGCGCATCGAGCGCACCGACTCCGGCGCCGTGAATTCCCGTGGCCCGGCTGTGTTCCTGGCGGCACCGGGTTCCCACACTGGCAATCCGGCCTGGGGCGGCTATGCCATCGGCCAGACGGCAGAGCTGGGCTTCTACGCTCCGGCGGCAGGGCTGCCACGCCCGACGGGCATCAGCAATGCCCCGAATGCGCTCGCCAACGGCGGCATGAATGTGCCGATGTACGCCACCGTGCGCGTCGGCACGCCACGCAGCGGCGGTGATAGCAATTTCACCGACACCAGCACGGTCGGTGTACAGGCCGGGGTCAAGGGCGAGTTGCTGGCCTTGAATGACCGCCGCTTCACCTATGACGTGAGTTATGCCTGGAGCGGTACCAGCTTCGAACAGAGCTACCGCACGCTGCAGCGCGACCGAGCCGAGCTGGCGGCCAACGGACTCGGGGGGCCAGGTTGCACTCCCAACGGTCGCGCCGATTTCGACTGGCGGCATGCGCCCGGTCCGCTGGGCGGCGCCTTGCCCACGTTCTGGAACGCCTCCAGCGGTGCGCTGGGCGATGGCCTGACGCAGACCTTCTTCCCCGGCTTCGTGCTCAACACCCGCGAGACACTCTCGCTGGCGCTGACCAGCAACAATCAGGGCAAGGGCGGTTGTCAGTTCTACAACCCGTTCCTGACGGCCGTGACCAATCCCGCGCTGGCCAACACGCAGCAGCTGGTCGACTGGATGAGCCCGACCATATTGCGCGCCGACAAGCGCAACAAGCTGGGCGTCATCGACGCCGTGGTCACGGGTGAGTTGCTGGAGTTGCGCGGAGGCACTGCGCAGTTTGCAGCGGGCGCGCAATACCGCATGCAGAACAACAAGTCGCGCGCCCCCGCGATCAATCTACCGGGCATCCCGAATGCGATTCTCGGTTACGACAGCAAGGGCGTGCCCAATCGCTTTCATTATGTCAGCAACAATTACGAGTGCTCTTACTGCATCTTCAATTACGACAACGACCGCAATGTGAAGGCGGTGTTCACCGAGCTGTCGCTGCCGGTGCTGGCGAACGTGGAGACACAACTGGCCCTGCGCTGGGAGAATTACGGCGGCGGCATTGGCAGCGAGGTCACACCCAAGCTGGCGGCGAGCTGGCGCGTCGTCGATGACCTGCTGCTGCGTGGCTCCTTCTCGCAGTCCTTCCGCGCGCCCAATATCGGCATCGTGGAGGAGGGGCTGGAGGGTTCGAACATCACCTTCCGTGATCCGCTGCGCAATCAGGCGGTGCGTGCAGGATTGCTGCCCCCGACCAATGAGAACGCGCGTCCCAATACTACCTACACACTGAGCGCGGCCGCTCCGAACGTGGGTAACGAGCGCTCCGACACCTTCAACATCGGCTTTCAGTGGACGCCTTCAGCGCCTGCACTGACAGGGCTGAGTGTGAACGCCGATCTCTGGCGCTTCGAACTGAACGACAAGGTGCTGCCGCAGCCGGGCATCTCCGCCATCGCGGGTGAGATCGAGGCATTCAAGGTGGCGGCGGCCAACCCGGCCAACTATCTGCTTAACAGCACGCTGTCCGGCAACTCGGCGACGCCGTACAAGGCCTGTGATGCTGCGGCACTGGAGGCGCAGTACGGGCGCAATTCTGCGCAGCGTCTGGATTGTGTGGTGGACCCGCGCACCTACATCGTGCCGGGTGTCGTGCGCACCTTTGCCACCACCACGGCGGAGTTGACCACCACCACGCTGAGCACCATCAATGCCGGCACCATCATCTCCGATGGCATCGACGTGACGCTCGGATATGGCTGGGCCAATGCTCTGGGGCTGTTCCGCGTGGGGCTGGATTACACGCATGTGCGTCAGTACCGCCTGATCGACGTGCCAGGGCTGGAGCTGGGGCTGCTGGAGACGGGAGTGTTCGACGCGGCTGGGACCACGGGCGACGGCAATCTGGTGCGCTCGCTGCCGGACAATCGTGGCAACATCCACTTCAACTGGTCGCGTGAGCAGCACAGCGTGGCGGTCATTACGCGACTGATTGGTTCCTATCGTGACCTGCGTTACGAGAGTACGTGGCAGACCGGCAACGATCTGGTGCGCTCGCTGGTGCGCAAGGAAATTGCCAGCTACCAGAGCTGGGATCTGCAGTACACCTATGCGCGTGACTGGGCCAATGCGAGCTGGGGCAACTCGGTGTTCACGGTCGGTCTGCTGGATGCGTTCAACGCGGAGATTCCCTACCGCGAGGACGGTGTGGTGAACTACGACGCCAGCGTGTTCGATGGGCGTGGTCGTCGTGTCTATGCGCGGGTGTTGTTACAACTGTGACCGTGTGTGCTGGGTAGTTCAGGTGCTGGGCAGTTCAGGCGCTGCACAGCATCTCGATATGCGGAATGCCGTCTTCGTCGTAAGGCGCGGAGACGGCGGTGAAGCCGAGGCTGCTGTAGAAATTTTGCAGATAGAGCTGGGCTGAAATTCTGATGTCGACGCGCACGCTTTCCGCAGCATAGGACTCGCTGACGAGCGTCAGCGCCCTCTGCATCAATTCGCGCCCGAGTCCGCTGCCGCGCTTCTCCAGTGCGGTGCAGACACGGCCTATGGATGCCTCCTGGTACTTCAGCCCTGGAGGCAGCAGGCGACAATAAGCGACGACGCATCCCTGCTGCACTGCGAACAGATGCAGTGCCGCGCGATCATAACCGTCAGCGTCCAGATAGACGCAATTCTGTTCGACGACAAACACCTGCTGGCGCAGTTGCACTATCTGATAGAGCTCTTCTGTGCCCAGTGCCGCAAACGTCTTGTTGAACCACTCCATCCTCAGCTCTCAGCTCGCAGTTCTCAATTCTCAGCCATGTTGCCATTGCGCAGGCCAAGCTGGTACTGCAGGCGCGCGTTGTCCATGTTGCGTTCGGTGTCCATCAGGAAGCGGGTGCGGACGTCTAGATTGCCATTGAGCACCAGCACATCGCCGATTCGCAATGCAGTGCGGGGGTCACCACGGGCGACAAAGTTGCCCAGACTCATACCGAGCGAGCAATGCCCGCCGACGAAGGGAATGTAGGGGTTGCGGCCGTTCTCGCCGGTGGCGGCAATGAATTTGCTCTGGTTTTCGGCACTGGCAAAGCACCACGTCACACTCTGATGGTCGGCTTTATGGGCGGCGCAATCGGCCACGGTGATCTTGTGAGTGTCATAGGCGTCTACCAGGTCATACGCAATCACCTTGCCTTCTTCCATGCGCGAGAAACCAATCCCTTCGTTGGCGATGATGGCCGTTGGCAGTTCGGCGGCGGAGGCGCTGGAAGGCAGTATCGCAGACAGTAATGGCAGGGAGGACAGAAGCAGTGTTGCCAGAGTGGCAGATCTTGGATGCATGATTTTTTCCTTTATTGTTGTTGACTGTGGAAAGACAAAAACGGGCTGACCGTTGACGGTTGCGGGTACATTACAACAAGGTCCGCCTTCTTGCCACGGCCGCGTCACAGGGGGCAGGTACCGCTTTCAATTCGGCCTGATGCATTTGAAGCATTAGTCGTTATAATCCGGCCATCAGAACAATAAGCGCTGTCTGCAGCGGACAACCAAAGCCAAGGGGATCAGCAGTGAATGAAGTGACTAGTTCGGCGCAACGTGGATCCGGTTATCAAGTGGACACGTTGCTGGTGAAGGCCCACGGTATTGCCGCATTCGTGACGCTGCTGATAGCGGTAATCTTCGGTATTCTCGTCTCTCTGCAGTTCTTCCTTCCGGATTTTGCCGCCAATCTGTTGCCCACCTGGGGCCGCATGCGCTACGCGCACACCCAGGGCATCATGCTCGGCTGGCTCGGCAATGCCTTCCTCGCCTTTCTCTACCACGCGGTGCCGATTCTGACGGGGCGTCCTGTCACCAGTCACAAGCTGGGTCTGTGGCTGTTCGGCATCTGGAATTTTGCGGTCATGCTGCCCGGCTGGGTGCTGGTGCTGGCCGGGGTCAGTCAGCCGCTGGAATGGGCAGAGTTTCCCCTGCCGGTGGACGCCTTCGTAGTGCTTGGTTTCGTGCTGGCGGCAGCGCAGTTTCTGCCACCATTCTTCCGGCGCGGCATCGCCAATCTCTATGTCTCCAGCTGGTACATCATCGGTGCGCTGATCTTCACGCTGCTGTCCTATCCGATGGGCAACATCGTGCCGGAATTCGTTCCCGGCGCGGCTGGCGCGGCCTTCAGTGGCCTGTGGATTCACGACGCGGTGGGCCTGTTCGTGACGCCGCTGGCGCTGGCGATTCTCTACTTCGTGGTGCCGGCCACCACGGGGCGCCCGGTCTACAGTCACCTGCTGTCGATGCTGGGTTTCTGGGGACTGTTCTTCCTTTATCCACTGAACGGCACACACCATTACATCTTCTCGGTGATCCCGATGGAGGCGCAGATGACCGCTATCATGGCGTCGTTCCTGCTGGGCGTGATCGTGATCATCGTAGTCTCCAATCTCATGCTGTCGCAGCGTGGCAGCGGGCTGATTCCGCGCGACATCGGGCTGCGCTTCGTTTCCATGTCGGTGGTTTTCTATCTGATTGTCAGTATTCAAGGGTCGCTGCAGGCCAACATGAGCCTGAACCAGTTGACTCACTTTACCGACTGGGTCATCGGCCATTCCCATCTGGCCATGCTCGGCTTCGCCACGTTTGCCGGTATCGGCGGCATCATTCACGCCTGGCAGCGGATGCCGGATGCGCGCTACAACGCGCGGGCCTTCGAGTGGGCCTACTGGCTCCTCGTGGTGGGCATTGGCACCATGGTGCTGGATCTGACGCTCGCCGGTCTGGTGCAGGGCGGCTCGTGGGAGAGTGGGGCGCCGTGGCTGGAGTCGGTGCGTGAGTCACGTCCGTACTGGATCGTGCGTTCATTGACGGCGATTCCCATTACCGCTGGTTTCGTGGCGCTGTTCGTGGGCATGACCACCGGGCCGCGTGGTGCGGGCGCCGATGCCGTGGAGCGCGTTCGTCAGCAGCAGGCTACACAGCAGGTGGCGCCCGAATTGAGTGACGGGGGAACGAGCCACGTGTCGTCACCTGCGCGGGTGCTGGGCATGTCCTACGTCGTCGCCTCGGTGGCCGGTGTTGCGTTCTTCGTGTTCTCGGTATCGCTGCTCGGTGAACTGCCCCGGCGCATGCTGGAACAGCAGACGCTGAGTATGGCGCCGCCGAGTCCTTTGCCGCTGACCGACTCCGAATTGCGCGGTCGCGATGTCTACGCTCGTGAGGGTTGTGCCTATTGTCACACGCAGCAGGTGCGCTATACCGATGCCGATATCGTCCGTTTCGGTGCCCCGACGCTGGCATGGGAAGGACGCTTCGATTTCCCGCATCTGTTAGGCACCCGACGTATCGGGCCCGATCTAGCGCGCGCCACCGCCACTCGCCCCCAACAGTGGCACTTTGTGCACTTGTATTCACCGCGTGCCGTGGCACCAACGTCGATCATGCCGTCGTATCCCGAGCTTTTCGACGGCTCTCCGGCGCAGCCGAGGCAGGAAGCGCGTGACCTGGTGGCCTATCTGGAGACTCTCGGTCGCGCCCGCGAGCTGGCCTGGCCGGAGGGTGAGGTGGCGGCCAAAGC
>JAUSMU010000064.1 GCA_030645995.1 Gammaproteobacteria bacterium | reverse complement strand
CCCTCAGGCTCGGGCTGTCCAAGCTGATCGAGACGCTGGTCCTGCTCTGCCGCAATGCGCTTGATTTCACTCTTGGCGATCAAATCAGCCAGACTGATGCTACCAAGGAAATCGTGAATACGCTCGCTGAGATCTTCCCAGAGGTGATGGGTCAGGCACTTTTCGCCCTGCTGACAGTTTCCTTTGCCCTGACAACGGGTAGCGTCGACCGATTCGTTGACTGCATCGATGATGTGCGCAATCCGGATAGCCTGCGGGGTCTTGCCAAGTCGATATCCACCGCCAGGGCCACGGATACTGCACACCAGTTCGCAGCGTCGCAGCTTCGCGAACAACTGCTCAAGATAGGAGAGGGAAATACCTTGCCGCTGCGAGATATCTGCCAGGTTTATCGGGCCTTGGTCCGCATGAATAGCGAGATCGAGCAGTGCTGTCACAGCATATCTGCCTTTGGTTGTTAAGCGCATAAACCTGCCCCAAATGAACGCCGTAGGCTGCGCAGTATGAAATACCCATGTAATTTAGTCAACTTTTGATAGCGCTTGAAAACACACCTGGTTTACACCGCCGGAGCAAGGGGTTACCCTTGCCGCCCTTGACCGAATCGCGAAATACTCATGCTTGCCGACCTGCACTCACATACTTATTTTTCCGACGGTTATCTGTCACCGGATGCATTGATCGCGCGAGCGGCCAGCAATCTGGTCAATATCCTCGCCATTACCGACCACGACACCACCGAAGCATTCGAGCATCTGGAAAGCATGTCCTCAACCAGCACGCTTACCATATTGCAGGGGGTCGAGATTTCCTGCATGTGGGATCAGCGTGAGATTCACGTGGTGGGACTGGGCATCGACAGACACGAGCTGGTATTGAAGACGCTGCTGAACGACCAGCAGGCCCTGCGTCTGCGACGGGCACAGGCCATGGACATGAGTCTGCAAAAGGCGGGTGTATGCGGCCTGATGAATTATCTGGACACGCTTCCCTGCAAGGCAATAGGCCGCAATCACGTTGCACAGTTCCTGATCGACCGCAGGATTGCGCGCAGCAAGGATCACGCCTTCAAGAATTTCCTGGGAGACAGGGGAAAGTTTGGCGCCAAGGCGCAATGGTGCTCAGTAGAGACGGCAGTCAATGCCATTCTCAGTGCAGGCGGTATTGCGATTCTCGCGCACCCTAATCGCTACAATGTCAGTAATCAAAAGTTGCGCCGACTGGTAGAGGAGTTTGCCGCAGTGGGTGGAGAAGGGTTGGAAGTGAGCTATTCGAATCTCGACCCTGACAGAGTCGCTCACATGGCAGCGCTGTGCATGGACAACGATCTGTGGGCATCGACCGGCTCGGACTTTCACTCGCCGATCAATCACTGGATGGATCTGGGAAAGTTCAGATTGCTCCCGACGCTGTGTGCGACGAGAGCTGTCTGGATGCACCCACGCTGGCCGGAACTGGCCAGGGTGGGCAATTGACTCAGCAGGTCAGCCTCAGGCGAGGCTGAACTTACACTCTCTTTATGGTGGCGATCAGACCTCGGAAGAAGTCCATCAGAGTTTCGTGTTTATAATCGGTGAACTCGCCAGCGTCCATGAACATGCCGTGCTCTTCACAGGCCTCGTACTCCAGATGCGGCTGACGCTTGTCGGTAAGCTTGTTCATGCCTTTGCCACAGCGCGGGCAATGAATGTCACGAACGCGGTTGTAAGTCTTGCCAATCTTGGGGTCACCAGTATCCAGGAAATCAGACATCCAGGACTTCTTCAGCTGCTCTGCCTCACCGAGATCAAACCACAACCCTTTGCAGCTCGTGCACTGGTCAATCACAATTTTGCCTTGCAGAACTTCAACAGAGCGTTCGGTCATATTGGCATTACACTTTGGGCAGTCCATCTTTTTCTCCTTACAACACCACTCTACATTTGTTATTGGGACTTCAATAAATCGGGGCTCTGGCTGACCAAAACTGGCCAAATCCCATAAGGCTGACCCTGATTTGAAGGCATTTTATAAGATAAAGAGTAACTATACCAATAGTAAGTGACTCACTCTTTAACCCTCCGCACAACGCAATCCATCCCTCCCAAACACGGCGTTCAGCTCGGGTTCACCTGGCCTGCTGCAAGCTCTGATCATGCTCAGTACACCCAATTGGTGTAGCTGAAAATATGGAAATCACAATCGGAGGATTACCCATGATGCACCGCTTACTGACGCTTTCCTTACTGCTCCTCTTGAGTCCGCGACTCATCGCGGACGTTTCGGGAACCGGCTCAGACAATTTCAGCACCGGGTGTGCCACGGTCGAATTCATGGCGAAAATGGTTGCCGTGAACATCCTGCTGCCCAGCAACAGCGACAGCCGGGCACAACTTGAAGGCATGCAGAATTCTCTGAAAGAGCTCAATCGCCGCGTGTGCCAGTCGGTCATCCTCACCGACACTACTCGCTATGAATCCCGTTACAGTAATGGCACCCGCATTTCCCGCGACCTTTACTATGACGCCTGGTACTTCTCCAATGGACAATTGTTCATGGCCGGTGCCGGACGCGACGTCTCAATCTATTACCCCAATGGTCGCGCCATGACTCATCACTGGACGCATTCGGGCGACCCCCTCTACTGGCCAGGGGGCCGTGTGGCAACTTATCGCTTTCGTGTGACGGATGAGACCTGGTACTACCCCGACGGCAACATCATCACCTACGAGGCTGGCTTGCGGGGAGGACGCTGGTTCTACCCATTCCCACGTCTCGACGGACGAGTTGGGCAGGAAGTGATCTCCAGCAACTGGGGCGACGATAATGATTACTTCAACTATCTCAACTTCGATGCGCGTGGCCTGCCTTACATCACCCGCGAGCGCATTCGCAGAAAGCTGGCTCTGAGCGACGCGGACCTCCTTGATGTGCCAGGTGTGATGCTGATGATCACGCGCTTGTATCAGGTCGAGGACGATGCCCGGCAGTTTGTGCCTGCAGATGCCAATATCACAGGGGCACCTTACTGATTGACGCACTCAATTTAAGTTCCTTCCTCAATAACTGTAACTGCGTGCGCTATCTTGAAGCTGCTCGGAGGCAATTTCACCGAGCAGGCAGCGCTGCATATCAGCCTTCTGCAATACAAGAATTCTGTCCTCGCGGCGAACGTCGGTCTCCTCGCCCAACCCCTTGAGCACCAGGGTCAGATGTTCCTCTTCGGGCAACAAACGCAAAGCCGCACTGTAATCGCAAACAACCTTGAACAGATTTACTTCAAAGGCAACCAGATCGCGCTGCCACTGTTCTTCACGCGCCAGCCTGGATTGCTCACTCTGTTCACGCAATTCCTGCGCTTTTGCGCGCGCCGCCTCACGAATGGGCTCGATACTGCGCTGCAATGCATCTATCTCACTCTGCCAGCGCGAGGTGACCGTCGGGTCAAGCTCCTGTGCTGCCGCACCTTCCTCACTGATGCGGTTGCGCAGAGTCCGGAAGGCCAGCGCCTGCTCGCTCGCCTGCTGACGCAGCTGACTCAACTCCTGCACCAGAGCTTCATATGCAGCACGATCTATATGACCGGAAAGATTCAGAGAACTCGCCGCCTCGGCCGCAGCACGCAGTGAAGTCTCCACCTCGGCGCTGAAGTCGACACTCACCAATCTCTCCAGCAATTCACGATACGGCTCCCGAGTGGGATCTGCCTGCAAGGTGCTGCTGGATGAATCGCCCGACCCGCTCAGTTCGATTCGCTGCAGTCGCATGGATTGTGTGGCCGCGAGGCTGGAAAGCCGCCCTGAAAGTTCCTGCAAAGACGAGCTCAGAGACTGCACCCCATAGAACGACCTCGTGTTGGACAACGGTGTCACCAGCTCCAGCACGACGCCCTGATCCGCGAGATAGAGCCCCTGCACCGAGCCATTCAAAGGACTGAAGATGCCGGCGCGATTATTCAGGCCCAGCGCCTCACGCAGCACACCCGCAAAAATGTCGACGCTCTTGCGCAGCTCATCGATCTGCGCGTCCGCGTCCTGAGCAAGCGTTGTCCCCATGAACAAGCATAACCCGGCACCACCGAGCAATCGCATTGTCATACGCCCGCTTTGACCTGAAAGGATTCTCATACGATTTCTCCAGAAAAATGCTTCAACGCGACCCCGCCTGATACTGCACATAATTCGCCAGCTGCTGAACAGAACGAACAGTCTGGTAATCACTGTCGGCGAGCTGCTGATAACTGCTCTGCAGCACTTGCAGGTCCTGCTGACGCTGCTCCTCGAAATAGGCAATCACCTGCTCCAGACTGCGTGAAGTCGTTTCACCAAACTGTGAGACTACGCTCTCCATCAACTGGACATTCGCAGCATCCAGCCTCTCTTCCATACGCACCGTGAGCACCTGCATGCGTTCTTCCTGTTGCTGGCGCTGCAGGCCTTCGAAACGCGCCAACTGCTCCTTCAGGACCGCCTCGCTGACACCGGAATCGTCGCTAAAGGCGACCACCATGCCATCGGGCGTATTGCTGATTCGCACATTCGTCAGCACCGCCAGAGCAAGCACAAAAGAGATGGCCAGCGGCGCCCATTGCCAGCCGAAAAAGCCTGAGACCCTACGCGGCTTGCCGGGCTTGAGCATAGACTCCGGAACGCGATTCCAGTGCGGCACAGGTTCGTCCTGCCAGGTGCGCAACTGCGCCTGCGTCTGCTGCGCGGCCTCCAGCTCCTGCCGACAATGCGCACATTCACGCAGATGCTGTTCCAGAATGGAGCGCTGTCGACCAGACAAATCTGCCTCAAGATACTCGGTGATCAGAAATTCGGTTTTATGACATGTCATGTTCTTGCTCCATAAGGTCCTTGAGCTTCTTCAAGGCAGTGTAAAAACGGGTTTTGGCGGTGTTGGCGGGAATGTCCTGCAGCTCCGCGATCTCATCGAAGGTGTGCGACTGGAACACCTTGAGCTCCACAATCAGACGCTGATCCCAGGACAACGCGGTCAGATAGCGATTGATATCTCTGTTGCTGCGTTCTTCCGACAACATGGCTGCGGGATCCTGCAGCGGCAGGTCGGCCGTCAATTGATCGAGAGGGTCAGTGTCATCTTCGGCATCCTGCTGTGCATAGAGGTCATGCTCGCTGAACAGGCGACGACGCCTGTTCATATCGACCGCCTTGTTATGGGCTATCCTGAACATCCATGTCGTGAAAAGTGAT
>JAUSMU010000062.1 GCA_030645995.1 Gammaproteobacteria bacterium | reverse complement strand
GTCCCAGTAGGCATGGGTCTGCACGTCACGGGTATCGAACCAGCGGTTGAGCTTGTCCACCACCTCCCCTTTGCCTGCGCCTTCAACACCGGACACGATGATGATCAGCGCCTTGCCACTCTGGCGCAGTTTCATCTGCAGATTCAGCAGGCGCGTGTGCACCTCGGGTTCGGCGTGTTTGAATTCTTCCTTGGAGAGCGAACGCCCCACTTCTGCCGCTTCGAACATATTCAATTACCATTTCCCGCGCACACGGGTTCTTGTTTGAGGACATGACTGCAATATCTGTAAGGTCTTTCCGCACCATAACCCTTTTCAAAAAGGGTGACAACAACGACACAATCCGGGTAGTTTCCGCGCTGGAGTGCCTTCCCCTCACAGGGTATATTAGGCCTCGGCTTTGAATCACCCCAAGCACAGGAATAATAAGAATATGCGCCGCCTGACTTTCCCTGCAGTACTGCTGGCATGCCTGCTCGCCTTTTTGACCACCTCCGCTTTCGCCAAGACCCCGTTTACCATGGTACTCGAACCCGAGTGGTTCCCCGAGGTGCTGCCTGACGCCGAGACCTTTTCGGAGAAAGAACTGGGAGAGGCGCCTGTGTACCGGGGTTATCGCAAGAATCCCGACACTGGAGAACAAGAGCTGGTCGGTTTTGTATTCCTGACGGACGACTACCCGCCTGAGCGCGTGGGCTATGCGGCGCCTATCGACCTGCTGGTAGGCATGGACATGAATGGTGTCGTGACCAACATCAAGGTGCTCGACTACTACGAATCCTACATGTACTCCCGTGGCGACTTCGTTGACAACCCCTTTTTCCTCAATCAGTTCCGCCACAAACCGATCACCGACGAATTCCGGCTTAACCGCGACATCGACGGACTGACCAGTGCCACCTCAACCAGCAGTGCCATCTCGCGCAGCGTCGGCGAAACCGCCCGTCGCGTGGCCCGCGCCTACCTGGGCTACGGAATGGGCACGGAAGAAGAGCAGAACAACAACGCCAACGCACTGGCCCTGCTGGAGCCACTCACCTGGGGGCAGATGCTCGATCAAGGCATGATCAGTGTGATGAATACCCGCAATGCCGAGGGTAGCGAGTTACAGTTGGCCTTTACCTATATCGGCAAACCGGCACTGGGACAATTCTTCATTGGCGAAGCCGCCTACAACGCTGTGGAATCGGATGCGGCATTT
>JAUSMU010000061.1 GCA_030645995.1 Gammaproteobacteria bacterium | reverse complement strand
TCAAACCACTGCGGTCGATATCATACTCGGTGGTGCGGATAGACAATGGCGCGCCGCCGGGAGTTGCCACATACGGAGTGCCCCACAAACCCTGCCCTTCGTTGTCATGGAAATATGCCGTGGTCTTCCATTCCATGTTGTCCTGCAGCGGCATATCGAGCGTGACATAGGAGAGATTGTCTTCACGCAGACCCGCCGCGTTCCAATACGCATCATCCTGACTCTTGACGCCGCCAGTGAGAGTGCCACGAGCCACCGCTATCGCACGTGCGTAGTCCGGGGCGTAGTTGTCCCAGTCGCGGCCCAGTCGGGAAATCATTTCCTTGGACATATCCTGATAATCGATCTCGGCGCGATCAGAAGTGTTGTAAACGCCGGTGACTGTGGCCTCGCCGATGGATTGCACGAGTTTGAAATTCACAAACTTCTGCTCCTGGGCACCCGAGCCTTTCCACTTGTCGGTCTCCTGATTGGCAACGCTCAGGAACATCCGTGTTCCAGAACTCAGTTCGCCGCTATCGGCACGCAGGAACAGGCGCTGTGCGCCGTCGCTGCCCACGGTGGCATTGGTCATGACGCCGAAAGTCTCTGAAGGTGCTGCGGAGGAAAACTCCAGAGTGCCGCCCAGGTTGCTGGTGGAAGCAGTCGCGAGAGCTCCGGCACCTTGTGAAAGAGACACACGGCCGATGTTTTCAGACATGATGGCGCGGCTGATGTGCAAGCCGTTGTGGTTGGCGTAGGACATATCGCCCAACGGCACGCCGTCCAGCGTAAAGCCCATCTGATTCTGATTGAAGCCGCGCACGACGATGCGTGTTGACCACTCATAAGCGCCGTATGGATCTGCGGATTGAAAGTTGACGCCTGGCAGTTTTTCGATGGCCTTGAGGGGGCTGGTGCCGGCAGGGAATTGTGTCAGTTGTTCAGCGTTCAGGCTCTGGACCTGACGAGTTTCGCCTCGGCCAAACACGCTGATTTCCTGGATTTCAGTTGCGCTGTCAGCGGCGATGGCACCGATGGAAATGCCGGAAGCGATGGAAAGCATGGCCACCTGCAGCAGAGTCTTGTTGCCATGTGAGCGGCGGTGCAATTCTTTTAGTTTGAAATTCACGAACGGTTCTCCCGATTATTGATAGTGATGTACGGTGTACATCGCGGAGGGTAGACGTGTCGTGTGACCGCCGTGTGGCGGATTTTTGAAG
>JAUSMU010000053.1 GCA_030645995.1 Gammaproteobacteria bacterium | reverse complement strand
GTATGGTGCGCCCGGCATGATTCGAACATGCGACCCCTTAGTTCGTAGCCAAGTACTCTATCCAGCTGAGCTACGGGCGCGTTGAGGTGGCGAATTATATAGAAATCAACGCCGATGCCAAGCCCTTTTTTCTGATCCCTGGAGTATTTCTGGAAATTCGCGCTTGCATGGTAAGATCGGCCGACTTCTCCCCCCGGCCGCGTGGTCGGGGTTGGCATATTTTCACGTCGATTCGATCAGTCAGGTTAGGTACACATGAACAGGCTCTTGCAATCTCTTCCCCTGGTTTTCCTTTCTCTCGGGTTTTCAATGGTTTCCCATGCGGATCTGGAGGATGGACTGGCCGCTTATCAGGCGCAGGACTTCGCCAAGGCGTTGGTGGAATTTACCGAGGATGCCGAGAAAGGTGTGGCGAAATCGCAGTATTACCTCGGCAGCTTGTATGACAACGGCCAGGGCACTGCGCAGGATTATGTGGCGGCGTATCACTGGTACGAGTTGGCGGCCAATCAGGGCGACGCGGCCGCTCAGTATGCCGTGGGCACCATGAATTTCTACGGTCAGGGCAAGGCGGAAGACTACGGCCAGGCATTGGTGTGGTATGGCAAGGCGGCGGATCAGGGGCATCGGGATTCGCAGTACAACCTCGCGATCATGCATGCCAATGGCTATGGCACCCCACCGGACCTGCCGACGGCTTACAGGTGGTTCAAGGCTGCGGCTGAGGGTGGCAACGCCGATGCCCAGTACAACCTCGGCATCATGTATCAGGACGGCGTTGGTACAGAGGCGAATCCGATCGAGTCCACCCGCTGGTTCCTGCAGGCGGCGGAACAGGGCATTGCGCAGGCGCAGGCGCGTGCCGGGATTGCCTATGCCTCCGGGCAAGGCGTGGAGCGTGATTATCTCAAGGCGCGTGACTGGTTCACGCTGGCCGCCGAGCAGGGCGATGTGCCGGCGCAGTCCTTTCTGGGGCGTTTGTATCTGAACGGGTTGGGTACTGAGGAGCAGGATCTGGTTTCGGCGTATATGTGGTACAAGGTCGCCAACAGCAATGGCGATGTCGAGGCCGCCAAGGTGATCGCCACTCTGCGCGGTTACATGAAGCCGGATGAAATCAGCACGGCTGAGAGGCTGGCGACGAGCTGGGTCAGTTCACATCGATGAAAAAACATCTTCTCACTGGTTTGCTCAATGCGCTCCTGCTGACATGCGTAGTCGCAGTCGTCGCACAACCGGTGGCGGCGCCTGAACTGAGCACACAGCTCTCGGCAGCCGAGGCTGGCGACAGCGCGGCGCAATTCGATATGGGCAATCGCTACCTCTCCGGCGATGGTGTGATCACTGACGAGTACGAGGCCGCGCGCTGGTTCCGCAAGGCGGCGGATCAGGACAACAACAACGCGCAGTACAACCTTGGCGTGATGTACATGCAGGGCAAGGGCGTGATCGCCGACCTGAACGAGGCCATCAATTGGTTCCGCCGCGCTGCAGAGCTGGGTGACCCTCCCGCACAATTCACACTGGCGACGCTCTACGCGAATGGCAAGGGCGTGCCGCAAGACCCAGTGCAGGCGCATCTCTGGTTTACACTGGCTGCATCGAGCGGAGATCGCGCCGCAGCGGCGAATCTGGTGCTGTATCAAGAGATGATGAGCAACGAACAGGTCGCAGAGTCGCAGCGCCTGGCCGCCGAATGGATAGAAAAATTCAACAGCCAGCGTGCGGCTGCTGAAGCGGATGACGACACTGCTGCAAGGCTGCCGTGAAGAGACTGTGATGATGAAACATTATCTGCGCGTCCTGGCACTCACCGCCACCCTGGCTGCCCCGCTGGCAGTCGCGGATTACGAGGATGGCGTGACCGCCGCGCAGAATGGTGACTATGCCACTGCCCTGCGTGAGTTCACTGCCGCAGCAGAAGCTGGCCTTGACCTCGCCCAGTACAATCTGGGCATTCTTTATTACCTCGGTCAGGGCATCGAACAGAATTATGCAGAGGCGTTGCGCTGGACGTTGGCAGCAGCCGAACAGGGGCATGTGAACGCGCAATTCAACCTCGCCTCACTCTACTACTATGGCACCGGCACTGCGGCGGACTACCCGCAGGCGTTGCGCTGGAACCTTGCCGCTGCAGAAGCGCAGCACGCGGGCGCGCAGCATTCACTGGCGAAGATGTACGAACTGGGAGAAGGCACCGAGGTGGATCTGGTGCGAGCGCACTTCTGGGCCAGTGCGTCGCAATACAACGCCAATGCGGAGCAAGACGCAGCTAGCAGTGCTGAGGCGACCGCTTTACTGGGCGAGCTCTCTGCCAAAATGACACCAGAACAAATCAGCGAAGCACGCAAGACTTTTGCAGAGTGGACCATCAGCCGCTGAGCGGTGGCTGCCGCAGTGTCAGACGGCGCTGGCCTGAATGCGCCGCACCATCGCCTGCAGTCCACTGCCGCGCGTCGGGCTCAGATGTTTGAGCAGATTGAGTTGTTCGAAGTAGGCATTGATGTCGAACTGCTGAATTTCCTGCGCCGTCTTGCCGTTATACGCCGCCAGCACCACACCGAGCAATCCCTTCACGATAAAAGCATCACTGTCAGCCTCGAAGAAGAACCTGTCGCCCTCCTCCCGTTTCAACAGCCACACCTGGCTCTGACAACCGCGCACCAGATTTTCGTCGCTGCGAAACGCAGGGTCCATGGCGGGCAATTCCTTGCCCAGATCGATGATGTATTTGTAGCGGTCCTCCCAGTTGTCGAAGAAGGACAGGGCCTCGACGATGTCGTCCGGGGTAATCTCTGCGCCAAATCTGTTAGCCGTCATTTAGAAAAACATCCCGGTTTCGAGCTGGGCTTCCTCGCTCATCATGTCGCGACTCCAGGCGGGATCGAACACCAGTGCCACTTTGACTTCTTTCACATTCGGCACCTTTCTCACACGGTATTCCACGTCACCCACCAGCACCGGCCCCATGCCGCAGCTGGGCGCAGTCAGAGTCATGTCGATGTCGACACGCTTGGCCTGCTGGTCGACAGCTACCTTGTAGATGAGCCCGAGATTCACCAGATCCACCGGAATCTCCGGATCGAACACCGTGCCCAGCGCCTGCCAGACTTGCGCCTCGTCGATGAGATCGTTCTGCGGTGCGGGGAAACTCAGGGTCTCGGATTGCAGTCCGAGATTGGCGGCATCGGTGCCATCCACGCGCACCATCTGCCCGTTGTAGACCACGGTGTAGTTGCCGCCAAGCGCCTGCGTGATGCTGACGAAGGTGTTCTTCGGGATTGTCAGTGGCGTGCCGTCGGGCACGCGGCGGGCGGGACAATCGGCCTGCGCCAGCACCATGCGTCTTTCCATATCAGTTCACGCCGTTCAATTCACGTTGAAACTTTCGCCGCAACCACAGTGGTTCTTGGCATTGGGGTTGAGAAAACTCAGTTGCAGGTTGACGCCCTCGCGCACCAGATCGATCTTGGTGCCGTTGACGATGGCGAGGCTATCCTTCGCCACCAGCAGTTCGACATCGTTGCCGAGCGGCAGATGCAAATCGTCCGGCTTCGCCTCTGGCACCAGGTCAACCACATACATGAAGCCGGTGCAGCCGCTTTGCTTGACGCTCAGGCGCACCGCGCGCGCCTTGCCGTCTTTGAGGATCTGCTTGCGGAAATGATCGACAGCGGCGGGTGTCACCTGCACGGTGTGCGCCGCGCTGGAAGAGACGCCAGTGCTTTGAACGGGGTCGTAAGACTCAACGCTCATGGGAATATCCTCAACCTTTTACAGTCTGTTAAACAAGAAATTGTCTGGCCTTGTCGAGGGCCAGAAACAGGCGATCCACGTCTTCAAACGTATTGTAAAAACTGAAACTCGCGCGCACCGTGCCCGGTATGCGGTACTGATCCATGATCGGTTGCGCGCAATGATTACCGGTGCGCACCGCCACGCCCTGCTGGTCGAGCAGCGTGCCGACATCCGCCGGGTGCACACCCTCCAGAAGAAAACTCAACACACTCGCCTTATGACTGGCCGTGCCAACCAGACGCAGGCCGGGCACCTGTGCCGCCTTCTCCTGCGCGTACTCCAGCAGAGCCTGTTCGTGGCGCGCCGCGCCTTCGCGATCCATTGCCTGCAGATAATCAATGGCGGCGCCGAGACCGATGGCACCGGCGATGTCCGGCGTGCCAGCCTCGAATTTATAGGGTAGCTGGTTATACGTCGTGCCTGCAAAACTTACCGACTCGATCATCTCGCCACCGCCCTGATATGGAGGCATGGCCTCCAGTATTTCGCGACGCCCGTAGAGCACGCCGAGGCCGGTCGGACCAAAGAGCTTGTGTGCGGAGAAGGCGTAGAAATCACAATCCAGCGCCTGCACATTCACGGGCCAGTGCCCCACGGCCTGCGCACCATCCACCAGTACCAGTGCTCCGGCGGCATGCGCCAGGCGCACGATCTCGGCTACCGGGTTGATGGTGCCCAGCGCGTTGGAGACATGTCCCACCGCGACCATGCGCACGCGTGCATTCAACATGGTGGCGAATGCCTGCATATCAAGCGTGCCGGTGCTGTCCACAGGAATGGCTTCGACTGTGGCACCGCGTTCGGCGGCGATCATCTGCCACGGCACGATGTTGGAGTGATGCTCCATGGCAGAAACGAGAATGCGATCGCCGGGTTGCAGCGTGCTGCGTCCCCAGCTGGCAGCGACAAGATTGATGGACTCGGTGGTGCCACGTGTCCACAGCACCTGCGTCGTCGCTGGCGCATTGATGAAGGTCGCCACCTTGCTGCGGGCGGCCTCGAAACCGGCCGTGGCACGATCACTCAGCGCATGGGCGCCACGATGCACATTGCTGTTGTCGCAGCGGTAATAATGCGCAATGGCCTCGATCACACACTCGGGCTTTTGGGTCGTCGCGCCGTTATCCAGATACACCAGCGGATGACCATTGACCTGCTGAGCAAGTATCGGGAAATCGCGGCGCACACGCTGCACATCAAACTTTTCTGCAACCGGTTGCGATGCTGACTCGCTGATCACTCGATACACAGCAGGCTCCTCGCTCATGACAGATCCGTGGCGGTGCCAAACAGAATGGCCAAATGATGATGCAGATAATCGCGCACCTCGGCACGCGGCAGTTCCTGCAACAGCTCGTTGATGAAACCGAAACTGAGCATGGTGCGCGCCTGAGTCTTGGAGACACCACGGCTCTGCAGATAATACATGGCCGTGTCGTCGAGCTGGCTGACTGTAGCACCGTGTGCACACTTCACATCGTCCGCGTAGATTTCCAGTTCCGGTTTGGTGTCAACTTCGGCCTTGTCTGAGGTCAGCAGATTGCGATTGCTCAGCTCTGCCAGCGTCTTCTGCGCGTGCGGATGAATCAGTATGCGGCCATTGAAGACGGCGCGCGCGCTGTCGCTGATGATGCCACGGAACACTTCGCTGGTGGTGCAGTGTGGCGCCCAGTGTTCCACATTGGTGTGGTAATCGACGAGCTGATTATTGCGCGGCAGATAGACGCCATTGAGTGCGGCATGAGCACCCGCACCACGATGGTTGATCTGGTAATCCAGACGCTTGAGCTGGCTGCCTTCGGCAATCGTAAAACCACGGTAGCGCGCGTCGCGCTGCAGATCGATGTGGACGCCGCCAATGTGAATCAGCTGCTCTTGCTCCAGGTTGATGCGGTAATGCTGCAGCTCCGCGTTATTGCCGATGCTGACCTCGGTCAGGCTGTTGACGAAACTGTTTTGCGCTTGCGCATCGGAAACAAAATGTTCGATCAGCTCAGCCTTGGCATTCTCCTCAAGCACCACCAGAAGGCGCTGATTGACGATCACTGCCTCGGCTTCGGGTATCGACACGTGCACGATATAGACTGGCTTGTCGAGAATCACATTGCGTGGCACATGCAGCAGCACACCGTCCTGTACCCAGGCGTTGCTGAGCGACGCGAACAGATGCCGTTCGGTATTCACGATGCGTCCGAGATGCTTCTCGATGAGCGCGCGCTGTGGTTCGGAAGCGGCGCTGAAATGAACGACCTGCGCATGAGGCTCAGTGGACGCCTGCGCATCGAAGACGCCATTCACAAACACCAGCCGAATCGCGTCCAGCGGCAGCAAAGAAGCCGACCCGACACCCTGTGGCAGCGCCCTGCCCCAGCGTTGAAATTCCGTGCGCTGCAGCGCCTGCAACGGGGTGTATTTCCACAGTTCGGTGCGCCGCCCCGGCCAGCTGGCACGCTGCCATTGCCCCGTCCCCTCACCGCGCAAAGGTCGCAGCCACACGGGGCTGTTCTGCTGTTGCGAGGCGAGCTGCAGTGCTTGTTGCTGGAAGTCAGTCATTGGTTCAGGCACCCTCGTCCTCAAGCCAGGCATAACCCTTGGCCTCCAGCTCCAGCGCCAGATCCTTGCCACCGGTCTTGACGATGCGTCCCGCCGCCAGCACGTGCACATAGTCCGGCACGATGTAGTCCAGCAGACGTTGATAGTGGGTCACCACGATGAAGCTGCGCTTGCCGTCACGCATGGCATTGACGCCAGCGGCCACCACCTGCAGCGCATCGATATCGAGCCCGGAATCGGTCTCGTCGAGAATGCACAGGTTCGGTTCCAGCAACATCATCTGCATGATCTCGTTGCGCTTCTTCTCTCCGCCGGAGAAACCTTCGTTCACGCCACGCTTCAGGAACGCAGGGTCGAGGCTGACCTTCTTCGACGTCTCGCGGGCGAGCTTCATGAAATCGAATGACGACAGGTCCGGCATGCCGAGATGTTTGCGGCGCGCATCGACCGACGCCTTCAGAAATTCCATATTGGTGACACCGGGGATCTCGACCGGGTATTGAAACGCCAGGAACAACCCTTCGCGGGCACGCTCCTCGATCTCCAGCTCCAGCAGATTCTTGCCGTTGAACAACACCTCGCCCGAGGTCACCTCATAGCCTGGTCGCCCGGACAGAACATTGCCCAGCGTGCTTTTGCCAGCGCCGTTGGGGCCCATGATGGCGTGCACCTCGCCCGGCTTGATGCTGAGGCTGAGGTTGCGGAGGATGTCGGCACCCTCGACGCGGGCGTTCAAATTGTGAATCTCTAACATGCTGGAACTATTCCTGAAAAAATTCTGAATAAGATAGCTGGCACTTCAACACTTCAGTCTTTAGCCCACCGACTTTAACCAACAGACCCTTCGAGGCTCACCTCAAGCAGCTTGCCCGCTTCGACGGCGAACTCCATCGGCAGCTCCTTGAAGACCTCGCGGCAGAAGCCGTTGACGATCATCGACACAGCCTTCTCCGCGTTGAGCCCTCGCTGTTGACACAGGAACAACTGGTCGTCACTGACCTTGGAGGTCGTCGCCTCGTGTTCGATCTGCGCCGAGGAATTCTTGCTCTCGATGTACGGGAACGTGTGCGCACCACAACGATCACCAATCAGCAACGAATCACACTGCGTGTAATTGCGCGCACCCTCCGCACCGGCATTGATGCGCACCAGTCCGCGATAGGCGCTCTGACTGCGCCCGGCCGAGATACCCTTGGCCACGATAGTGGAGCGCGTGTTCTTGCCAATATGGATCATCTTGGTGCCGGTGTCGGCCTGCTGAAAATTGTTGGTGAGTGCCACGGAATAGAATTCGCCCACACTGTTGTCGCCCTTGAGAATGCAACTGGGGTACTTCCACGTGATCGCCGAGCCGGTCTCCACCTGTGTCCACGAAATTCGCGCATTGCGATGGCAGATGCCGCGCTTGGTCACGAAGTTGTAGATGCCGCCCTTGCCTTCCTTGTCGCCGGGATACCAGTTCTGCACCGTCGAGTATTTGATCTGCGCGTCATCCAGCGCGACCAGCTCTACCACTGCCGCGTGCAGCTGATTCTCATCGCGCATCGGCGCGGTGCAACCCTCGAGGTAGCTGACGTAGGAACCTTCATCAGCCACGATCAGCGTGCGCTCGAACTGGCCGGTGTTAATCTCGTTGATGCGGAAATAAGTGGAGAGCTCCATCGGGCAGCGCGTTCCCTTCGGGATGTACACGAAGGAGCCGTCGGAGAACACAGCGGAGTTGAGCGCCGCGTAGAAGTTGTCCTTCTGCGGCACCACGGTGCCGAGGTATTTCCTGACCAGCTCCGGAAAGCGTTTGATGGCCTCGCTGATGGGGCAGAAAATCACACCGGCCTCTTCGAGCTTGGCGCGATAGGTGGTGACCACAGAGACGGAGTCGATGACGGCATCCACGGCGACACCCGCCAGCGCTTCCTGTTCATGCAGGGGGATGCCGAGCTTCGCATACATGTCCAGCAGTTCGGGATCGACTTCGGCCAGGCTCTTGGGCTTGTCGGCCATGCTTTTCGGAGCGCTGTAATACGACAGGGACTGAAAATCGATAGTCGGGTAATGCACGTGCGCCCAAGTCGGCTCTACCATTTCCTGCCAGGCACGGAAAGCCTTCAGGCGCCACTCCAGCATCCACTCCGGCTCTTCCTTCTTCGCGGAAATGAAGCGCACGACGTCTTCATCCAGCCCCGGCTTGAGGGTGTCGGATTCGATGTTGGTGTGAAAACCCGCAGAATAGTCCTTGCGGATCAGGCTTTCGACTTGTTCTGTCACGTGTTTTCCCCGACTTGCGGACGGAATATGGGCGGTTTTTGAGGGCCGGGATTATCGGATGCCCGAGTAAAACAGTCAAGTATTGACGGCCTGTCCTAATCCTCTGTTCCTGCAATCCTGTAGCACGGATTATATGCCTTTCCGCCCAGTTTCATGCGCCCCTGCGCAACGAATCCACGTAAAAGACGATCCATTTCCTGCAATATCTGCGGATCGCCGTTGAGCTGGAAGGGGCCGTACTCACGAATCATGCTGACGCCGGAGTCCTTGACGTTACCCGCGACGATGCCCGAGAAGGCGCGCCGCAGATTGATGGCGAGTTCCGCAGCGGGCAGATCGTGGCGCAACTGCAGGGTCGCCATGCTCTGGTGACTGACCGCAAACGGACGTTTCATCTCGGCGGGAATCTTCAACAGCCAGTTGTAGTAAAAGGCGTCGCGGGTCGCGCGGCGATTGGCCGCGACCGCCACCATCCCGTCGCGCATCGCCACGGCTACCGCCACCGGGTCATCCTCGATGATGCGATAGAAGCGCCGCACCTGTTCGCCCAGCGTGCTGACGAGGAAGGCATCGATCTCCGCGAAATAGGAGCGACTGGCACCTCCGGCCGTGAAGATAAGTGGCACGGTGATGTCGGCGTTGTCGGTGTCCATCAAGGTGCCGAGCAGGAACAGAATTTCTTCGAGTGTGCCGACGCCACCGGGAAACACGATGATCCCATGGCCCAGCCGTACGAAGGCTTCGAGGCGCTTCTCGATGTCCGGCAGAATGACCAGATTGTTGACGATCGGATTCGGTGACTCCGCCGCGATGATGCCCGGCTCGGTGATGCCGATGTAACGGCCCTCGCGATTACGCTGCTTGGCGTGACCGATGGTGGCGCCCTTCATTGGTCCCTTCATCGCGCCAGGGCCACAGCCCGTGCAGATGTCCAGACCGCGCAAACCAAGCTGATAACCCACGGCCTTGCTATACAGATACTCCTCGCGGCCAATCGAGTGCCCACCCCAGCACACTACCAGACGCGGCGGCATGCGCGGCCGCAGCAGCGCCGCATTGCGCAGGATATTGAAGACCAGATTGCTGACGGTGCCGGAACTGTCCGGCTGGGTATCGCGCACGTGCAGGCTGTCTGGATTGGTTTGCGACACGGCGGCTGCTGTGGGTGCGTAAGGCGGGCTGGACATGAACACGATGTCCCTCAGCACGGCAAAGAGGTGATCCCTGACGCCATTGAGTATCTGTCCGTCCACGAAGGCGCAGGCCGGCGCGTTCTTGAGGATCAGCTTGATACCCCGGGCGCGATGGGCGATCTCGATGGAGAAATCGGCATACAGCGCGAAAACTTCGGACGCGTCGTCGGTAACATCCTCGCAATTGAGCACGGCCAGCGCGCAACGGCGAAACAATTCATACACCGAACTGTCGCGCACGCCATTCAGACGACTGACCTCTTCTTGTGACAACAATTCGAGCGTGCCGCGTGGGCTGACCTGCGCATTTACTGTTCCGGGGCAACCGGAATAGACACCTTTCGGGGACTTCGCTGTTTCGTTCATGACTACCTCTTGTGTTACGCTCCGCGCATCGATCACCCTGACAACACGCTTTCCATCGAACTGCGGAGGATACCATGCAGCAGCGCCCACCACAGAATGCCCAATCCGCCCTTGGTGAAGACCAGGAGGCCAATTACGACCTGTTTATCGCCCGCATTCAGGAGACCGGCAAGGTCTGGGGCCTGCAGGCAAAAGATGGCTGGGCGGTATGCCCGTCACTGGAGTTTGAGAATACCGACGTGTTCCCCTTCTGGTCCGAAGAAGCAGACGCCAAGGTTCACTGCAACGAGGATTGGGCAATCTACACGCCGGCCGCAATTGCGCTGGAAGACTTCGTGGAAAACTGGCTCCCCGGCATGCACGAGGATGAAGTCATGGCCGGCCCGAACTGGGACGCAGAGATGAGCGGACTGGAAGTAGAGCCTGCCGACATCGCGGAGCGCCTGGGCGCGGAATGATTGCCTGATCCACTCATTGTGGGAGCGGGCGGGCCTTTATGCCCTCTGGGTACGCTCCCACAGTCAGTGGAGATAGCGAAGGACAGCGGTTATTCCAACGCGGCCTGCCGACGCTCCAGATCACGCTGCGCCTCTTCTCGCGCATGCTCGATGATGCGGAGAACTTCATCGACATTGGCGGCTTCCAGTTTGCCTTCGAAGCGCCCTGTCAGCCTGGAATCCGTACGCAGGTTGCCCTTCTCGTACAGCCCCCATATCTCCCGACCATAGTCACTGGTACGCAACTCCGGCGCGAAACGGCCGAAGTAATTGGCCATGTTCTCGACGTCGCGCAGCAGCATGGCGGCAGCGCTGTTGTTGCCGGAAGCATTCACGGCCTGCGGCAAATCGATGATGACCGGACCATCCTTGCCGACCAGCACGTTGAATTCGGAAAGATCGCCGTGGATGAGGCCGACGCAGAGCATCTTCACCACATCGGCAATGATCCTGGCGTGAAATTCCCTTGCCTGTTCCGCAGTAAGCACCACGTCGTTCAGGCGAGGCGCCGGATATCCCTCAGCATCGCTGATCATGTCCATCAACAGGACGCCATCGACAAAACCATGTGTCTTCGGCACTCGCACACCTGCCGCCGCGAGACGACGCAGCGCGTCCACCTCGGCGTTCAACCAAGCCTGTTCCTGTTCCTGCTGACCATAGCGGCTGCGTTTGCCGATCGCTCTGGCACTGCGGCTGTTCTTGACCGCGCGACCTTCCTGATACTGCACCGCCTGCTTGAAGCTGCGTTTTCCCGCTTCCTTGTAGATCTTGGCACAGCGCACATGCTGGCCACATCGAACCACATACACCTGAGCTTCCTTACCACTCATCAGCTGACTGAGGACTTCGTCGATGAGGCCGTCATCAACCAGTGGCTGCAATCTTGTTGGTACTTTCATGGGCTCCCTGTATGTTTCTCAACGACGGTGAATTGATTGAGCTAATTGATCGGGCTAATTGATTGTTCGCGCCTTGCGCGAAGGCGCATATACTACACCCTGACGACTATAATTATCGAGGAACCACCATGACTTTAAGCCCGGAACTGATCGACGAATTGAATACTTTGCTGCTGTACAACGTCACTGACCCTCAAGAGGGCATCAAGGTTCACAAGGAAGCCGGTCCGGCCAAAATCGCTGCGGCGCAGCGCCTGCACGACAAAGGCCTGGTAACTCAACCCGATGGTGGCTATCTGACCATACTGGGACGCGAGGCTGCAGAGCACCTGCACATGGCCCACACAATTCTCACGACAGGTTGAAATACTGAGCGCTGAGCGCATGGCAGCGCGCTCAGCGCCACCCCAGCAACCCGGCAAGCCCCGAACTGCGTTGCACCGGCGTTCTGCATGCGGCGGCAAAAACCTCCGGTGCAGAATGGATCAACAGACGCCTGCGCGCTCGCGTGATTCCCGTGTAAAGCAACTCGCGCAGCAGCAGCGGACTGTTGATATCTGCAGGCAACACCAGCATTACCTGATCAAACTCCGAACCCTGTGACTTGTGCACCGTCAACGCCCAGGCCGTTACATGCTCGGGCAGACTGCGTGCGGGAAGGCGTCGCACCTGACCATCGAGTTGCGCAAAGCAGGCTTGCAATATCCCGTCCTCGTCACGCCACAGCAAACCGATATCGCCATTGAACAACCCCAGCTCATAGTCGTTCACTGTAATCATGACCGGCTTGCCGTGGAAATCCTCTCCGGACTCCAACAAACCGCGCGCGCGCAAGCGCTCCGCCAGCAAACGATTGATCTCCATGTCGCCACAGGGCCCCTCGTGGGAGGCGCAGAGGATGCGGGTCGCCTCAAAGCTCTGCAGAGCCTCTTCCACAGACTGACAACGCAGATAAGCGCTGTAGCGCTGCACCGCCCAGTCGAGCACCGCGCGATTGAGAGGATTCCACTCGTTGGCCGCAGGCTGCAGCAACACCACCTCACTGTCACCTTGCCAGGTATTGTCCACGCGAGCGTCCTGCCCCTGCACCAGCAGGGCCAGCGCGGCGGCATCGTCCCCTTTGTTGACCAGCGTGGCCAGACGGCCGATGGCACTGTCGGCAGAAAAGCGATGGCTGGTGCGCAACAGGGCGATGGCATCCGCCACTGCAGGCCCGCCCTCCTCCTGCAGCAAACAGTTCTGTTCGATGCAGGTCAACCGCGCCAGCAATGCGGCCATCGCTGGGGTATAAGTCAGTTCCCTGCCGTGCCCCGTGATGTCGCCCAGCACGTTGCCGGCATCCACGGAGGCTAGTTGGTCCCGATCACCCAGCAGAATGACGCGGGTGTTCGCCGGAGTGGCATCCAGCAAGGCTTTCATCAGCGTCAGATCGATCATCGACGCCTCGTCGATCACCAGGCAGTCGACCAGCAGCGGATTCAATCGATTGTGGCGAAAGCCGCCGCGCGCGCCGTTGCCCTGATATCCCAGCAGCCGATGCAAGGTGCTGGCCTCATCCGGCAACAGCGCGGCTATCTCGGGCGACAGATTGAGGCGACCGCGAGCCGCTCGAATCGACTCCACCATACGGGCAGCCGCCTTTCCTGTCGGCGCGGCTAACCGCAGACGCAGAGCCGGATTCTGCTCAAGCAACAGGACCAGCACTTTCACAACCGTAGTGGTCTTGCCGGTGCCCGGCCCGCCGGAGATGACGGCGAAACGGCGAGTGACGGCCAACGCGGAGGCCACACATTGCCAATCCGGCTCGGCAGCAGCGACAGATGCCAGCAGATCCAGTTGTGGATGGATGCCGGGCCGGGCCGGAGTAGCGCGCTGGGGATAGAGCCGTGCAAGACCCAGCTGCAGACGCGCAAGATCGATATCCTCTACAAATTGCAGACGTGCGTTGATGGCGTGATACACAGTCTGCTCGTCGCTCCAGAAGCGCTGCAGATACAGGCGCGAGCCGTCGAGAATCAGCGGCGCCAGCTCGCCCGGTTTACCGACGCAGTGACTCTGTAGCAAAGCTGCTTGCCACTGTGCAAGCGGGGGCGCTGCGGTCTCCGCAGCTGCAGAAGAAAGGCCGACAGGCACCATCGCAGACACAAACAACGACATGCCCGCCCGCCGCCCCAGATCGAGACAGACATCGCCCTGCTGATTGCTCTGACTGAGCAGCGCGGCGGTCAGTACCAGCAAACTCTCTTCCGCCTGCCCGGACTGCCGGGCAATGAAGCGCGCGAAGTGACAACTGAGTGGCGTCAGCGCTCCGGACTCGACCAGCCTGTTGAGAATGCTCATATCTGCCTCCCTGCAGCGGACGCTTCCACAGCGCCACTCCGATGTGCGAAGACTTGCTGATCGAGAGCCTCGATGAGCTCCCGCGCGGGCAGTTCGTGATAGACGCCGTAGCGCGGTCCACTGGCGGGCCGCAGTCCGCGCAGAAACAGGTAATAGACTCCGCCCATGTGTTGACTGTAAGCATAGCCACGCACGCGCTGACGCAGATAGCGATGCAGCGCCAGCACATAGAGCAGATACTGCAGATCGTAGCGGCGATCGAAGATGGCCTTGCGCAGTTTGTCGGGTGCGTAGTCATCAAGCTGTGTGCCGAGCAAATTACTCTTGTAGTCAGCGATGTAGTACCGCCCTTCGTGCTCGAAGACCAGATCGATGATACCGGTAATCATGCCGCGAAAATCTTCGACAGTGACCGGGCTCAAGGGCATACCGACAGATTCGTTAAGAATGCGGTTGAGGACATCAACACGCACATGGTCAATCGCAAAATCAAACTCCAGCTCGTCCATGCGCTTACGGCGCGAGAGTTGCGAGAGACACAGGCCCGTATCATTCAGGGGCGTAGAGACGATGTTGTGCAACCACGCCACGACGGTGTCCTGCTGACGACGCGCATCGAAGCCGAAACGCAGCGCAAAGCGCTTATTCAACTCGATGCCCTGCGCCTGAATATCCCCCTGAAAATCCAGATGTTCCAGCAGGTGATGCAGAAACAGACCGACATGACTGCCCGCAGCAAAGGTCAGGATCGGATCGCTGCTGGCGGCATTGCTGCCGGCGTGCGGTGCCTGGTGAATGTCGCGGGTCAGGCTGCTGAAGCTGGTGATTCGCCAGTCTGTGGCAATGCTGCCGGAGAACACGGCGGGGCGCAGCTCTACAGACGTCTCATGGCCAGATCGCCGCGAACTTTGCGCAGACAACGAAGACTCCTGCGGCAAGTCGTCAACCTCAATGGTGCCGTTGCTTTGTGCCACGAGTTCTGAGAGCGCGGCATTCATCAGCTCTGCGTCCAGCGCTGATTTGGGGAAATTCTGATTCAGGTCGGCAGGGGTTTGCTGCGAATGCAGGAGCCAGGCCAGTGCAGTGCGCGAGGTGAAGGCATACTGATCTTGCGCCACTCCCCAGGCCAGGTAGATCTTGGCACGGGCGCGGGTCAATGCCACATACGCCAGCCGCACGTCCTCCGCGAGGCGCTCGCTCTCCGCCAGCAACAAATGCTGCTCGAAACGCTCCGAGCCGAGGTCGAGACAGGCGTTACCGTGCAGGTCATGAAAGGCCACACTGTCGTGTCGCTTCAAACGATAGTCGCGTGGTCTGCAGGCCCACAGGAACGGGACAAACACCACCGGATATTCCAGCCCTTTGCTGGCGTGGATGGTAACTATCTTGACGAGCGCCTCGTCACTCTCAAGACGCAACTCCGTCTCCGCCTCGGACGTATCAAGAATCTGCTCGCGATACCAACTCAGCAGCGACTCAAGGCCGGGGTGCGTCCGTGCCGTCTGCTGCAACAGCTCCCCCAGATGCATCAGATTGGTCAGGCGCCGTTCGGCATAAGGCAGCGCCGCGAGTTGCAGGCCGATCTGCAGATCCGGCAGCGTCTCTTGCAGCAAGGCCTGAAACATCGTCATGAAACCCTTCTGCAGCCACAAGCGCTGCAGGGTCTGCAAACGCTCGGTCCACTGCAGCCAGCGCTGCGGATCGTCGACGATGCGCGCAATCGCCGGGTAGTCGAGATCGAGAAGATCACTGGTCAATGCCGCACGCAACGCAGTGCGATCGCTGCAATGCACTACCGCTGTCAGCAGCAATTCGAGGCCGCCAGCCTCGGCGCTCGTGAAAACATTGTCCCGGCCTACCGTGACGGCGTTGAGGCCGCGCTGGAGCAATGCCTCACGTAGCGCGGCTCCCTCGTCATTGGTCCGCACCAGCACAGCGATATCACCGGCCAGCAGCGGTTGTTCGCCGAGCTTCACCGCTCCTCGCTCACCCGCCTCAACCAGTCGCGCAATCTCCTCGGCCACACCGGCGCTGACAATTCTGCGCGCCTCCGACAAACTCAGCGGCTTGCCATCATCGCCGCGCGGAATACGCCAGAACGTGATCGGGCGGGCCTGAACACCATTCTCAAACAGTGGTTCGTGCTTCTTTACAGCCGCCTGAACAGGATGGAAGTCAATGGACTGAGCGTAGACAAAAGGTGCCTCACGGCGCCTGAAGACGGTATTGACCGCATGGACCAGCGGCGGTGTCGAGCGCCAGTTGGTGTCCAGTGTGTAGCGGTTATCACCCGCATCTTTGCGCGCCTCGGCATATACGAAGATATCTCCGCCTCGAAAGCTGTAAATGGCCTGCTTGGGATCACCGATCAGAATGAGTCCCGCAGGTTTGTCGGGCGCCGACTCCGCCGACAACTGTTGCTGCAGGAAAAGCTCGCGGAAGATGTGGTACTGGACACGGTCAGTATCTTGAAACTCATCGATCATGGCGACGGGGAAAGAGCGTTGCAGCGCGCGCGCCAGATCGGCCCCAGACGGCCCCAGGAGCGCGTCATGCAGACGTGTCAGCTGATCATTGAAGGAGATTGTACGGGTCAATGCTTTCACCCGCTCCACTCGCGCTCTGGCACTCGCCGTTGCATCCAGCAGCGCGGTGATGCCGAAGCGCTTGCGCAGCAGATTCATCTCGTCGACGATGATCTGGCATTCCAGAAAGAATGGATCGCGCAGCGCTGGGTCTTCCTTCTTCAATTGAAAATCGCAGAAATAACCAGCGGATAGCAGCTGTAGCTGATCGGGAACCGAGCGCAGATCGGAAGACCGGAAATATGCATCGAGAAGCGCCAGACTCACTGCCAGTTCATCTTTCTGATAGCCTCCTTTGTTTTTCGCCCGGCTCAGTGCCGGTGAAGACATCAGAATATTGGCCAGCTCCTCGGCCCGCGCATTCCACTGCTCTGCAAGTGTTAGCAGTGGCACCACCTGCGCCCGCCAACGGGCGTAGAGTGCCTGCATGTCCTCATCACTCTGAGGCAGCACCTGCGTGTCACGGATATGCCGCAGCGCGCGCTGCGACTTCAGGAATTGCTCCAGAGAGCCGAGTTCGCCGAGGAAGAGCCTGAGATCCGGTTCGTCCAATTCATAGGCAGCGCTGCGCCACCAATCCTTGAGCGCGTCCTCCCAGAGCTCGTCATCATCGCTGACCAATTCCAGCTCGAAGGGCTGCCCACTGCTGAAGGCGTGATCGGTCAATGCGCGCTGGCAGAAGCCGTTGATGGTATAGATCGTGGCCTCATCCATGGAGCGCACCGCGAGGCGCAACCGCGTCGCGACCGCAAGGCGCTCCGTCTCGGGCAAGGCTCGCAATTCTTCGAGCAGCAGAGCGAGGAATTCGTCCTGTGGTTCCTGATCGGGTTGATCGATCCAGTGCAGGGCGTCGTGCAGGCGTGCGCGAATCCGCCCACGCAACTCTTCGGTGGCGGCATTGGTAAACGTCACCACGAGAATCTCGCTGACTCTTCTGCCGGCCAGCACGAAACGCAGATACAGATTGCTGATGGCGTAAGTCTTGCCGGTACCGGCACTCGCTTCGATCAGCTTGACGCCGGAAAGATTGAGCTGCAGCGTTTGTTTCGCCGTCAACACTTTTGCCGTTTCTGTCAGCGAAGACAATCCAGAATTGCTCATTCTGCGCCCTCCTGATAGTCGCTCAGACGGCGACAAGCGGCACCGTAGATCGCTTCTGCCAACTCCATCACCTCGCTTGTCTCCAACGGATCGGCAAGGCTGCCGCGCAGTATCAGTCGAACATAAGGATCATCGCGATCACCTGCAAGATTGCGGAAGCGATCCCCTTCCCAGCATTTTCTGGCACTTTTGCCACCGTCATCCTGCACCAGTGCCAGACTAGTTTCCGGAAAGACCGGCAAGGGACGTGCGAGCCCGGCCTGATACAGCGCCATGTAGCACTGCAGCTGTTCACGAGCCGCGTCGGCATTCAGCACCGCGAAGAAACCACTGCCATCCCGACAATGCAGCGCCGTCACTTCTCCCGATGCAAGCAGTCCCATTGCACACAGCGCCAGATGTTCCACCCACGCGGCGAGAACGTACTTGCCCTTGCGATTCGAGGGCGAGTAATGCAACAGCCCCTTGCCGGGCAGATAGGAGGCAACCTGACCACTCAGGTGGATTTCCTGTGTTGTCGCCTGGTCATCCTTCATCTGCATAGTGAATTGCAAATCAATGCGCTGTGGCGACGACTGCAATCCACGATACGGTTGCAGAGTGGTCAACAAGTCGTCGGCATTGTCCTGCACTTGCGCATAGGCGGCGCTGCCTGTCCCACCATGCGGTAGCAGCCCTTTGGCCGCCACGATATTCTGTAACCGGTCGTCTCCGGCTGCTGCATTCGCGGGGGCTGCTATTGGGTCTTCCGTCTGCAACAGCTCCGCTATCATGGCATTGCGCAACGCCCAGGACTGCAGCCCGTTCAGCGCGAACACTTCCTCATCCTCGCTCTGTGGTTCTTCCTGCAGATAGATACGCAGCCGCGCATTGAAGAAGAACTTTACCGGGTGCTGCAAAAAGCGAATGAGGCGCCCCAGCTCGATGCTGGTCGTCGAGTCATCCGTCGCCGCCAGTTCGTGAAGCGGCCATGTGGACTGCTGCAACTCTGCAGCGGCGCGATCTTCGCCCTGCGCGTCACGCAAGGCATGGGCCACACGGCACCACCAGGCATCATAACTGCCGGGCACCTCAGTGACCGCCGCATAATTGCGCCAACTGAAGGCCTGCATCGGATACAGCGTGCTGATGAACTGGCTCATGACCGGCTGCTCAATTGTACGAGCAGATTCCTGCGCATTGTCTTGCGCATTGTCTTGCATAGGAACATAGCGTGCATCGATGAAATCCAGCAGTTCCTGCAGCAGTACCGACGGCTGACACTCGGTGTTGTCCTTCAGACTGCGACCGCTAAAACTGAAGAGCAGTTTGTCACGAGCGCACAACAGCGTTTCCAGGAGGAGGTAGCGATCCTCATCGCCCTTGCGCGGATCACCGGCGCGCCACTGCTGCGCCATCGCGTCAAAAGCCACTGGATTCTCACGACGAGGAAAGGCCTGATCCTGCATACCCAGTACACAGATAATGCGAAAGGGCAGACTGCGCATGGGGCGCATGCCGCAAAAGGTAATTCCACCACTGAAAAAACGATTGTGCACCGTGCGCGTCCCGAGACTATCTGTCAGCCAGAGGCTGAGCAGTTCGGGGGAAAGAAGTTGATCGCCAGCCTGCTCTCTCAATTCGGCGATGGCATCGCGTATCTGTTGCAACTTGTCATCTTCATCGGTGACATCGCCAAAAATATCGCTCAACAATTCCTGCAGGGTCAGCTGCCACTCGCGTGCAGTGCGAGTGCGCTGCAGCTCTCCATGCCAGTGCCGCAATGCTTCCAGAAGCTGCAGAAAATTGCCGACGGCACCAGCACGTCCGCCCCCAACACCCTCCACAGGCGCGATGCCATTCCAGAATTCAATCTCCCCCATGGCATATCCTACCATCAGTCTGTCCGAGGCATGGAGCCAGGTGTTCTGCTCTATGGCTGGCAGTCCCATTGCTCGCTTATGCTCGCCATCAAGCGCCCAGCGCACCTGACTCTGCTGCAACAAACTCAGCACTTCCTCCTGGGCAGAGGCGTCCAGATGAAAATGCTCGGCAATCTCCGGCACGCTGATATATGACGTAACCTCGGAATGAGTGAAGCGCGAGCCAGGCAGTGCCAGCAACTGAAAGAATATGCGAATCAACGGGTGTTCATCGGCCACCGCAATGTCGGAGAGGTTCCAGGGGATAAACGGGCGGGCACCACTCTCATCGCGCCGGAATACGGCGTCTATGTAAGGAGCATAACGACTGATCTCGGGGATGACGACGAGAATGTCTTCGGCTTTCAGCGTACGATCCTGCTGCAGTTCGCGCAGCAGTCTGTCATGCAGAACCTGGCATTCGCGCAGCGGACTGTGGCAGATGCTGACCTGAATGGATTCATCTATCGCGACATCGACGCGCTCTTCGCGCAGCGCAAGGATGTCACCCTGCAGACGGTGCAGCAGCGTGTCTTCGCCGGGGACGCAATACTCTTCCCATTGCGCGGACTCGAGCGCGTCACTACTTAGAAGCAGATCCTGAAATGATTGCCCCTGGCGCCCCCATGAGGCGAGTAGCTCGTTGCCTGTGTCGTAGTAATCTGCCACTTCGGCATTTTCTACACGCAGCCTCGATACAGACTTCTTGCTGCGCAGATCCGCCCAGTATTGATCCGTCGGGCTGTGCTGAAACAGATAGACATCGACATGCCGCGCCAGCGCATTGAGAACTTCCACAAACAGCGGCGGCAGACTGGAGAGCGCAAAGCAACTCAAACGCTCGGGTAATATCGAGCCCAATCTGTTGGCACCACCTTCACTCAGCAGTGTCTGAAGCAGTTGATCAATGAGGGCAACCCGATGCGTATCAGCGCAGTCGGAGATCAGTTCGCGCCACAGGATTGGTTGCCAGGATTGAACGTACTCCGGTGTGCGGCGCAGACGAGGTTCGGGCGCACTCCAGTCCCTGATCCAGTCAGGGCGATAGTACTGATAGCGGTCAAATGCATCGGCGATACGTTCGGACAGTTGCCAGCGTTTTACACCCGAATCATCATCCTGAAGGTAGTTGAGCAAGGGCAGGAATTCAGAGCGCTGCAGAAGTGCAGGCAGAACGCCGTAGATCTTCCACGCCGATGATTCTCTGGACAGGGGATCCTGCTGCGGGACAGCACCTGCCGAGGAATCACCCGCGATATCCAGGAGCTGAGCTGCCAGCTTCCATATCCAGGCGGCGGGCAACGGACAGTCAATGTTGGCCGCCACACCGTGGCAACCCGCAATCTGCAAATTCAGCCAGCGCTGCAGGGCCATCGTCGGCACCAACACCACCTCGCGCGCGAAGGGATCGGCGAGCGGCTGTGCCGATAACAGATCGGCAAGCTGCAGCTGCAGTGTTTCAATTCTGTTGGAGCTGCTCAGGTGCAGAGGCATGCATCATTTCCCTGGCGGATAACCCGGCCTCTCTCTTTACTTAACGCAGAGGCCGAAAAAACTCGCGGATATCCTGCAGCAACAGCTCCGGTTCTTCCATGGCGGCAAAGTGTCCTCCACGGGGCATGCGGGTCCAGTGCACGATATTGTACTGAGACTCAGCCCATAGTCTGGGAGTTAGGTATATCTCAGCGGGGAAGATCGCGCCAGCCGTGGGAACTTCGACAAAGCCAACAGGCTCCGCCATCGCGACGTTGCGATTCTCAAAGTAAATGCGTGCGGAAGAAGTGATCGTCTGTGTGAACCAGTAGAGACTGATGTTGGTCAGCATTTCATCCTTGGTGAATTTTTCCTCCAGACCATTGGCGTGACTCCTGTCAATATCACTCCAACCATAGAATTTCTCGACGATCCAGGCAGCGAGCCCAGCGGGAGAGTCATTCAGTGCAACGCCCAGCGTCTGCGGCTTGGTCCCCTGAATCTGCTGGTAGCCAACCTCATTGGCCATATAAGCCTGACGAGCCTCGCGGCTTGCCAGCTCTTCCGGTGGTACGGCATCACGCACCGCAGGATCGGATGGAGGGTTGGCCAGCACGAAATTGGAATGCAGTCCGATAACATGATCTCCATACTGGCTCGCGAGAATTCGGCTAATGATTGCGCCCCAGTCACCACCTTGTGCACCGTACTTCTCATAACCCAGTTTCTCCATCAGCGCCGCCAGCGTATGCGCCATACGTTCAGGGTTATAACCACGTTCAGTGGGTTTGCCCGAGAAACCGAATCCAGGCAACGAGGGTGCTATTACATGGAAAGCGTCTTCGGCATTGCCGCCATACAGCTCGGGGTTGGTCAGCGGGCCGATGATTTTTCTGAACTCTACAAAGGAACCCGGCCAGCCGTGCGTAAGCAGCAGTGGGGTTGCGTTCGGATGCGGCGAACGCTGGTGGATGAAGTGAACCTGCACACCATCTACTTCTGTGACGAACTGATCGAATTCGTTGAGAGCTTGTTCCTGAGCGCGCCAATCAAACTCCGTGGCCCAATACTCCAGCAATTCGCGAAGATATTCCGTATCGGTGCCATAGTCCCAACCCGTGTCAGGAATCTGATCGGGCAGACGCGTCATGGCCAAACGCTGTTTGAGATCAGCGATATCCTGTTCGGGAATGTTGATCGAGAATGGAGTAATTGCAGCGGAATCCAAGGATTGAGAGTAAGCGTACTGGCTCATGAGCACCGCCAGTGACAGAATTCCAGTCACGAGAAATTTCAGGGAAATAGTTTTCATGGCAGCCACCTGCTGATCGAAACGATCAAAAGAAACGAGCAGACGAAACGAACAAAAAAAAACGAGCAGACGAAACAATCAGGAAAATGGTCTCGAAAAACCATCAGCGGTATCACACTGCGGGCCATATTGTCACAGGATGGTACAGAGGAACAAGGGGAAGGTCACATGACGATGCGGCCTGAACTCGCGCCCCCAGCAACCGGATTCCAAAATTTGATTCAGAGTCAAAAGTAGAGTCGGGAGGACTTCAGGGGGAGTAATATCTTATATGGCGGAGAGAGAGGGATTCGAACCCTCGATGAGTTTTACCCCATACGCCCTTAGCAGGGGCGCGCCTTCAGCCACTCGGCCATCTCTCCAAATTCGCGCGCAATAATAGCATACATCCGAAAAATTGGCAGAGGCCAAGGGGGATTATTTGCTTATGCGTTTCCGTCCGTATCAGTGCCGCCCGCATCCTTTTCTTTCTGAATGCGCTGGTAAATTTCTTCGCGATGCACTGCTACATCTTTTGGTGCGTTGACACCAATTCTTACCTGATTTCCTTTGACGCCCAGCACCGTCACTGTGACATCATCGCCAACCATCAATGTTTCACCTATGCGGCGAGTCAAAATCAACATGTTATCTCTCCTTTCCCACTCTCAATGTCCTTGTCGTTTTACCTTCGCAGGCAGTTTCACGCGCGAAGGAAAACACAAATACTGACGTGCAATTTCAAAATGCTTTCTCACCCTCTAATTATTTTTTTAACACCTTGTCACAAGATGGCGAAAGCGGGTTTGTGGAAACAGTCTTGCAGTACTACCCCTGAATCGGCGTTTCAAACCGACCAGCACAACAGACACAAGGAGGAGAGTCTCCGGCGGTTACTCAGCCTTTACCTGCTTCTCCGAGACCAAACGCACTGTGCAGTGATCGCACAGCAAGTTCCAGATATTTCTCATCAATCACTACAGAAATCTTGATCTCTGAAGTAGTGATGATCTGAATGTTAATCGATTCATCGGCCAGCGTCTTGAACATCTTGCTGGCAATACCGGCGTGGGAGCGCATTCCAACACCCACCAGCGATATTTTCGCAATCTTGGTATCCAGAGAAATGTCTCTGGCCTTCACATCGGCAGCAATTCGATTGATGATTTGACGGGTCTGCTCTGCATCCGCGCGCTTTACCGTAAAAGTGATATCAGTAGTTCCATCAGCAGAGACGTTCTGCACGATCACGTCCACTTCGATACCTGCATCGCTGACAGGACCAATAACTCGATAGGCGACTCCGGGGACATCTGGCACTCCGGAGACAGTGATTTTTGCCTCATCTCTCGTAAAGGCGATACCCGAGATAATTGGAGCTTCCATTTCTGTTTCTTCCTCTAAACTGATTAAAGTACCGGGGTCTTCTTCAAAGCTGGACAGCACGCGCAACGGTACTTTGTACTTGCCTGCAAATTCCACTGATCTGATCTGGAGCACCTTCGCTCCCAGACTTGCCAGCTCCAGCATCTCCTCAAACGTTATACTGCGCAACAGTCTGGCATCTTCGACCACGCGCGGATCAGTCGTATATACGCCTTTCACGTCAGTATAAATCTGGCATTCATCGGCCTTCAGAGCTGCAGCCAGAGCCACCGCAGAGGTGTCTGAACCGCCGCGCCCCAAGGTGGTGATATTGCCATTCTCATCGGTTCCCTGAAACCCAGCCACCACCACGACACGACCTTGAGCCAACTCATGGCGGATTTTCTTGTCGTCAATCTCACGGATGCGGGCACGGGTATGTGCCTCATCGGTCAGAATTCTGACTTGCCCTCCGGTAAAGGAGCGGGCATCACAGCCACGTTTTTGCAGGGCGATACTGAGAAGGGCAATTGTCACCTGCTCCCCTGTCGACAGAATAACGTCCAGCTCACGCGGGGACGGCTGTGGGTCGATGTCATGGGCGAGCCCCAGCAGCCTGTTCGTCTCACCGCTCATTGCAGATACCACGACCACAATGTCGTGCCCCTGATTGCGATAAGAGATGATCTTGTCCGCTACAGACTCAATGCGCGCCGTGGAGCCTACTGATGTACCACCAAATTTTTGAACGTATAGTGCCATTTTTTCTACATGGAATTAAAACGGGTGCAAATTAAACAAAATTGCCGTTTGCATTGCAATCGATATTTAGGGAGCCCTGCGCCCCCTTCTTGTTACAAGGTGTTACAGTCTTGCTGCCAGCCATTCCTTTATGGAGGCCAGCGCCGCTGGCAACGCCGCGAGATCACTACCACCGGCCATCGCCATATCGGCTCTGCCACCACCCTTGCCACCGATCTGGGTTGCGACCATGTTGACCAGATCTCCGGCCTTCACACTCTCCACCAGATCCTTGCTGACACCGGCAACAATGCTGATCTTGCCGTCTTCGATACTCGCCAGCACCACCACAGACGACCCGAGTTTGTTCTTCAACTGGTCTACGGTGTCACGCAATGTTTTTGCATTGAAGCCATCGACCGTCTTTACAAGCAGACTGGCGCCTTTGACAGTGACCGTCTCGCTACCAATAGCGCTTCCTGCGGCCCCCGCGAGTTTCACCTTCATCTGCTCAATTTCCCGCTCAAGAGCGCGGTTGCTGGTCATCATCTGCTGGACCTTTTCCAGCAGACTGTCCTGATTGGATTTCGCTGCTTCACAAAGTTGTTTCAGCAGAATTTCCTGACGCTCAATGATGGCCAACGCACCCAGCCCGGTGACGGCCTCGATACGACGGACACCCGCTGCTACTCCAGATTCGCTGACGAACTTGAAGAGCCCGATATCGCCTGTGCGGTCGACGTGGATGCCGCCACACAGTTCGGTAGAGAAGTCGCCCATGCTGACCACTCGGACCTCATCCCCGTATTTTTCACCGAAAAGTGCCATGGCGCCTTTATTCATCGCTTGCTCAATGTCCATGACAACCTTGGACACTTTGCTGTTGCGGAGAATCTCGGCATTCACCAAGGCTTCAATCTGACTCAGCTCCAGAGTGGTTATTGGCGCGTGATGAGAAAAATCGAAGCGCAGACGATCGGCGTTAACCAGCGATCCTTTCTGCGTGACGTGAGTTCCAAGTACTTTACGCAGTGCCGCATGCAACAGATGCGTGGCTGAATGGTTCAGGGCTATCGCCGCGCGATTATCTGCGGCCACCTTCGCGGCCACCTGATCGCCCACCTTCAGCGTGCCGTTACGCAACCGCCCTTTGTGGATGAAGTGCTCCCCTTGCTTCTGGGTATCGACGATTTCGAACAGCACCTCGTTGGCGGCGCCCTTGTTGATCTCAATGACACCCTTGTCACCAACCTGCCCGCCTGACTCGGCATAAAACGGGCTGCTGTTGAGAATCAGCAACGCCTCGCCCTGCCCGGCTATTTCACTGACCTGCTGACCATCGCGATAAATTGCCAGCACTTGAACCTGATCAGCCAGCTGCTCATAGCCAGTGAAGCGGGTTCCCTTCTCCAGATTGATGACCAGCTTCTCCACGGCATTGAACTGGCTGGCGGCACGGGCCTGTTGTTTCTGTACGGCCATGGCGCTATCAAACCCTGCCATGTCCAGCGTCAACCCCTGTTCCCGCGCCACATCGGCGGTCAGGTCCACGGGGAAACCGAAGGTGTCGTACAACTTGAACACTGTATCGCCCGGGATCACCGAGCCCTTCAGCTCCGCTATCGCTTGTTTGAGAATCGCCATGCCATTCTCCAGTGTGCGGGCAAACTGCTGTTCTTCTTCGCGCAGCACTCGCTCCACGAACTCCTGCCGCGCCTTCAGCTCGGGGTACGCTTCCCCCATCTGCTGCACCAGAACATTCACCAGGCGATAGAAGAATATGTCCTTCACGCCGAGCTGATAGCCATGACGCACGGCGCGACGGATGATGCGGCGCAGCACATAACCACGCCCTTCATTGGAAGGCAGTACGCCATCGGCAACCAGGAAGGAGCAGGAGCGAATGTGGTCGGCAATGACACGCAGAGAGGTGTTGCTGATATCGAAGGTGCCAGTAATTTCGGCAGCAGCACGTAGAATGCCTTGGAAGAGATCGATTTCGTAATTGCTGTGGACATGCTGCAACACAGCCGCCAGACGCTCCAGCCCCATACCGGTATCCACCGAGGGCTTGGGCAGTCTCACCAAGGTGCCGTCGGGCTGACGGTCGAACTGCATGAATACCAGATTCCATATCTCGATATAGCGATCACCATCATCATCGGGACTGCCTGGCGGGCCACCCGCCACGTCCGGACCGTGGTCATAGAATATCTCGGTGCACGGACCACAGGGTCCGGTGTCGCCCATTGCCCAGAAATTGTCTTTCTCGCCCAGGCGTGACAGACGTTTCGGATCGACACCCACCTCGTTGATCCAGATAGCGGCCGCCTCTTCGTCCTCGTGGAAGACCGTGACCCAAAGCTTGTCCGCTGGCAATTGCAGCTCCTTGGTCAGAAACTCCCAGGCAAAGCGAATGGCATCCTGCTTGAAGTAATCACCAAAACTGAAGTTGCCCAGCATTTCGAAGAAGGTGTGGTGACGTGCGGTATAGCCGACATTCTCCAGATCGTTGTGCTTGCCGCCTGCGCGTACGCAGCGCTGAGAAGTCGTCGCACGGTTATAGGAGCGCACCTCATTGCCCAGAAAAAGATCCTTGAACTGCACCATGCCCGCATTGGTAAACAACAACGTTGGATCATTGGCGGGCACCAGTGAACTGCTCGCCACGATCTGGTGACCCTGAGCATTAAAATAGTTTAGAAACTTCTGGCGAATCTCAGCAATTTTCATCAAATCTTCCAAGGACAATGTAAGGACAACGTATTGATACAAAAATCGGCCTGCAAGCCGCGCACATGGGGCATTTCAGCTTGATACAGGATTGAGAATTATAACCCTAACAGCCCCTCTTTGCAGATCAATCTTCCGTGATATTCAACCTGCCGTCAGTCGACAGCAAGATGGCTATTGGCCGGGTTTTCGGGAAGTGTGCGAGGACGATCGTGGTAATGATGAGCAATGGCACGCATAGAAACATGCCAGGCACGCCCCAGATCGCTCCCCACAGGGCGAGATTGAACAAGATCACCACAGGACTGAGGTTGAGAGACTGACCGGTGATGCGCGGCTCCAGAATATTGCCAATGAGAACCTGAAACGAGGTGATGCCGATCAGTACAGTGAAGAATAGACCGAAGCCATCGTTCGACTGCGCCAACGCCATCAACGAGGGGAAGATTGTCGCCACAATGGAGCCAATGGTAGGGATGAAATTAAGCAGGAATATCAGCAAAGCCCAGATCTCCGCGAATTTGACGTCGAGGTTCCGCAGCAGAATGTAACTCAGGATACCGGTAGTCGCACTGGCGAGAAACTTGATGCTGATGTACTTCTGTATGTCGCCTTTGATCTGCGCCAGCATCCCCACCACTCTGCGCTCCTGATTGGGGTCATTGATCAGCGCCGTCAGCTTGCGATTGAAATTGCCTTGTTCGAAAAGCAGGAAGCCGACATAAATCACAATCAGCGTACTGTCTCTAGCCAACCCTGTGAACGAGACAGCAATTGTGGCGAGAATTGCAGAAAGATCGAGCCTGGTGGTCACCGTGTCGATGAAACCCTCCACCGGCAGATATTCCGCAAACGGTAAACGTTCCCAGAGTGCACGCAGATTCGCTCCGTAATCTATCGTCACGCTGGTCAGGTCGTTCAGACTGATCCGGATGAAGCGGACGACGACGGAAATAGTTGCCACGAAGGTCAAAATTGAAGCAGCGAAGCACATGGTCCGAGGTAACACTAGCGCCCCGAACCGAAGACGCGCAAAGCCGCTGGCCAGAAGATTGATCAGGTACCAGAAGGCGATGGCGATGACCAGAGGCAGCAGTAGATCCTTGGCGACGATCAGGAGTGTGAAGACCAGACTGGTTATCAGCAGGATCATGCCAAATTTGAGCAGCTTCATAGCGTTCTCAGTTTTTTATTATCAGCGCGGCAGCATGACCAGAAAGTCATGAATGGCGCTCTAGATACTGTCAAACACGTCGATTACGGTGGCAGGCGTCAGTATCTGCGGCAGTATGACAGGATCTTTGCCCGCCCCGGGGTAGAGAACATACAGCGGCACACTCGGCCGATTGAAGCTGTCCAGTACCTTGCTGATTTCGGGATCCTGATTCGTCCAGTCCCCCTTCAGATAGGCAATGTTGTTGTCGCGCATTGATTGCAGGACGCTGTCGGCGCTGAGTGTTGTCTGTTCATTCGCCAGACAGGTAATACACCAGGCGGCCGTCATGTTGATGAACACGGGCTGACCTGCTGCCCGCAACTCAGCCAGACGTGCTGCCGAAAACGGCTCGAAATAGTCTGAATCGACCTCGCTGCCATCTGCAGCAACGACTCTTTCTGCTGGTGCCTGCACGGCCAGGAGCGGCGATTGCAAGGCGTAGAAGGCAATCAATATCGCCAAACCGGCAAGCACGGCATTGGCGTTACGCCAGAAAGCCCCTGCTATGGTGCGCTTCCGTAGAAGCCAGAGACCGAAGGCCAGCAACAGACAGGCCCCTACCACTACGGCCATGCCATTGACACCGACCTGCATGCCCAGCACCCACAACAGCCACAACACGGTGGCATACATGGGGAATGCCATGAACTCTTTGAAGGTGTTCATCCAGGCACCCGGTTTGGGCATATGGGCCAGCAGTGCCGGACTGAATGACAGAATCAGGAACGGTAACGCCATGCCCAATCCCAGGAAGAAGAACACTACCATTGCCACCAGCCACGACTGCGACAGTGCGAACCCCAGCGCTGCGCCCATGAACGGTGCTGTACATGGACTGGCGACAGCAGTGGCCAGTACCCCAGTGAAGAAGGAGCCCTTGTAGCCGGATTTACTGGCCAGAGTGCTGCCTACGCCCATCATGCCGGACCCAAACTCGTATACACCGGACAGACTCAGCCCCATGGTGAAGAACAAGTAAATCAATATCGCGACAAACCACGGCGACTGCAGTTGGAACGCCCAACCCACCGCCTCTCCTCCGGCGCGCAATCCCAGCAGTATCGACGCCAGCAGCATGAAGGTCACGACGATGCCCGCCGTATAAGCAAGGCCGTGCAGACGCTGCTCGCTGTGCCCCACCTGACCCTTCGACGCGAAACTCAAGACCTTGAGAGAGAGCACCGGAAAGACGCAGGGCATGAGATTCAGAATGAGTCCACCCGCAAGAGCCATAAAGATAACCGACAGCAGGCCTGGGCCACCTTGCCCTGCATCCATTCCAGACCCCGCATCAGCATTGGCAGCAAGGGCAGTGATGGAACTGACATTCTCGGTTGTCGCCGGGACAGCCTCCAGCAGGTAGCCATGCGTCTGACCACTCGCATCGGCAACAGATAGAAGCCCTGGAATCCTGTCTCCTTCCACCAGCAGACGACGTGCCTGCGCATGGGTAATCTGCACCTGATTCGGAGCAATACTGACATCACGCAGCGGCCCCGGCTTGAGGATGCGCTTGCTCTCGGGGAAGAACCAGACATCTGACGCGCCGTCGAACACCGCACCTGCGGACTGGAACGAAAGACTGATACGCTCGCCGGCAATGGCAAACAGTGCCTGAACATCGTGATCAGCAACGGGGAGATTGGCGCGCGTGTTCGCAAATGTCTCAGTCCAACGGGCATCGGCGACGAGAGTGTCGCCCTGCACCGGCAGAGACAGGCTCAGAGTCGCTTCACCCAACAGACAAATTTCATCGCAGACCTGCCACTCGGCTAGTACCGACGCGTCAAATGTCTGGCCCTGCAGATTTGCGGGAACCTCTATCGCCACCGGCAGGAATATTTCATCCTCGTAGGCAAAGGTCACCAGATCGGAACCGGGAAATGGCAGCCAGGTTGGGGTCGGGAATTGCAAGTCGCCCGCAACAGCGCCTGCTGGCAATTGCCAGTTGCTCAGGCGGGTTGCGTCGCCGCTATCACCCTGCCAGCGTGAATAGGTATGCCAGTGCTCTGTCGGAGTCAGTCGCAATGCCAGCCACAATGTCTGACCAGACACGACATTGGAACTCTCGGAGATCAGCTCAACTTCAATCTCTTCGCCTTTGAACGGCTCGGCATGACCGAGCGCCGGGAGCACCGCGAGGAATCCCAGAATCAAAAGCCTACGAACTGACTTGCGCATGCACTGATCTCCTGATCGTTGAATCTTGCCATACACTTCTGTCACATACTTCGCCCACATAGTTCCATTCTACCCTCGCTGGCTATCGGCTGACGCACGGAAATGTCATAAAAAGTGACATTTCGCACCAGGAGTGGGCGTTGTGGGAGCCGTTCTCAACAAGGCTCGATATGCTCCACCAGCAGCTGCAGGTTACGCTGGCCACGAAATTCGTTGATATCCAATCGGTAAACCAGACGCACCTGCCGCACGCCTTCATCAGGCCAGCAACTTCTATCGACGTTGAAGGCGATGGCGTCCAGCAACAACCGCTCATCTGCAGGCGGCGACAATACCATTTTCAGATGGCTGTCTCCCAGCAAACGTTGCTGCACCACCTTGAATACTCCGTCGAAATTCGGTTCGGGGAAATTCTGCCCCCAGGGCCCGGCATCTCGTAGCGCCTGTGCCATTTCGATATTGAACTCCTTGCTGCCTATCTCTCCATCTGTGGCAATTCTGGCCTGCAGGTCGTCATCATTCAACAAGGCCGCCACCTCGGCGGTGAACGCAGCGGTGAAGCGTTCATAGTCACACTTCCTGAGCGTCAAACCAGCCGCCATGGCGTGGCCCCCGAAGCGCGTCACCAGCCCGGGATTGCGGGTAGCCACAGTATCCAGCACATCGCGAATGTGTAAACCCGGAATCGAGCGTGCCGAACCTTTGATCTCGATCTCGCCATCGCCCGTCACCCCGGCGTCGGCAAAGGCAATGACCGGGCGATGCAGTTTTTCCTTGATTCTGGCAGCGAGAATTCCGATGACCCCTTGATGCCAGTCCGGCTGATAGATGCAGACCCCCGCTGGCACGGCTTGCTCGTCAAAATGCAGTGCGTCCAACTCGCTGACGGCCTGATCGCGCATCTCCCCTTCAATGCCCTTGCGCTGCTGGTTCATGGCATCCAGTTCGAGCGCCATCGCAACCGCAGTCGTTGGATTGTCGCTGAGCAGACACTCAATGCCCAGCCCCATATCATCCAGACGACCGGCAGCATTCAGGCGCGGCCCCACGGCAAAACCCAGATCGCTGGCGACCAGTGTCTCGCGGCGACGCTTGCCGATTTCCAGCAAAGCCATGATTCCCGCGCAAGCACGCCCCTGCCGGATGCGCTTCAACCCTTCATTGACGAGAATGCGATTATTGCGGTCCAGCCCGACTACATCCGCCACGGTGCCCAGCGCCACCAGATCGAGGTAAGCCGCCATGTTCGGTTCGGGTAGCTTCTGTGACTCGAACCAACCCTGCTCCCGCAAAAAACTTCGCAGCGACGCCAGCAGGTAGAACACCACACCAACCCCCGCCAGAGACTTGCTGGGAAACGGGCAACCTGGCTGATTGGGATTCACGATGGCATCGGCGGGAGGCATTTCGCGACCCGGCAGATGATGATCTGTAATCAACACCCGCATGCCGAGTTGCTGCGCCGCGCGAACTCCGTCGATGCTGGATATGCCGTTGTCCACGGTGATGAGCAGATCAGGCGAGCGCTGCGCGGCCAGGGCCACGATCTCTGGAGTCAGACCATATCCGTATTCGAAGCGATTGGGGACGATGTAATCCACATGCTGAAAGCCCATGGTCCGCAAGGCTCGCACCGCCAGCGCACAGCTGGTGGCACCATCGGCATCGAAGTCCGCAATGATCAGCACCCGCCCCTGCCGCAACAGCTCTTCATGCAGGAGTCGCACAGCTGTCTCCAATCCCAGCAGTTGTTCGGGGGGATGCAGATGGCGCAAATCGAGGGTTAGTTCACTGTCAGTGAAGACATTGCGGGCGGAAAGAATTCGTTGCAGAAGCACCGGCACGCGCGGAGAAAATTCTCCTTCGCGCACCGGCACTCGTCGATAAATCAGGGGCTTCACAGATGCGACTGGACGTAACCGGTCACCGCAGACAGCGCGTTGTCGAGCACGGCGTATCGCTCCTCTCGTTCGAAGAGATCACGCATATGCTCGGGCAGCGCAGGCGTTTCCAATCCAGCGCGGGTGACGGCATCGGCAAATTTCACCGGGTGCGCGGTCGCGAGCGTAATCATCGGGACAGCGTGGTCCGCGTTGCATTCGCGCGCCGCCTTCACGCCAACTGCTGTATGCGGATCGATCAGGAAACCAGTTTCCTCATAGACCTGCCGGATCACCTCACAAGTGACCTCGTCGCTGACGGCAGCACTCGCAAACACCTGCTTCGCGTCCTGCCAGCGAACCGGGTCGATACTGTGATTGGCGTCGCCGGAAGCGGTCATGAATTGCGCCAGCGCCTTGCCATCGCGACCAAACAGATCGAAAAGATAGCGCTCAAAATTGCTCGACACCATGATATCCATGCTGGGAGACAGTGTGTGCTTGAGTGCGGACTGCGAATATTCGTTGCGACTCATGAAGCGGTGCAGAATGTCATTACTGTTGGTCGCAATGATCAGCTGCCTGACAGGCAAGCCCATCTGCCGAGCCAGGTAACCCGCATAGATGTCACCGAAATTGCCGGTAGGCACCGAGAAGGAGACCTCGCGATGCGGGCCACCCAGTTGCAAGGAGGCGTAAAAATAGTAGACGATCTGGGCCATGATTCTGGCCCAGTTGATGGAGTTCACCGCCACCAGTTGACGACCTTCAGGCAGGAAGGACTGGTCACCAAACGCGGCCTTCACGATGCGCTGGCAATCGTCGAAGTTGCCACGTACGGCGATGTTGTGAACATTGTCACCTGGCACCGTCGTCATCTGCCGACGCTGCACTTCGGACACGCGCTGATAGGGGTGCAGAATGAAGATGTCGACGTTCTCGCAGTGACGACAACCTTCCAGCGCGGCGGAACCGGTGTCACCCGACGTTGCCCCCAGAATCACCACCTTCTGGTTATTTCTGGTTAGCACGTAGTCCAGCAAATGTCCCAGCAATTGCAGCGCAAAATCCTTGAATGCCAGGGTCGGACCGCAGTAGAGCTCCATCACCCATTCGTTGGCACCGAGCATGCGCAAAGGGGCGACCGCCTTGTGCGAGAAATTCGCGTAGCTCTTGTCGATCAACTCCTTGAGCTTGGCCTCCGGAATCGCACCGTCGACAAAGGGGCTGATTATCTTCAGAGCCAGTTCCGCGTAGCCGAGCCCTGCCCACTTTGCAATTTCCTCACGGGAATAATGTGGCAGCGTCTCGGGTACGTAGAGCCCGCCGTCCGGTGCCAGCCCAGTCAACAATACCTGTTCAAAACTCTGGGCGGGTGACTGGCCGCGCGTGCTGATATATTTCATTGCCACTTTCAATTCTCTCGTTGCTGCAGACGTCCTGTCGACTCTGCCCGCAGGTGATTAATAGCTGATTAATTGCCTTCGCCATCGAACAGTTCTACGCGCATGCGCGTCACCTTGTCGACAACCTGCTCAAGCGCCTCAATGGCCGCAATTGCCTTGTTCATTTGTCGCTCCTGCACCTTGCCCGTCAACAGGACAATTGGCACTGTCACTTCACCGGTGGCGTTGTGATCAGGTTCTTTCTGGATCAAGGCTTCGATATTGATGCCGTGCGTCATCAGCACTTGAGATATTTGTGCCATGACACCGATCTTGTCCTGTGCTGCGATGCGCAGATAATACTCGCACTCGATATCGTCGATGCCGAGGATCGGCACATCGGTGCGCAGAGAATTGAACGCCAGCGACGGAACATTTCCTGCAGTGGAACCGGATGCGCGCGCGATATCGATGAGATCGGCCACCACTGACGAGGCAGTAGCCTTGGCTCCTGCACCCGCACCGTAGTAAAGAGTGGAGCCAACGGAATCGCCCTTCACCACCACCGCATTCATCACGCCGTTGACGTTGGCAATCAGGCGCTGATTGGAGATCAACGTCGGATGCACGCGCATCTCGATGCCCTTGTCGGTCATTCGAGCGATGCCGAGATGCTTGATGCGATAGCCCAGCTCATTGGCATAGTTGACGTCGGCGATGGTGACTTTGCTGATTCCTTCGGTGTACACCTTCTCGAATTGCAGAGCGATACCGAATGCATTGGACGCGAGGATCGTCAGCTTGTGCGCGGCGTCGATTCCTTCCACATCGAAGGTGGGATCGGCCTCGGCATAACCGAGCGCCTGTGCTTCCTTCAACACGTCAGGAAAACTGCGCCCCTTCTGCGCCATCTCCGTCAGAATGAAGTTGCCGGTGCCGTTGATGATACCGGCCAGCCATTGAATCGAGTTGGCTGCCAACCCTTCGCGCAATGCCTTGATGATGGGAATGCCACCTGCCACCGCGCTTTCATAGGCAACAGTGACCCCCTTGCGCTTGGCGGCCGCAAAAATCTCATTGCCATGCACGGCGATGAGGGCTTTGTTGGCGGTCACGACGTGCTTGCCGTTCTCGATTGCGCGCATGATCAGCGGAAACGCAGGTTCCATACCGCCCATGGCTTCTACCAGAATATCAATAGCCGGATCATCTGCTACTGCGAAAACGTCGGTGCTGAAACGAATATTACTGGTGTCAAAAGCAGGATTCTGGCGGCGAGAGGCGACATGAGTCACTTTGAGCGTTTTTCCCAGACGTCGGGTAATTTCTTCCTGCTTGCTCTGCAGCAGAGTGAATGTGCCACCGCCAACGGTGCCCATCCCGCAGATACCAATATTGAACTGCTGTTTGCCGTCTTTCGCGGCCGATACCGCGCTCTGTAGCGATTCCTGTTTCAAGACAAATCCTCAACGCCATGGTGAAAATGGCGCACATTGTACTAAAGATTAATTGGGAAAATGCAGTTCTCGCCGGAATTCAAGGAGTCAGCTCACTTGCCGAAAACCACTCCTGCGAGCTGCTGGCTGTCGAGATAACCCGGGATCACTGTTCCGTCTTCCAGCACAAGGGCGGGAGTTCCGGAAATGCCAATCTTGTTGCCCAGATTGTAATGCTCCAGCACGGGGGTCTGGCAGTCACGGGTAGGCAGGCTCTGCCCATGTTTGGCCTGAGTCAGCGACTTGTTGCGATCCTC
>JAUSMU010000049.1 GCA_030645995.1 Gammaproteobacteria bacterium | reverse complement strand
GAAAGGCAGGTAAAGAAAGACCTGCAATACAGTGATTCAGGGGATTCCGCTCAATGAGCAATGCGTCCGACATTGAAATCCAGACCCGCCGTCCGGGAGAGGATGAACTATGGACGCTGATGGATCTGTCAGCGGATTACTTCTGGCAGGAGGACACTTCCTATACCTGCATCTTTGTGCGCCGCAGCAGCGCTCACCGCTGCGGTTATGCAGCACTCGAACACATGCAGGGCAAAACGCTCTGGGATCTCGGCGCAGCTGTCGCAGGCGTGGACCAGAGCTGGACGCAACACCTCGAACTGCGTCAGAAACGCCTTCCCTTTGCAGACCTGATCTGCCAGCTGCCGCCTGAAAACGACAGCAGTGCCTCGCAGTACCTGAATGTCAGCGGCCAACCACAATTTGATTCCCAGGGCGTATTTACCGGTTACCAATGCGTCGCGCGGGACATCACGATCCAGGTGCAGAACGAGTTGTCGCTGCGCCGCTTCCGCGCCGCCATGGATATGTCAGGTGACATGATCTACCTGGTCGACAGTGCCACTTTGAAGTTCATTGACGTCAATGACACTGCCTGCCGCAACAGCGGTCTGACACGGGACGTGATGCTCACGCGCAGCCCAACCGATACCCTCAGCGAGAGCGCCGAGGAACTGTCGGCGCGCTATGGCAAGCTGATCGCCGAAGGCTCCATCAGTCGTATTGAATCGTCCAATATCAGCCTGCAAGGCCGCCAGGTTTACCTGGAAACGTACAGTCGCGCCGTCAGCATCGATGGACGCTGGATCATCATCGGCATCACCCGCGACATCACGCGACGCAAGCGCTCGGAGCTGGCTGCCAAGAAACTGCAGCAGATGTATTCGGCCCTGAGCGATACCAACGCCGCCATTCTGCGTGCCGATTCCCCCGCCACGCTGTTCCAAAGCGTCTGCGAGGCGGCCATCAAGGGCGGCAAATTCAATGTCGCCACCATTTTGGTTCCCGACGCCGATCAACGCCTGCGCGCAGTCGCTTCATCCGGTGCCGTCGCTCCGATCATGACCAACATCCGAATTTCCTCCAATGAGCAGATTGCCGAGGGACGCGGCCTCGCTGGCACAACCTATCGAACCGGCAAAGCCTGTATCAGCAATGACTTCCTGAGCGACTATCGCACACAGGCTTGGCACGATGTTGCGCGCCACCAAGGCATTGCCGCCGCTGCATCGTTCCCGCTCACGACCAACAAGGTCAGCACCGCAGTGCTGCTGTTTTACTCCACAGAGAAAAATCCTTTCGATGAGGAGATCGTCGGCCTGCTGCAAAGCATGGCAGACAACGTCTCCTTTGCGCTGGAGAATTTCCATCTTGAAGAGCAGCGCAAGACGGCAGAAACAATACTGCGCGAAAGCGAGGAGCGTTTCCGCAGCCTCACCCACCTATCCTCGGATTTCTATTGGGAGCAGGATTGCGAGCTGCGTATTACCAAATATGAAGGCAAGATTGTCGGGGACAGTAACACCCGCGCGGTCGCTGAACTGATCGGCAATCATCTGTGGAATATGACCAGCCTCACCCCCACCTCCACGAGTTGGGAGCAGTTCCGTCTGACTCTGAGCCAACATGAACGCTTTCGAGACTTCGAGTTCAGTTTCGAGAACTCCGAACAGGTGATCTACCACATGTCCCTTAGTGGCGAGCCGATCTTTGACGAGCAAAAGCAATTCACGGGCTACCGAGGTATCGCCAAGGATGTCTCAGAGCGCAAGCGCATCTCCGATCACATCAAGTATCTGGCCACCCACGATAATCTGACCGGCCTGCCGAACAGAGTCATGTTCACCGAGTTGCTCGAACAAGCGACCCGTCTGGCCGCCCGCTATTCCAATCGCGCCTTCGCGGTTTTCTTCATCGATCTGGATCGGTTCAAACTCATCAACGACACGTACGGGCACCACATGGGCGACGCCCTGCTGAAGGAAGTAGCACTGCGCCTGCGCCTGCCGCTGCGCGCCAGCGATGTGGTGGCCAGGCTGGGAGGCGACGAATTTGTCGTCCTTCTGCAAGAGCTGACGGATCGCAAGAAAATCAGCAAGGTCGCGCAGAATGTGCTCAGCGCGTTTGCCGAGCCGATCATCATCCATGACAAGGAATGCCGGGTGACAGTCAGCATTGGCATCAGCATCTACGGCGTGGACGCCCTGGATGAAGAGACGCTGATGAAACACGCGGATGCGGCGATGTACGTCGCCAAGGAAGAAGGTAAAGACAACTTTCAATTCTATTCGCGCAGTATCCATCAGCGCACGCAGGGCAAACTCGACCTGGAGACGAATCTCCGCAATGCCCTCAAGCTGAACGAACTATCATTACATTACCAACCCAAACTCAATCTGCGTAGCGGCATGATCGTCGGAGTCGAGGCATTGTTGCGCTGGAAGAGCCCGCTGCTGGGCGATATTGCGCCAGATCGCTTCATCCCTATCGCGGAAGAGAACGGGATGATCATCCCCATCGGCGAGTGGGTCCTGATCACGGCCTGTCAGCAGGCGGTCGCCTGGCAGGAAGACGGACTCTTCCCATTCTGTATTTCCGTCAATCTCTCCGCGCGCCAGTTCAACGATCCTGAGCTGATGACCAAAGTCAGGGCCGCGCTGCATCGCTCTGGCATTTCCGCCCATCGACTGGAGCTGGAGATTACGGAAAGCCTGGTTATCAATCATCCCGGCCGCGCCATGAAACTGTTGCAGGAGATGAAAACGCTGGGCCTGAAGCTCGCACTGGATGATTTCGGGACGGGCTACTCTTCCCTCGGGCAGTTGAAGCACTATCCGGTTGATACGCTGAAGATAGATCGCTCGTTCATACAGGAAATTCCTGATGACGAGGATGACAAGGCCATCACAAAGGCCATCATTTCCATGGGAAGAACCCTGGGCTTGACGGTGATCGCGGAGGGCGTCGAAACCCGCGAACAACTGGACTTCTTACGGGAACAGGAGTGCCAACATATCCAGGGTTACTTCTTTCAACGCCCATTGCCCGCCGATGAATTTTTGATCTGGTGCAGAAACCACGATCCGCAGGAGTTTCTGCAAAGCCTGAAGGGCTAGCGCCAACCGCCTTCCTGCAATTCCTGCCAGGTCTCATGGCTTCCATCAATCAGTGGCAGACTTTCGACAGCTCTTGATTGATGCCTTGAACCACAGCGTTTTCAATCTGACAGCCGCTGCGCGGCGCACATCAACAGGGATAAAATCGGCTAACAATTGTCACGTCAGCCTCTGCCGGCAAGGTCCGGCGGGCCCGGTTGTATAAGCAAAAAGAGCTGTTATACTCGCCGACATGAAATTTTTGACGTTGTATCCCATAGAGTCACTACACCCGGAATCCGCAAGGGCTGTGCGTGCCTTCCCTCCTCAGGCGATCAGGGCAGGTATATACACTCTCCTGATCGCCTGATGAACACTGTCCTGGACAGTCGTTTCAGTTTGTAATTCGTACCCGATGTCACCCGAAACTCTACCGACTCTCCAACCGGTCACATTTTTTTGATACCCGAAAGGTCATAGCATGGCAGCCCATTCAATCACTTTATCCGAAACGGATTACGCACGACTCTCTGCGCTGGTCAACTCAGGCGCTGCGCTCACAGAATCTCTGGAACTGGAGCTCGAACGAGCCACCATCCTGGCTGATCGTAAACTACCAAAAGACGTCGTCAGCATGTTTTCAACTGTGCAGTACCGCAATACCGAGACCCAGGCTGTAAACACCGTGACACTGGTTTACCCGGCAGAAGCAGACGTCAACGCATCCAAGGTATCGGTGCTGGCGCCCATCGGCGCGGCGCTGATCGGTCTGCGGGTTGGCCACCACATCGACTGGGCGCTCCCCAATGCCAGGACTGTTCGCCTGGAAGTGATAGGAGTCAGCCAGGCACCGTATCCCGTCGCGGAGTCAAAGTCATGAGTTCGGGGGGTGATCGGGTTCAGTTCTGGAATCACCTGCTTGCCACCGCCGAGCTTATTGAATCACTACACGACGACGCGTCAAGCCAGCTTGACGAGACGCAAATCAGAGAACAAATTCAGAAACAACTGGAGACTGTCAGCGAGGCGTTCGGTGATGGCGCCGACCCTGTGGAAAACTTCGAGGAATATGTCGCCATCAAGTTCTGTCAGGCACTTTATGAAGCGCTCGGCAGCAACGCCCCTTGATTTCAGGCGCTGATTTCAAACACTGATGACTGCGTGGTCGTGGTACCAGTCGATTGCCGTTGCAGCCGCCATTGGCCTCGCAATCAGATAGCCCTGCGCACGCTCACACCCCACCGACCGCAGAAACTCCAGCACCCGTGGATGCTCCACCCCTTCCGCGCTCGTACTGAGACTGAGACTCTGCCCCAACTCCACGATTGAACGAATCACCGCACGCGACTCTGCGGACTGCAGCGCAGTCATCACAAAGGACTTGTCGATCTTGATCTCGGAGAATGGCAGACGTACCAGTTGCAACATGGACGAGAATCCCGTGCCGAAATCGTCGATGGACAGCAGGAAACCCTTCAGACGCAAGCGGGTCAGCAGGTCCAGCGACGCCACGGGATCCTCCATGGTGCTGGTCTCGGTCAGTTCACAGATCAGATTGCCTGGGGCCACCCCGAGGCTGGTACACAAATCCGCCATGCGATCAGCCAGCAGCAGATTCTTGAGATTGACCGCCGAAATATTGATGGAGAGCTGCAGATTGCTGTCGGCAAAATGCGCCGCAAACCAACCCAGTGACCTCTCCACCACCATGTCAGTGAGTGGGTCTATCAGCCCGCTGCGCTCGGCCAGCGGGATGAAATCATTGGGCATTATCAGTCCACGCTGTGGATGCTGCCATCGCACCAGGGCTTCGAAGCCCACCGGAGTATTGGTAATGCAGTTGATCTTCGGCTGGTAGACCAGAAACAACTCACGCTGCTCAATGGCTCGCAGCAGCTCGACTTCGCACACTACACTCTCATCCTGGCCACTGCCCAGAGCGAAATCCTCGGCGGCGTCATCTTCCATCACCTTGCGATCACAGGTGTTGACGCTCAGCAAGGCGTGCAGCATGGAGGGTTTGAAGGGCTTCGACAGTATGCCGACAATGTTGAGGTCATGCTCCGCAGCAGACCGGCTCGCGGCGTCCAGCACCCGGGACCCTACGCCACTGCTGATGATGATTTGCGAGCTGCAGGCACGACGGGACAACTCGACCATGACCTCGACGCCATCCATCTTGGGCATCACAAGATCCAGCGCAATGTGCGTTGGCTGCCAAGTCTCCAGTAACGAGAAGAACAGCTGCGGCTCGTCTGTCGCCTTGCACTCCCAGCCAGCGCTCTCGGCAATAATTGCGATGGTCCCGCCAACCATCAGGTCATCGTCAAGAATCAATAATCGTTTGTCCGCCACCACTCTCTCCGTAGCAATCTTCAGGCTGCAACGATGACCCGGTCCCTCCCCTCGTTCTTGGCCCGGTACAATGCGGAATCGACACGCGCTATAAGTGTGAACAATTCTTCTCCGCTTCGATACTGGGCAACCCCGCAACTGAGCGTGACGCGGATGTCCTCTCGTCCGAAGTTCACCGATTGTTTCTTCACGGCCTTGCGAATCACCTCTGCACGCTCCGCAGCCTCGTCACTGGTGCAATCCCCCAGCAGCAACAAAAACTCCTCGCCGCCCCAGCGACATAGTGTATCCGCCTCACGACTGTGGGTACGAATCACGTCAGCCACGAAACGGATGACCAGATCCCCCGCCTGATGCCCGAAAGTATCATTAACGTCCTTGAAATGATCGATATCGATGCTGATCAACGCCACTTGCTTGTTGCGGCGACGGGCGCTGCGCAACACCTGATCGAAGATGGTGTCGAAGACGTGTCGATTCGCAGCACCGGTCAGGCTGTCCGTCGTCGCCATCTGCTCCAGACGTCCTTGATAGGACTTCAGCGTGAAGTGCGCGATCAGCAAGACCAGCGCCATGATTGCCAACGACAAGGCGATATTGATCAGCAACGTGGTCTCTATCCGCTCCTCAGCGGCACCGTCGTTTTCTTCCACCATGAGGTACCAATTGAATTCCGGCACCAGGCGGCTGTTGACGTACACAGTCTGACCATCGGACCTCACATAGCTCAGCGACGCACTGGGTGTGGTCAATATCTGCGTCGCGATAACCTCCATTCCCGGCCGCTCCTGCAGGCGTTGCGCTACCGCGTTCGACGCCTGATTCAACGCCACCCGTCCCTCTCTGTCGACAAAGTAAATCTGGCGGCCATAGCGTTCCTGATAGGAATCGATCAGCCGCGTCACAGCGGAGACTGAAAGTCCGACACCTGTGACGCCGAGGTAATTGCCATCGCTGTCAAGCACACGGTAGTTGATGAAAATGCTGAGACGAGTCCGGTCAGCTGTATCGGTGTCGACATTGATCTCATAGGGTTCGCGCATATCACGAACGCGGAAATACCAGGCATCGTCCGGATTATCGGCATCGACTGTCTTGATGATGCCGTCCGGGTGGTAGTAACTGTGGGTGCGATCCGACACGAAGAACGCCGTGATAGTGCCATACTCCTGCTGAATCTCCCGCAGATAGAGACGAATGCGCTCCGCATCCACCTCACCGCTGGAGCTCCAGTCCTGCACAAAGGTGTCACTTGCCATCAATGAGGAAATCAGGATGGGGCGCAGCAAATCGCGCTGAATCTCCGAATAAATGTTGTCGCTGGTCAGCGGCAGCATCTGCTCGGAAATATTCCTGGAGAGTGAGTCCCGGGCCACAAAGTAACTGGTCAGGCTGGTTGCGAGAAAACCCACAATCATCAGCGCAGTCAGGGTAAGCACAAAAAGAAATTTTCTACGTTGCATCGTCATAACTGTCGGCCGTTTCGATGTGCCAGTGTAACAAACTATCCACGCCGGGGTGAGCCCCGGATCAGCAGGCAATTTCAGGGCGAAATTCAGTAGTATTGCAACTTGCCCTCAAGTTCCCTTTGGCAATGCCGTTAAACCATCCTAACAGGCCTCCTTATCTGACAGGTGTAGTATGGCGACAAGAAAGCTCTTCCCGGCAAGTGAAAAACTCGTATCTACCACGGACTGCAAGGGCACGATACTCTACGCAAACAAGGGATTTGTCGACATCTCCGGTTACTCTGCAGAGGAGTTAACCGGTGCGCCTCACAACATCGTCCGCCACCCGGATGTGCCCAAGGCGGCGTTCAAGGGGCTATGGGCCACAATCAAACAAGGCAAACCCTGGATGGGAATGGTCAAGAACCGCTGCAAGAACGGCGACTTCTACTGGGTTGACGCCTACGTGACGCCCGTGCTGGAAAAAGGCGCGATCATCGGCTTCCAATCGGTGCGCATCTGCCCGCAGGAGCGTCATGTCGACAACGCCGAAGCCCTCTACAGCAAGATTCAGACACCCGGCAGTGAGACTCGCAAATTGCGCAGCCTCAGCTTGAAATCCAAGGCGGGACTCGCCTACATGTTCTCGGTCGTGGGTATCACACTTTCTCTGAGCCTGCCGGGACTCGGCACAGTCATCAGCGTTGTGCTGGCGCTGCTCAGCTTCACGGTGGGCAGCGGCTGGCTACTGTATCTCTGGAGCCAGTGGAACAATGTTCTGCAACGCTGCAAGGACATCCATGACGATGACCTGGCACGATTGGTCTATACCGGTCGCAATGACGAGATTGGCACGGTGGAGCTAGCGCTGAAATCGCTGGAAGCCAAGATCAACACCATCCTGAGTCGCGTTCAGGACACTGCCAGTACTCTCGACACACTCTCCGACAGCGCCAACAACGCAGTCATGAAGACCGATCGGGCAATACTGGAACAACAGGCAGAGATTGGTTCAGTTTCCTCCGCCGTACATGAAATGTCCTGCGCTATTCTCAGCGTCTCGGAAAACACTACGCAGACTTCGGACGCCGCTGAACGGGCCGATCGGAGCGTTGATACTGGCCGCCAATCCATTGATGAAAGCCTGACTGCCACCAGCCAGCTCGCGGATTACATTGATGAGGTCACACGCACCATCGAACAACTAGGGGTCGACAGCAAGGCCATCGGCTCAGTCATTGATGTGATCAACACGATTGCCGGACAAACCAATCTATTGGCGTTGAACGCCGCCATCGAAGCAGCACGCGCTGGCGAACAGGGACGCGGTTTCGCGGTGGTCGCAGACGAGGTGCGCACACTTGCCCAGCGCACTCAGGATTCCACCATTGAGATCAAGGACATCGTCTCGCGCATTCAGGACAGCACCAAGGCTTCCGTGCAGAGCATGGCCGTCGCCCAGGAAAAGGCTCAACAATGTGTGAGCTTCAACCAGAAAGCCGGAGGTTCCTATTCGCTGATCAGTGACGCAGTGTCGATGATTCACAACATGACTCAGCAAATCGCTGCAGCTCTGGAACAACAGAGCTGCACCTCGGAAGAGATCAACCGCAACATCGTCAATATTCAGAATCAGTCCGAGGAAACGGCTATAGCATCTCATGCGACCGCCGAGACCAGCGCGCTGCTGCGCAAGAATATTGGCAGCACCCGTGAGATGGTAAGACAGTTCAGCAGCTGAGACTCTGGGCGGGCGGCAGCCTGGTACACTGCCGTCCGTCATCTTTCATGGCCTCTGATGGGCCGCGTCCAGAAACAAATTCAATCGACCTGAATCTGTTCGAAGCTGGTCACGACGGGATGAGAAGTCTTCAGACGTACTCGCTCGACGTCCAGTGAAGTGTCCTGAGGGCGAATGACCCAGGTTGTCCGCATCCCTGCTGCAGCCGCCGCGTCCAATTCCTGGCGGTCATCCGAAATGAACAAAATGCGCTGCGCTGGAAGCGCGATGGAAGACGCGATCCTGTTGTAGGTGCCCAGATCGTGTCGCGGCCCCATGGTGCTGTCGAAATAACCGGAGAACAGCAGACGCATATCGCCGTGATCAGAGTAGCGAAAAAATAGCTGCTGCGCCTTCACAGATCCGTAGGAAAACACATACAGGTTGCGTTCTTCCTGCTGCCAATGCTGCAACACTTCGGGAACATCCGGATAGACATGCGCCTGAAAAAGCCCTTGTTTATAGGCTTTTTCCCAGATCATGCCCTGCAGAGTCTTTAGTTCCGGATCCTTCTCGTCGTCGCGAATCCACTGCTGCAACTGCCGGATCATGCCCTCAAGATCGTGCAGCGGAATGCCGGTGCTGTCGCTGAGGCGCACCAGTACACGCGCCACATCACGCTCTTCACGATGTTCGCGCAAAAATGGTCCGATGTGCTTGAGAGAATACGGATAGAGGACATTCTGCACAAAACCGATACCACTGGTGGTACCTTCAATGTCCATCACAATGGCTGCAATCTTCATCAAGTCTCCAATATAAGCTGCGTCGCGATTATAGCCCGGATTCAATCCAGCCTGCACACCAGACCTTTGAGATAGAGACTCTCCGGGAATGGCAACCCCACGGGATGATCCGCAGCCTGGTGCAGATAGTACTGAATCTGCCCCTGCCGCCCGGCATCGAGCACCGCGTCCGCCGTAATTTTCTGAAACAGCGGGAGATCAATGGCACCAGAACACGAGAAGGTCACCAACAACCCGCCAGGACCGAGCAACGCAGCTGCCTGCAACGCGACATCCTTGTAGGCGCGCGCGGCGCGTTTGAACTGCGCCTTGGTCTCCGCAAACTTGGGTGGGTCGAGAACAATCAGATCGAAGTGGCGCTGCGCCTGTTTGAATTCACGCAGAATCTCGAAGACATTGGCATTGGTCAGCGTGAATTGCGAAGGTGTAAAACCATTGCGACGGAAATTTTCCTGCGCCAGCTCCAGCGAGGGGCCGGAAGAATCGATATTCTCCACATGGCTGGCTCCGCCCTGCAGCGCAGCGATACCGAAACCACCGGTGTAACAGAAACAGTTGAGGACGCTGCGTCCTTGAGACAACTGGCGCACGCGCTCACGGTTATCGTACTGATCCAGATAGAACCCGGTCTTGTGGCCATGCGCGATACTCAACACATACAACCTGCCCTGTTCGTTGATTTCAACCAGCTCCGGTGGCAGCTCACCCCACAGCAGGCCTTGTGCCGGTTCGAGGCCTTCGCGGGCGCGCACAGCGGCCTCGGAGCGCTCATAAATCCCCTTGCAGGGCACGAGTTCACGCAGATGCTCGACGATCTCGGCCTTCCACTTCTCGACTCCCGCGAACAGGAACTGACAGACAAGAAAATCGCCATAACGATCCACGATCAGACCCGGCAGGTCATCCGATTCACCATACACCACCCGACAACCGGTGCGTTGAGGGTCATTGAGCATTGACTGCCGCCTGGCCACCGCCATCTGCAGACGGTCATGAAAAAATCCGGAATCGATTGCCTGCTCTGTGCCGAAGGTCCACATGCGTGCGCGAATCTGCGAGCTAGGCGAATACGCCGCCAGACCCAGCAGCTTGCCGCCGGCATCTACCACCCGCACGGTCTCACCCGAACCGGGATTGCCGGATACACGCTCGATGGCACCGGAAAACACCCAGGGATGTCGACGCAGCAGGGAGGATTCGCGGCCTTTATTCAGATGCAGTGTTTTCATGAGCTCCACGGGACAATTTGGCATACAACAAGTGAGACGAGGCGCGGATTCTACCCTTTTTAACTAGCTGCTCAAAGCCGCCGGGCCAGAACATGCTGATAACGTCCCAGTGAACGATAGGGTTCCTGACGGGAAAGCTCCAGCTCCAGCGCAATCAGCTCGCTCTTCGGCATCGCACGCCCTTCGGGTGTCAGCAGCAAATCGTGAAACACACGAATGCCACTGTGACAGAGAATCGCCCAGTTATTCTCGGCCAGCCATGCCAGCACCTGTTGAGGCTCCAACGGCCGGGTCGGCGTCAGACTGCCCGCACTGGGCACGAAACGATTGTCGAGAATGGGCGAGCGTTTCCCACGCAGCAGATTCTTCATCACCAAGCCATGCCGGTTATAGAACGTCAGGGACAGATAGCCGCCCGACCTCACCAGCGGCAGCAGTGCTTGCACCAGCCCGGGCTGATCGGCGACCCACTCCAGTACCGAATGGCACAACACGAGATCGAAAGGCGCACGGCTGCCACTTTGCACGTCCCGCGTCATGCTCTGCACTGAACCGTGCACAAACTCCACAGAGGAGAGCCCCTGAGTCGTCGCCTGCTCCTGCGCCAGCTTCAACATCTCGGCGGAAATGTCACACAGGGTCAACGCATGCCCGCAGGCCGCCAGCTGCAGTCCAAACTGCCCTTGCCCTCCTCCCGCGTCCAGTACGCGCAGCGGTGCATGATTGCCATCACAGGGCTGCAGACAGGAGGGAAGAAACTCATCGAAATCGCGGCGCAATACCGCGAGGCGCAATTCACCCTTCAAGCCGCCATACACATTGCGGGCAAAGCGAGGCGCCAGGTCATCGAAATTACGATCACTGTCGAGACAGACTGGCGTACGCTGGCGTGACGGAACAGTCATTCAGTTGACCACGGCACCGGTGGTGTCCAGCTCGACGATCGGATAGCCCAGGTCGGCCAGCGACTCGCCGATCACAGCCTTGTCACCGACCACCAGAATCAACATGCGCTCCAGCGGCAGGTTTTCACGCGCCAGCGCATTGATCTCCTCCTGTGAGATGGTGTTGATGATCTCACTCTGCCGGGCCACAAAATCCGCGTCCAGGCCATAGTCGATGATATCGCCGAGGAAGACTGCCTTCTGACCCGGTGTTTCGTAATTGAGTGCATCATTCTGACCGACAGCGGCGCGCATGAACGTCAGCTCTTCGGCAGTGATGCCAGTGTCGCGAAAACTGCTGATCTCGTTGATGAGCTGACGCACGGAATCGGCACTGCTGTCCATGCGCACACTCGCGTAAGCACTGAACGTCCCCGGATAACGCGTGCTGGAGAAAGCACTCCTGGCACCATAGCTGTAGCCCTTGTCCTCGCGCAGATTGAGATTGATACGGCTGCTGAATGCGCCACCCAGCACGAAGTTCATCAGCGCGCTCTTGAAGTACTCGCCCGTGGCATCGTAGGGCATGTCGGTCACATAACCGATGCGAATCTCGGACTGTGCCGCACCGGGCTTGTCGACCAGATACAGAGTGTTATCACTGATCGTCGGCAGCGTCGGCTGTTCGCGCAACGCCATTGCCTCACGCTGCAAACCATCCAGGAAAGTCAGCCCTGGCATAATCTGCGCCTGCTCGACAGCCCCCACGATGACGATCTGCAACGTCTCGGTGGCCATGCTGTTACGCGCAAAGGCCTCGATGTCGGCCAGCGTGATCGCCTCCAGCGTCTCGATGCGTCCGTCTACCGGCACTGAGAAGCTATGCTCCTCTCCGTACAGCAGTTTCGCGAAGACTTCACTGGCAATGGCATTCGGTTGTTCTCGAGAGGCCTGCAGAGACTCGATCTGCTGACGACGCAGACGGTCGAGGTTTTCCTGCGTAAAGGAAGGTGCCAGCAGGCGCTGTTCCAGCAAGGCCAGGGTCGCATCAATGTTGCGGCTGAGACTGTTCACCGTCACGGTCATGCGCTCTCGTCCCGCACTGACACTGATGCGACTGCCCAGCTTCTGCAGCTCAACTTCAAACTGTTCCGCACTAAGTAGCTCGGTGCCTTCGTTTAACATGGCTGCGGTCAGACGTGCCAGTCCGTAGTTCTCCGGCGTATTGAGCAGGTGCCCTCCCGTAAAACTCAGCCGCAGAGTGACTGTGGGGATTTCATTGCTGACAGTACCGATGACCTGCGCACCATTGGCGAGTTGTTCTCGCCAGAACGGTGGCACCGGCACCAGCGGTGCCTGGCCAGCACCGGGGCGCACGGCACGGTCGAATGTATCCACAACCGGGCGCGGCTCAAGATTATCCAGCGAGGAATCGGTCACGCGCAGGGCCGGGATCGGCGTGAAGTTGTCCGGCTGCGTCTGTGCATCGGGGGCATCGCGGGTCAACACGCTGAGCAGTACGGCGGGCTTGCCCGCAATGTATTGATTGAAGACGCGCAACACGTCTTCTCTGGTCAGTGCACGCAGTGCTGCGATCTCCTGCGGTAGATAATCGGGATTGTCCAGCAGGTAATCATAGAGAGCGAGACGCGACGCCTTGCCCTGCACGCTTTCCAGACCATTGATCAAAGATGCTTCGGTCCGGCCCTTGAATGTCTCCAGATCTTCGTCGGTAATGGATTCGGCATTGAACTCTGCGAGGATGGCGCGAATGTCGGTCTCGAACTGCGCCAGATCGGCGCCGGGGAAGGCTTGCACCTCAAGACTGAACATGCCGCTCAGTTCCTGAGCGCTGTTCGAGGCACTGGCATCAATGGCGCGATTGCTGAGCACGAACTGTTGATAGAAAAGCGACTTTCGGCCCCCTCCGATGATGTCCGCCAGCGCCGCCAGCGGGACGCGATCCGGGTGCGAATATGGCACCGATGGGTAAGCGAGAATCAGCAGCGGAAAGCGAATATTCTGGTCGACATAGGAGACATAACGATCCTGATCGAGAGCGACCGCTACGGGTTGCGCCCGCTCGACGGCAGGCCCCGCCAGAATGGCGCCGAAATATTTGCCGATGAGGTCAAGCGTGCTTTCCTCCTCTAGATTGCCGGCAACAATCAGCGTCGCGTTGTTCGGCCCATACCAGCGCAAAAAGAAGTGCCGCAAGTCGTCCACGGTGGCCGCATCGAGATCTTCCGGATAACCGATCACCGGCCAGGAGTACGGATGCCCGGAAGGATACATTGCGGCAATCAGTTCTTCATAGACGCGTCCATAGGGCTGGTTCTCGACGTTCTGCCCGCGCTCATTCTTCACAGTGGAACGTTGGATCTCGAATTTCTCCTGCGTCACCGCCTCCAGCAGGAAACCCATGCGGTCCGCCTCCAGCCAGAGGATAGTCTCCAGCTGATTGCTCGGCACAGTCTGAAAATAATTGGTGCGGTCAGTACTGGTAGAACCGTTCAACGAGCCACCGGCCTCGGTGACGATCTGGAAGTGTTCGTCATCGCCGACATGCGCCGACCCTTGGAACATCATGTGCTCGAAGAAATGCGCAAACCCGGAACGCTGCGCTTCCTCGCGAGCCGAGCCCACGTGATAGGTAATGTTGACGTGCACAAGAGGATCGGAGTCGTCCTCATGCAGCAACACCGTCAGGCCATTGTCATAGACGAATTTCTTGTATGGAATGACGATGTCATCCGCACTGCCGGTGACCGTCTCGACCTGCTCATAACCGACGGTAGCAGGTGTGCCGGGAGAATTGTCCGAACAGCCGACCAGCAAAAAGGCGCTGATAACAAGGATATATAGGCGAATCATGAATTCCTCGCAGGGGTGACTGAACGAGCCGGAGTTATAGCGCTTTCTGCCGAAAAAGGCTAGAAAGCACGGTCAGCCGCGACGCGGCACTGTGGGAGCTGGCCTGCCAGCGATACTATCCGCAGAATCCACAACAGAGCCCACAGACCTATGCGTCACCAGCCACAGCGCCACCACGGTCAAAGCCGTGCCCGCAAGTGTGGTTGGCGTTATCGGCTCGGCGAACAATACCCACGCCATCAGGGCCGTCAACGGCGGTGTCAAATAGAGATAGCTGGTGACGCGGGTCGCCGCACCGTCGCGGATCATGATGAACAGCAGGGTGATGGCCCCGATCGACAGCGCCAGCACCGACCACAGCAACGATGCCACCAGCGCCGGTTGCCAGTCGATCTGCCGGGTCTCGAACAAAAACATTAACGGCACACACAGCAGGGCCGCGGCACCGAACTGAATGACCGAGCCAGCACGCAGATCGAAGTCAGGACAGTAGCGCTTCTGATACAGCGTGCCGACAGTAATGCTGGCGAGCGCGATACCCGCGAGGCTCAGACTTTCAAGAGTGAGGCCGATCAGCGAGAATTTCGCCATCACCACCAGCGCGACACCACCGAACCCGGCAAGCAAGCCCAGCCATTGCCGCATCGACACTTTCTCCGCGACCATTGCCGCCAGCCAGGCGGTGATGATCGGCTGCAGTGCCATGATCAGGGCGGCAAGGCTCGACGACATGCCCAGCTTGACGGAGGCCCAGACTCCGCCCAGATAACCCGTCTGCAGCAGCAGACCCGCCAGCGCGATGTGGCCAGCCTGAGACAATGAGGGCCATCTGGCCCGCCACAACAGTGCCACGGGTAACATGCAGACAACCACGCCGCTGAAACGCAGGAACAGGAACGTCATTGGCTCGGCATAAGGCATCGCATAACGTGCGACGATGAAGCCGGTGCTCCAGACGAACACGAAGATGAAGGGGATCAGGCGATGGACGGATGCGGGCATAGGTCAGCTTCAAGAAGCATACAGCTCATCGACATAGCGACGTACCACGACGTCCCAGGAAAAGCGACTGTCCGCTGCCGCGCGTCGGATTTTTTGCCATGGCGCGGGCCGCGCAATGGTGGCACACGCCTGTCTGACCGTCTCCAGCATGTTCTCGGCCTGTCGCCCGGGCGTGTCACCGTCGAAACCAAAGCCGTTGACGCCGTGCTGCACGGTGTCCTTCAATCCGCCCACGTGATGCACGATACAGGGGGTGCCGGCACGCATTGCCAGCATCTGGCTGATCCCGCAGGGCTCGTAGCTGCTCGGCATCAGAAACAAGTCTCCGGCGCTGTACAGCGCATCGGCCAGCTCCTCGGAGAAGCCGCGCAGATACAGGAAATTTTCATGACGAGCCATGGCCGAGGTGAAGAAATGCTCGTAGGCCTCGTCACCACTTCCGATCATGATGAAAACGCCATCACCCAGATCCTGCAGCAGACGCTCCAGGGCAGTTATCGTCAGTGCGGTGGTCGGCGATGACGTGGCCCCCTTGGTCACCGCCACCGGTTCGCGCAGCAATCGGCATTTCTGTCCGGTGATGCGGCCAACCGAGGTCAGTGTGACAGTGACCGGACGGCGGCGGCGGCGCCACTGGGCCAGCCGCAACTGGGCGTAGAAATGCGCGGCAGGCACCTGTTCCCTGTCGCCCACCCAGCTCAGCAGACAGCGCTCGATGAGATCCAGCAGCTGAGCCCGCGAGCGCCTTGGTGCAGGAGCATGCTCATAATCGCAACCATTGAGGATGCCGATCAGGCGCCCGGCGGAATCAAGCTTCTGCAGATCACTTTCCAATCCTTCACCGCCGATGAAACCGTGTGCCAGATCTGTCGGCACCAGAATCTCCCGGGCATAGCTCGGTGATACGGCGTGCACGCGATCCGCGAGCAGAATGCCGGCACGCATCAGATTGACGCAATCCCAATGCCGAGGGTCCTGGATACAAGAGAGGTCCGGCACCAGATCGGGAAACCAGCTGTGCAACGAAGACCCGTCTCCAGAGAGCGGTCGGACTCCCTGCAGCGAGAGATTGTGGATGGTGTAAACCACAGGAATACAGCGCAAGGCCTGATACGCAGTGGCATAGCGACGCAGTATCGCCAGCAACGCCGCGTGCCAGTCGTGCAGATGCAGGACATCCACCGCGCCCAGCTTGTGCGTCCGCAACAACTCACAGACGGCCACGCAATAGAGCGCAAATTTGTGGGCATCGGTGGCAAACGGCCCGTAATGATCATTGCAGTAGATGGAGCCGGCACCACAGGCGCCGAACAAAGGGTGCTCCAGCACGTAATGCGTGACACCCGCAGCCTTGCCCGCCTTCTTGCGCGTGACAGCGGTCGGCGCGTCGGCGCGCGCCTCCACCTTGAACACCTCGACAACCTCAGGATGTCCGCAGAAATTGACCGTGACGGTACCGAGCAGGACAGACGGATTCTGCAGGGCCAGCACTCCGTAACCCGGCGTCAGCACCGATACCTGATGGCCAAGTGCGGCCAGTGCCAGTGGTACATCGCGGATCACGTCCCCGATGCCACCGACCTTGCCGCCGATCAATGCCCCGTTCTCGGCGGCAATCATTGCTATGTGCATGTGCTTTCTTTCTCAAATATCTGGTTCAGATACTGCCGACCGACTGGCCCAGCATCTCGCGAGTGACCAGGGTGACGCCCTTGGGCGACACCCGAAACCCATTCTTCACATCTTCCTTCTTGTCGTAACCGATCACGCTCCCCTCCGGAATGGTACACCCGCGATCGATGATGACCTTGCGCAACTTGCAGTGGCGCTTGATGACCACGTCCGGCAGCACCACAGCCTGTTCGATCACAGAGTATGAATGGATGCGCACGTTCGAAAACAGCAGCGATTTTCGCACCGTCGAGCCGGAAATAATACAGCCGCTCGACACCATGGAATCGATGGCGCAACCGCGCCTGTCGTCGTCGTCGAACACAAACTTGGCGGGGGGCAGCTGCTCCTGGAAGGTCCAGATCGGCCAGCGCGGATCATAGAGGTTCAAGGGCGGTGAAGGTTCCACGAGTTCCATATTGGCCAGCCAGTAGGAATCCAGGCTGCCCACATCGCGCCAGTAGGCCTTCTGATCAGAAGCTGGATCGACGAAGCGATAAGCGAACACCTTGTGGTCCGCAATGATCGAGGGAATGATGTTCTTGCCGAAATCGTGATCCGATCCTGCGGTCTTTGCATCGCGCCGCAGCTGTTCAAACAGGAACTCGGTCTTGAAGACATAGTTGCCCATCGAAGCCAGACACATTTCAGGATTGTCCGGCACGGGCTGTGGCGAAGCAGGTTTTTCCTGGAAACCGAGGATACGATGATTGCGGTCCACGCTCATCACGCCGAAATTGCCCGCCGCCTCTTCCAGTGGCACCTCCATGCAGGACACCGTCATATCGGCGTCGTGTTCGGCGTGGAAGGCCAGCATTTCACCATAGTCCTGGCGGTAGATGTGATCACCGGAGAGCACCATCACATACTCCGGGATCTCACCGCGAATGATATCGATGTTCTGAAACACCGCATCCGCCGTGCCCATGTACCAGTTGTCAGACTGCCGCTGTGAGGCAGGCAGAATTTCTACGCCCTCCCCCAGTTCCTTCTTGAAATGGCCCCAGCCGCGTACCAGATGTTTGATCAGAGAGTGGGCCTTGTATTGCGTCACCACGCCGACTCGCCGCACACCCGAGTTGATACAGTTGGAGAGCGGAAAATCGATGATGCGGAACTTGCCGCCGAAGAACAGCGCAGGCTTGGCACGCCAGTCTGTCAGCTCGTGCAGGCGCGAACCACGCCCGCCCGCCAGAATCAGAGCATAGGTGTTGCGGGTTAGTTTACTGACGTAACGCGGACCTGATTCCATTGTGAACTCCTCGTCATGAGACTATCTGTTTAGAACCCTGTTTAAAACCCTGTTGAAAGCTCTCGTTGAAGAGCCCTGTTAAAAATTCGCGGTGAAACTTTCAGGCTGTGCCGACCCGGTTCAAGCGCTGGCAGGTGGCGGCAGGTGCCAGATATCCTTTGCATAGCTGCTTATCGTACGGTCACTGGAAAAATGCCCGCTTGATGCCGTGTTCAAAACACTGACACGTTGCCACTGGGCCTGATCATGAAACAACATTCCCGCACGGCGTTGCGCGTCGACATAGCCGCTGAAATCGGCCGCCGTCAACCATTGATCCTGAGGATTGCGAATGCTGTCAATGATCGGCGCAAACAATCCTGGTTCGTCGGCATTGAACGCACCTGCCTCCAGCATCGCCATCACGGCGGCAAGATCGCGATCAGCAGCGATTATCTGTGCTGGATCATAGCGTCTACGCACCTCGGCCACCTCATGCGACTGCACGCCGAACAAAAAGAAATTCTCTGCCCCCACTGCATCCCGAATCTCGATATTGGCGCCGTCAAGTGTGCCGATGGTGATTGCGCCATTCATCATGAACTTCATGTTGCCGGTACCGGAGGCCTCCTTGCCCGCCGTAGATATCTGCTCGGAGAGATCTGCCCCTGCACAGATCACCTCCATGGCGGTGACACGGTAGTTGGGCAGGAAGGCAACACGCAGCAAGGGTCTGGCGTCAGCGTCGCGATTGATCACATCGGCCACGTTGTTGACCAGCTTGATAATCAGTTTGGCTATGAAATAGCCCGGCGCCGCTTTGCCACCGATCAACACGCAACGTGGCACCATGCCAGCGGTATCGCCGCGCTTGATGCGCTCATACAGGTGTATCACATGCAGCACGTTGAGCAGTTGCCGCTTGTACTCGTGAATGCGCTTGACCTGCACATCGAACAGCATCGCAGTATCGAACTCCACCCCGCAGCAATTCTGCACCATCGTCGCCAGCACCTTCTTGTTCGCTACCTTGATGGCGCCCCAGGCGGCGCGAAAATCAGCATCTTCAGCACAGGGTTTGAGGCCGACAAGTTGATCGAGATCGGTCAGCCATTGCTCGCCGATGGTGGCACTGATCAGTTTCGCGAGACGTGGATTGCAGAAGGCCAGCCAGCGCCGTGGAGTCACACCGTTGGTCTTGTTGTTGAACTTGAACGGCCACAGTGCGTAAAAATTCTGGAACAGACCCTCCTTCAGCAAATCGGTATGCAACTGCGCGACACCGTTCACAGAGTAACTGCCGACAATGGCCAGATGCGCCATGCGCACATGCGGGTCCGGCCCCTCCTCGATCAGCGACAGCTCCTGCTGTTTCTGCATATCGCCGGGCCAGCGCGCCGACACTTCCGCCAGGAAGCGGGCATTGATCTCGAAGATGATCTCCAAAATGCGCGGCAACATCTTGCGAAACATGCGCACCGGCCAGCGCTCCAGCGCCTCCGGCAACAGCGTGTGATTGGTGTAGGCCATGGTCGCGGTGGTGATATGCCAGGCCTCGTCCCACTGCAAGCCCTGCTCATCGATCAGCAGGCGCATAAGTTCGGCGACGGCGATGGACGGATGAGTATCGTTGAGTTGAAAACAATTGTAGGCTGAGAATTCCGCAAAATTGCCTCCGTTGCGCAACAACCAGCGCGCCAGCACATCCTGCAGGCTGGCGGAAGAAAGGAAGTACTGTTGCCGCAGACGCAGGACCTTGCCATTCTCACTGACGTCATTGGGATAAAGCACCATCGAAATCTGTTCGGCCTGGTTCTTGGCCGCGACGGCCTCGGCGTAGCCACCGGCATTGAATTCGTGCAGATTGAATTCTTCAGTGGCCATGGAATGCCACAGACGCAAGGTATTGACGGTGTTGTTGCGGAAACCTGGAATGGGCATGTCATAGGGCACGGCGAGTACATCCTCGGAGTCTACCCAGGCTCTGGCTGTGCCACCATCGGTGTCAGACAGTGCTTCCACCCGACCATAGAATTTCACCCGGCGCGTGTCTTGCGGCGCCTCGAATTCCCAGGGGTTGCCGCGCTCAAGCCAGTGATCCGGGCACTCTACCTGATGACCGTGTTCGATGCGCTGGTGAAACATGCCATAGTCATAGCGGATGCCATAACCGGTCACCGGCAGGCCGAGCGTCGCGCAACTGTCCAGGAAACAGGCGGCGAGCCGACCGAGGCCGCCGTTGCCCAGCCCGGCATCACGTTCCTCCTCCGCCAGTTCTTCCAGCGAAACCCCATAGCGATACAACGCATTGCGTAGCGACTCCTCCATGTCGAGATTAAGCACGGCGTTGGTCAGCGTGCGTCCCATCAGAAACTCCAGTGACAGGTAAGCCACTCGTTTCGGACGCTCTTCCAGATAGCGAATGCGTGTCGCGCGCCAGCGCTCCACCAGGCGATCGCGCACGGTCAGCGCGGCAGCGTTGTACAGATAGTGATGACTGTTGCCGCCTTCATCGCGCCCGAGAGTCAGATGGAAATGCCGGTCCAGATCGGTGGCCAGCGCGCCGCTGTCCAGGCCCAGCCATTGTGCCGAGACCGAGGTCGAGACGAGGGTTGAGACTGGAGTTGAAAATGAGCTTGAAACTGGCTTGCCAGCTGCAGAACTGTCGGAATCACTACTCATGACGAATACCTCTGCTGTATGAAATCTGGGTGGATCAGGAAGCACCCTCGCCGCGCGCCAGCAGCACGACGGTGGAACAGGAAAACAAATTCAGACGTTGCATGACGGTACTGTTCTCGCTGTCGGGAATGCCAGACTGCAGACCGGTATCCAAGAGGAGCTCCCAGTTCATGACACCGGGCATGGCGGGCAAGCGGAACGCCTGCGCGACTCGGTCGGCATGAAACACAATCAATAGCTGGGTGCGCAGTCCGGTCGCCGGATCGTTACCACTCAACATGCAACCCAGCGTCCTGGCGTGGTGCTCCTGCCAGTGGCTGCTCTGCATGCGCTCGCCGCCACTGTTGTACCAGTCAATCTCGGGATCATTGGGACGCAATGGCTCATGCACGTAACGTTCGAAGAACAGATAAGAGAAACGATTGCGCAGCGCGGTGAGGTAAGCGGTAAAAGTTTGTTGCTGACGTGCGTCACTGCCGATGGCACTCCAGTTCATCCAGCTGATGCTGTTGTCCTGGCAGTAGGCGTTGTTGTTGCCGCTCAGCGTGCGACAGAACTCATCTCCCCCCAGCAACATGGGCGTGCCCTGAGAGAGTAACAGCGTACACAGAAAATTCTTCTGCTGGCGCAGGCGCAACACGTTGACGGTGGTGTCGCGCGTCGGGCCCTCGACACCAAAATTGTCGCTGTAATTCTCGCGATGGCCGTCCTGATTTTCCTCACCATTGATCTCGTTGTGACGTTCACGGTAACTGACCAGATCATTGAGCGTGAAGCCGTCGTGACTGGTCACGAAATTGACGCTCGCGGAGGGACGGCGCCCATCACGTTCGAAGATATCGCTGGAACCATGCAGGCGTCTCGCGAACTCGGGAAGCACGCCAGCATCACCGCGCCAGAAGCGGCGCACGGTGTCACGATAGCGGTCGTTCCATTCGCTCCATCCGGGCGGAAAGCGCCCCAGTTGATACCCACCGGGGCCGATGTCCCACGGCTCAGCGATCAGCTTGATGCCCGCCAGCGCAGGATCCTGCTGCACGGTGTCGAAGAAGCCACTGCCCTGATCGAAGCCGTAAGATTCCCGCCCCAGTACGGGCGCGAGATCGAAACGAAACCCATCGACCTGCATGGTAATCGCCCAGTAACGCAGACTGTCCATGATCAGTTGCACCACGCGCGGGTGCATCAGATTGAGCGTGTTCCCGCATCCGGTGTCATTGATGTAAAAGCGTTTGTCTTCCGGTTGCAGGCGGTAATAGGACAGATTATCGATACCACGGAAAGACAGTGATGGCCCGAGCCTTCCTCCCTCGGCGGTATGGTTGAACACGATGTCGAGGATGACCTCGATCCCGGCGTCGTGGAACGCCTCCACCATATGACGAACCTCCAGGATGGAGTTGCCACTCAAGTAATCCTGATGCGGAGCGAAGAAGCACAGCGGGTTGTAGCCCCAGTAGTTGGTGAGATTCTTGTCCTGCAGAAACGATTCCGTGATGAAACTCTGTATGGGCAACAACTCGACACTGGTAATACCGAGCGCTTTCAGATAGCCGATCACCTCCTGGTGTGCCATGCCGGCAAATTTGCCGCGCAGCTCCGGTGGAATGCCAGGGTGAGCGATGGTGTAACCTTTCAGGTGAGTTTCATACAACACGGTTCTGCCCGCCGGAATGCGGTGCGTACGCAGCGTGCTGCCATGTGTATCCGCCACGACAACACACTTGGGCATGAACGCCTTGTTGTCACGCTTGTCGAGCTTCATGTCTTTGTCGTGATGACTGATGTCAAACGCGTAGTGGGTATCCGACCAGATAAATTTTCCGCACAGCTGTCGGCAGTAAGGGTCCAACAGGAGTTTGTTGGCATTGAAGCGATGACCGAGATGAATCTGCCACGGACCATGCACCCGATACGCATAAACCGTTCCCGGCGCAGCCTTCGGCAGATAGCCATGCCACACTTGATTGCTCAGCTCCGGCAACACCAGTCGCTGCAGCTCCCGCCCGCCATCGGGCGTAAACAGGCATAGCTCGACCCTTTCAGCATGGGCGGAAAACAACGCGAAGTTGATTCCATCACCATCCCAGGTGGCGCCGAGTGGATATGGAAGTCCCGGCAGGAGTGTTGCGGTTTGTTTCATATCAAGAGTTGTCCAATTCAAATATCAGTGTCGCAAGCGGTGGCACCGTGATATGCAGCGACCACTCGCGGCCATGACTGGGCACCGGCCGCGCACACACGCCACCCAGATTGCCAGCACCACTGCCTCCGTAGTCACTGCCATCGGTGTTGATCAATTCCCGGTACAAACCTGGGCCTGGCACACCCACACAAAAATCCGTATGCAGTGTGGGCGTCATGTTGCACACCGCGAGCACGGTGGAGCCATGGCCCTTGCGCAGGAAGGCAAAGATGCAGCGTCCATCACCGTCGGCATCCACCCATTCGAACCCGGCGCGGTCATCATCCAACTCATGCAATGCAGCCACGCGCGCGGCGACGCGATTCAAGTCGCGCACCAATTGCTGCACGCCGCGATGCGAGGCGTGTTCCAGCAGGTGCCAGTCGAGGCTCCTGTCGTGACTCCATTCCCGACGCTGCGCAAACTCGCTGCCCATGAAGAGTAATTTCTTGCCAGGGTGCGCCCACATGAAGCCCAGATACGCGCGCAGGTTGGCAAATTTCTGCCAATCATCGCCCGGCATTTTCTCCAGCAGTGCGCGCTTGCCGTGGACGACCTCATCGTGACTGAGCGCCAGAATGAAGCTCTCGGAAAACGCATAGAGCAGACCAAAACTCATGTCCGAGTGATGATACTTGCGATGAATCGGATCGCGCGCCATATAGCGCAGCGTGTCGTTCATCCAGCCCAGATTCCACTTGAAGCCGAAGCCAAGCCCGCCGCGCGAGGTGAATTCAGTGACACCCGGCCACGCCGTGGATTCCTCTGCAATCATCGCGATGCCAGGATATTTGCGATAGGCGCGTTCGTTGATCTCCCGGAACAGATGAATCGCTTCCAGATTCTCAATGCCACCATAATGGTTGGGCAACCACTCGCCGTCCTTGCGACTGTAGTTCAGGTACAGCATGGAGGCGACGGCATCGACCCGCAGCCCGTCGATATGAAACTCCTCCAGCCAGTACATCGCATTGCTGAGCAGATAGCTGAACACCTCGGAGCGGCCATAATTGAAAATCAGCGTGTTCCAATCCGGGTGAAAACCCTGGCGCGGGTCGGCGTGTTCGTACAGACAACTGCCATCGAAACGACACAGACCGTGTTCGTCGGAAGGAAAATGTGCAGGCACCCAATCCAGCAATACACCAATACCTTGCTGGTGCGCATGATCGACGAAGAAACGGAATTGCTCTGGAGTGCCGAAGCGGCGCGTAGGCGCAAAGAGACCGATAGGTTGATATCCCCAAGAACCATCAAAGGGAAATTCACTGATGGGCATCAGCTGAATGTGCGTAAACCCCATCTCCTTGACATAAGCTACCAGCTGTATGGCCAGCTGGTGGTAATCGAGAAAGGTGCTGTCATGCGCGTGGCGCCGCCACGAACCGGCGTGCACCTCGTAGATGAGCATCGACTCGGCATGGAGAGCCCCGCTACGGCGTCTCTCAAGCCACGCCGCATCCTGCCATTCATAGACTGTGGCATCCGGCACCGTCGACGCATTGTCGGGGCGCAGCTGCATGGCCTGCGCGTAAGGATCGGCCTTCCACGGCTGCAACTGCCCGTGCTCACCGATGATGTGATACTTGTAATGCATGCCCGCGCGAACGCCTGGCACAAACAACTCCCAGACCCCGAAGCCGGCATGCCGGTGCATGACATGAGCCTGTGGCTGCCAGTGATTGAAATCACCGACCACCGCTACGTTTCTGGCGGCAGGCGCCCAGACGGCAAACAGCACTCCATCGACACCGTCGACAGTGCGCGAGTTGGCCCCCATGAAACGATAGGCATGCTCCTGCTCACCGCGACTGAATAAATACAGATCTGCCGCGCTCAGCAGCAATGCTGGTGACGCGGGGCTGTTCGTGACTTTGGTGCTGTCCGTGACTTTGGTACTTTTCGTGACTGCGGTACTTTTAGTGACTGCGGAACTGCTCATCAACCTTGTCCTGTTCTTGTTCATGGTGCTGGCTGGCTGCGCACGCGCGCCTGGGTCGCCTCTGGAAGCACACGCTCCAGAGCGAAGCCGCTCAGCAGGTCTCGACCTGTCGGCGAATCAATCAGCTCCGACAGAGCGATCGGTAATTTTCGACGCCAGTTCGGATATTCGGTACTGGTGCCCGGAATATTCACGGGCGTTTCCAACAGCGCCAAGTCCTCCAGTTGCACCGACAGGAGCTGGGCACTGCTGCGCGCACAGCAGCGCAAAATCGCCGCGCACAATTCATTGTCGAAGGGCCGCAGCGTACAGTCCCCCTGCCACTGCGGCGGCAACAACCACTGCTCACCCAGCCACTGCAGCACCTGGCGCTTTTCTACGCCGCGCCACTGCGTCTGTTCTTCCAATGCGGCTTCCGTGGGAATCAACCCCAGCTGATGACGCAAGCGCAAGTCTGCACAATTCCACCAGGCCGCTAGTGTTGGCACGTCGTGATTGGCCACCATCGCCAGCGCGCGGGTTTTGTAGTGCTCCGGACGGCGGAATTTGAAGCCGTCGTACTTCTCGAAATAGAACAATACGTTCGAAAACACGGCCGACGAATTCAGGTACTCACGCACCTGCGGCGGCACGACACCCAGATCCTCGCCAATCACCATGCAGCGGTTGCGCACACTCTCCAGGCGCAACAGGGCAAACAGATCATCGACCGGGTAATGCACATAGGCCCCGGTGCCACGCCCCGGAAAACGCGGACACCACCACAAGCGCATCAGCGCCATCACATGATCGATACGCAAGGCGCCACAGTGGGCCATATTCGTCCGCAACAGTTCTATGAAGTGGCTGTAGCCACTGCGCTGCAGCTGCAGGGGTTCTAGTGGCGGCAGCCCCCAGTTCTGCCCCTGTGGCGCCAGCGGATCCGGCGGAGCACCGATACTCGCCCGCTCGCAGAACAGGCCCTTGTTGAGGACGACTTCTGCCCCGCCGCCATCGCCGCCCACGGCAAGATCGCGGATCAATCCAATACGCATGCCAAGTTCGGTCGCCAGACGCTGACAGGCCTCCAGCTGCATCTCTGCCAGCCATTGCGTGTAGAGCGTGAAACGCGGATCGTCGACACCCTCTGCAAACCCTGACCAGCGCACCGCCTCGTGTTCGGCGAAAGCCTGCAAAGACGCGCCCTGCTCCACCACGAACGTTTCAAAGCGCAGCGCCCGTGCACTGCCTGTCGCCAGATGATGCTCAAGAAAGTACAAAAACATTGGCAGGAGCACGGCCAGCTTCAATTCTGCGACCGCACGATAATTGATTGCCTCACGTTGCTGCAAGCGACGTTGCAAACTCAAACGTCGCTCGACCGCTTCGCCTGCGTGAATTAACGCACTGGCATGGAATTCTTCTTCCTGAGCGGGATCGATATAAAGCAGATTCAGGCGTCGTCTGTCGTTGGGACTGTAAGGGCTGCAGTTGTCCGGATTCCGCAGATCGAGGGCATGCAAGGGATTGAGCACCAGGAAGCTAGCGCCCTTCTGCGCCGCCAGGCGAATCAACTCCTGCAGGTCCGTCAAGTCGCCAATGCCCCAGTTCCGCTCCGAGCGCAGGCTGTAAAGTTGCACGGAGAAACCCCACAGGCGCTGGCCTTCCAGCACCCACGCGGGTTCGAAACAACGCGCCGGCGCGACGATCAATGGGATGCTCTGCTCGCCAGCTCCGGGAGTCGTTGCACACTGCAGCGTCAGGCGGTGGTAACCCGGAGGCAGAGAACCGTCATGAAACGGCGACAGATTCAGGAGACGGCGACTGTAGCTCAGACCTTGCAGAGTCTGCGTCGACGACTCCGGCAGGTCCTGCGGCCGAAAACTCTGTGTCAGCAAGCGGCCGTCCTCGCAGACTATGCTCCACTGCCACTCCAGGTTGAGGTCTGTCTCGGTAAAATTGAGGGCCACACTCTCGCAACCGCCCGGGGTCAGCACCACTACCGGGGGCAACAGTGACTGCCAGGGCCGATGTGTCAACTCCAGTGTCTGAGCGGCAAGCAATTCGCGGTCCAGACTCTCGTCCGTAAACAACCTGACGCCCTTGAACTCCAGAATGTCCACGCGTTCAGCGAGGGGAATCTGCACTACGCTGCCGGAGTACTCGATGTATTCGCTCGCAATGCCATGCAAAGACAGCAACTCATTGAGCTGCCGTACCTCATCACCACGGAGTTGTGCGCAACCCGAGAGCAACGCAGCATATCCAGGATCGACTGCGTGCAAAGTCTCCTCAAGGGGCATGTGGAACCTCTATGTCCGCCGGATTTCTGCCTCTAGATATCTGTGTCTGTAGACGGGCATGACGGGCACATCCCAGCAGTCCTGGCCAGGCCAGCGTCACACGCGCCACCGGCACTTCCGAGCACCAGCTCTGGAAGGCACCTTTATCGACGAAGCGTGTCATGAACAATGTCTGATCAAACAAGGCACCCAATTTTTCCAACACTCCACCCGTTAGATAAAAACCACCCAGACTGCCCATTGAGAGGGCGATGTCACCGCACACGGAACCCAGAATGCCGGAGAAATCCCGCAACGTCTGCAGCGCCAGTGCGTCTCCGTGCTGCGCCGCGCTGACTATGTCGGCCGCCCCCAGCTCCCGGGGATTACCACCGAGCACGGCGTTGGCCCAATACAGATTTGCAAGGCCCGGGCCAGAAAGCAGTTGCTCCACGCAGATACGCGGATAACGCCGCCACAACACCTGCAGGAGCCGCAATTCGTGCTCAGTGACTGGTGCAAACGAACAGTGCCCTGGCTCAGACTCCACCACTTCCCCCGCCGCCGTCAATGTCGCGCCACCGAAACCGGTACCGGGGCCCGCGATCGTTCGCGCTGCCGCATGGGGGCGGCCTGGCGCGCGGCGCAACCATTGCACATCCGCGTCGCCCAGCAACGGCAGACACAGGGCATGCGCGGTGAAATCGTTGAGAACGTGAACCGGGACACCCAGCGCAGCCTGCAGCGCACGACGGCTGAATTGCCAGGGATAATTGGTGAGACTGATCAGATCCTTGTGCACCGTGGCGGCCACAGCGAGACAGACGCTGAGCACTTGTGGGGCAGATCGCTCCCGAACGCTTTCTTGATAAGCCTCCAGGGCATCCTCGAAACGCACAAAATCGGCGCAACGATAAACGCTGACGCACTGCAATGGCGCCGCAGCCTGATTGGCGAGCGCGAAGCGCGCGTTGGTGCCACCGATGTCGGCGACGATGTGCCAGCCAGCGGACTGATCCGGCGCTTGTTGCAGACTCACAAATGTCTCCTCATGGCTTGCACCCCCATTAATTGCTCAGCACGGAGACGCACGCGCGAGTCAGTATCTCAATCTGCTCCCAGTTGCCCTGCCGAATGAGTGCACTGTCCACCATCCATGATCCTCCTATGCACACTACATTCGGCAAAGAGAGATAGTCGAGGAAATTGTGTGGACCAATGCCGCCGGTCGGGCAAAATTCGATGCCCGCAAACGGCGACGCCAGGGCCTTGAGCAGAGCCATCCCTCCCACAGCCTCGGCGGGAAACAATTTGAAGCTGGTGTGCCCACTCTCTGTGCCTGCGATCACTTCAGAAGGCGTACACACCCCTGGCAGAAATGGTAATTGCAGTTCGCGCGCGCACGCAGACAGCGCTGGTGTGAAGCCAGGGCTGACGGCGAAGTCCACGCCCGCTGCAGCAACGGCGCGCATATCGGCCACGGTTCGCACCGTTCCTGCCGCGACAATAAAATCCGGCCGCGCCTTCTTGACTGCGGCGATGGCCGCCAACGCTGCGGGAGTCCGCAATGTGATCTCGACCGCGTTCAAACCACCGGCAGCCAGGGCTCCCGTGACCGCCAGCGCCTCGGCCTCGGATTGCACGATCAGCACCGGCAGCACCCGCACGGCGCGCAGCGTTCCACTCAGTGTTTTCATTGTCATTTCCTCATGTAGCATAGATGTCCCCGCAGTTGTGGGAGCGTGCCTGCACGCGATTGAACACAGCAACTAATCGCGTGCAGGCACGCTCCCACCGAAGACCGAGGCGCCCGCCCGCGCCGGGCTCGTGTCATTCCTGAAGCACTCGAACAGATTGCGCCCCAGCGTGCTTCTCAATAGCATTTCCTCTTCGCCTAGCACCAGCACCTGCGGTGTCCGCGATGCCAGCTCCTCGGCGCTCAACAACACCTCCAGCGTCCCCGCGTCGGCGTCCAGGCTGAGGATGTCACCATCACGCAGCAGCGCCAGCGGCCCGCCGTCCAGCGCCTCCGGACTCATGTGGATGGCAGCCGGCACCTTGCCCGACGCGCCCGACATGCGCCCGTCTGTCACCAAAGCCACCTTGAAACCCTGATCCTGCAAGGCGCCGAGAGGCGGCGTCAGCTGATGCAACTCGGGCATGCCATTGGCTTTCGGCCCCTGAAACCGCACCACAGCGATGAAGTCACGCTGCAACTCACCACGCTGCAATGCAGCCGCCAGCGCATCCTGATCGTCAAAGATCACACAAGGGGCCTGCACACGCCGGTGCTGTTCCTTGACCGCCGAGGTCTTGATGATGCCCTCACCGAGATTGCCGTGGATCACCCGCAACCCGCCGTGGTGATCGAAGGGACTCGTGACGGGACGCAGCACGTCACTGCGCGTCGATGGCGCCGTGTGCCGTTGCCACTGCAGTTTGCTATCAGCATTGAGTTGCGGAGCGCACTCCATGGCGTCGAGACCCTTGCCCATGAGCGTCTGCACGTCTTCATTGAGCAGCCCGGCGGCGCGCAGTTCGCGCACCAGAAAAGCCATGCCGCCCGCCTCCTGAAAGGCGTTCACGTCGGCCTCGCCGTTGGGATAGACCCGCACCAGCAATGGCGTCACCTGGGACAGGGCATCGAAATCCTGCCAGGTCAGCTGAATGCCAGCAGCGTGGGCAATGGCGATCAGGTGCAGCGTGTGATTCGTGGATCCCCCAGTGGCCAGCAGCCCCACTAGTGCATTGACCAGACTCTGCTCCGTCACCATGGCCGAGAGCGGCACATGCGCTCCGTGTACATCGGCGGCTGCGATGACCCGCAGCACGGTTTCCCGTGTCAGCGCGGCGCGCAACGGATTATCAGGGTTGATGAAAGAGGCGCCCGGCAGTTGCACGCCCAGCATTTCCATCAACACCTGATTGCTGTTGGCGGTGCCGTAGAAATTGCAGGTGCCGGGGCTGTGATAGGACGCCGCCTCTGCGGCCAGCAGCTCCTCTTTGCTCGCCAGCCCCTGGCTGTAGCGCTGCCGCACCATGGCCTTGTCTTTATTGGGAATGCCTGAGGGCATCGGGCCGGCCGGAATGAAGCCGACCGGGAGATGACCAAACTGCAGCGCGCCGATCAGCATGCCGGGAACGATCTTGTCGCAGACACCCAGACACAGCACCCCATCGAAGAGGTTGTGGCTGAGACTGACGGCCGTCGCCATGGCAATCACGTCGCGGCTGAACAGGCTCAGCTCCATGCCAGGCTGGCCCTGTGTCACACCGTCACACATCGCCGGCACGCCGCCCGCCACCTGCGCGCTGGAACCCATCTCCCGCGCCACCGTCTTGATGAAATCGGGATAGGTTTCGAGAGGCTGATGGGCGGAAAGCATGTCGTTGAAGGCCGTAACGATACCGAGATTGGCACTCTGCATCAGCCGAATCGTCTGCTTGTCCTGAGCACCGCAGGCGGCGAAACCATGGGCCAGATTGCCGCACGACAACGTGCGTCTCGGTGGCAGCAACTCACGGGTGCGCTGCATGCGCAGCAGATAATGGCGCCGCGATTCCAGGCTGCGCGCGACAATGGCGTTGGTCACTCTCTCGATGACGGGATGCATGGCTCTCTCCTACTCACGCGTGGCGTAATAGATTTCCAAGGGCCGCCGCTGCTGATGCAGCACCGCGCGCACTGGCAATGCATTGACCGGCCCTGGCTGCATCGCCTCGTGCAGGACGGCCAGCTTGCTGGCACCGACCATATGCAGGAGCAGCCGCCGCGAGGCCAGCAGGGTGTTCAGTGTCAACGTCATACGCGCGTGCGGCGCACGCGGCGGGCGCACGGCGCAACAGGCTGTCAGGGTGTCCGACGCGAGCGCGGCGTCTAGCCCCTCCGCATCCTTGAAGAATGACGCCGTATGGCCATCCTCCCCCATGCCAAGCACCGCCAGATCCAACGGCATCAGCTGCTCGCGCAGCAGTTTGTCCACAGCAGCGACGGCCAGCGCGGGATCGCGATCGGCATTCTTCAGCCCGAGGAATTGCGCCGCAGCCGCGTGTGATCGCAGTAAGTGTCGGCGCACCAGCAAGGCATTGGACGCCGGGTCGTTGTCATCCACCCAGCGCTCGTCTACCAAGGTGATCATCACGCTGGACCAGGGGATGTCGATCACCGCCAACGCATCAAACAGAGTCCGGGGCGTACCGCCACCAGACACGGCCAGTGACGCCCGGCCCCGGAGGCTGATCGCTTCTGCCAATGTCTCCGCGATGCTCGTCGCCAACTGCGGCACCAGCGTCCGATTTTCCTCAAAGGGATGCAGCGTCCAGTTCATGCCCTACTCCTGCCAGCTGCGGCCGTCTCTGGCAATCAGCCCGATGCTTTCGGAAGGTCCCCAGCTGCCCGCCACATACGGCACAGGCCGCTGCTTCCCGGTCTGCCAGCCTGCCGAGATTCCATCGATCCATTGCCAGGCTGCCTCGACCTGATCGGCGCGCATGAACAACGTGGAATTCCCCCGCATCACATCCAACAGCAGACGCTCGTAGGCATCCGGCACACGGCGCTGAGTGAAGACATCCGACAGTGACAGGTTGAGCGAGACCATCTCCAGCGGCATGGCATCGTCGAGACCTGGCACTTTATTGAGTAGGTGCAGGCGTATCCCCTCCTCGGGTTGCAGACGAATCACCAGACGGTTGGCGGTGCCGGAACGCATCTGTTCGGAAAAGAGGGCATGGGGCACCTCGTTGAACTGCACCACGATTTCCGAGAAGCGTTTCTGCATGCGCTTGCCGGTGCGCAGATAGAACGGCACACCAGCCCAGCGCCAGTTCTTGATTTCAGCTTTGATGGCAACGAAGGTCTCGGTCGTGCTTCCAGCGCGGGCTCCCTCCTCCTGCGTATAACCCGACACCGACTGCCCACCACTGGTGCCGGCAACGTACTGACCACGCACCGTATGTTCCTGTACTGCGCGCCCGGTCAATGGTGCCAGGCAACGCAGCACTTTCAGTTTTTCATCGTGCACGGCGTGAGGCTCCAGTGACGCTGGCGGCTCCATGGCCACCAGACACAAGAGCTGCAGCAGATGATTCTGCACCATGTCACGCAACGCACCCGCTTCATCATAGAACTGCCAGCGCCCCTCGGCGCCGACAGTTTCCGCTGCCGTGATCTGCACATGATCGATGTAGTTGCCGTTCCACAGTGGCTCGAAGAGTGCATTGGCAAAGCGCATGGCCAACAGATTCTGCACCGTTTCCTTGCCCAGGTAGTGGTCGATCCGGTAGATCTGTTCTTCTTTGAAGTGCGAGGCAAGGCTGGTGTTGATCTGCAGGAAGGTTTCACGATCCTTGCCCAGCGGCTTTTCAATGACGATGCGCATGTTGTCGCGCACCAGTCCGACGGCCCACAGCGACTGACAGATTGACGCGAAGATCGCTGGGGGAGTAGCCAGATACACAATCAGGTCACGCGTGGGGTCGGTAAACACCTGATTGCGCAGCAGAGCCAACTCAGCCTCGCTCGTGGCATTGAGCGCCATATGCTGCAGGCGCGCCGCGAAGCGGGACCACACTTTTTCGTCCAGCGTCGCACCACCGGTGTATTTGATGAATTTGTTGCGCACCTTATCCGCAAAACCCTCTGCGGAAGCGACGTTGCGCGAGACGCTGATCACACGCTGGCAGGGAGGCAGGCACTGATCCAGATCGAGATGGTAAAGTGCCGGGTAGAGCTTGCGGAACGCCAGATCTCCATCACCGCCGATAATCAGAATGTCACAGATCATGCGAACCTCCATTGGGACTCCCTCAATGCTAAGCAACTCTCTTGCCATATGACAGGATAACCGAAGCATAGCGTATTTATATCGTTGGCGATGTACGCAACCACACCGTCAACCCACCTCGACGTGACGGCTTCGAACCGGCTCTTGTTCGAATATAGTAAGCAAGCTTATAATGTGCTTCATCATGAATACCAACTTTGACAAGAGTCTCGCCTTCGCCATCCACGATGTCGCCCGTCTGCTGCGCTGGAGTTTCGATCGCCAGTCTCACGACATCGGGCTGACGCGTGCACAGTGGTCGGTGCTTGCCTACCTGCTCCGCAACGATGGTGTCCAGCAGAAGACACTGGCCCACCTGATGGACATCACGCCCATCACGCTGGCACGCCATCTGGATCGTCTGGAGGTAGAGTCCTGGATCGAACGTCGCGACGATCCTGACGATCGTCGCGCCAAACGCGTATTCCTGAATCCAAAAGCCAGGACGGTGATAGCCTCGCTCAGCAAACTCGGTCAGAAGGTGCGCAAGCAGGCAATGACTGGCATCAGCCTTGAAGAAGAAGAAATATTCATGACAGTGCTGCTGCGCATTCGCGGCAACCTCTGCGAGGCCCACCCGCAGTGCTCGTCATCCACCACCAATGAAGAAACCGACCCAACAACAGTTTGAAGACTCACGTCATGAGGACAATGACAGCATGAAAGCTTTAGCCATTATTAGACACGTTTTATTGCTGCTTCTGGTTCCGGCATTGATCGCCGGCGTGTCGCTGTATGTATATCTGCAGGGCGGCCGCTACGTCAGCACCGACAACGCCTACGTCAAACACGACATCATCACCATCAGCAGCGAGATTGCCGGGCGCGTGATCGAGGTCATTCCCCGCGACAACGACCGTGTCAGCAAGGATCAGCTGCTGTTCCGCATCGACGACGAGCCTTACCGTATCGCACTGGCCAAGGCGGAAGCGAATATAGCCAATGTCCGAGCGAGCATCGAGGGCGAGAAAGCCGACATCCTCAACAGTCAGCTGGACATCAGCAAGGCCGAGGACGATGTGGAGTTCCGCCGCAAGGAGATGGAGCGCATCCGCCACCTGGTGGAAACCCGCTCTATTCCCGCCGCTCAGTTCGATCAGGCCGAGTACGCCTGGCGCAGCACGGCGAACGAATTGGAGGCGCGCCAGCAGGAATTGCAGGTCGCCAAGGCCCGCCTGATCGATCCATCCATGCCGACCGAACAGCACCCGCGCTTCCTGCAGGCCGTGGCCGAACTGGACAAGATTCGCCTGGATATCAGCAAGCTGGAGATTCGCGCCCCTATTGACGGTATCGCCGCCAATGTCTCGGTGCACGAAGGCGAGTACGTCATGGCCGGTGCCCAGCTCTTCAGTCTGGTCGACGACAGCCACATCTGGCTGGAAGCGAACTTCAAGGAGACCGACCTGACCTGGGTGCGCCCCGGCCAGCCGGTGAGCGTCACCATCGATACCTACCCCGATCAGGAATGGCAGGCCCAGGTGGACGGCATCACCCCAGCTACCGGCGCGGAATTCTCCCTGCTGCCAGCCCAGAACAGCTCCGGCAACTGGATCAAGGTCGTGCAGCGCATCAAGGTCAACATCACGCTGGAGGACTATGACGGCGAACTGCCCCTGTCCGCCGGCATGAGTGCGGTGGTCAACATCGACACTGGCCGCTCCCGCACCCTGCCCTGGGTCGCCCAGAACTGAGGCTTGCAGAACCGTCATGTCAACAGCCTCCACCACCTCGGCAGACGACGCGCCGCGGACATCTGATCTCCAGCCTTCGCAAGCGGCGCACGCCCCTGCGAAGGAAGTCCGTTTTCGTGGCCTGATCACCTTTGCCATCATGCTGGCCACCATCATGCAGGTGCTGGATACCACGATTGCCAACGTGGCCCTGCCGCACATGCAGGGCAGCCTCTCGGCAACTCAGGACCAGATCACCTGGATTCTGACCTCCTACATCGTGGCCTCCGCCATCATGACCTTACCTACAGCCTGGCTGATGGGCCGCTTCGGCCGCAAGAATCTATTCCTGTTCACCGTCGGGGGCTTCACGCTGGCCTCCGTGCTGTGCGGCATGGCGACCTCGATCGAGCAGATGGTGTTGTTCAGAGTGTTGCAGGGCTGCTGCGGCGCCGCGCTGGTACCGATGGCCCAGGCCACGATGCTGGACATCAACCCCAAGGAGAAACACGGCAAGGCAATGGCCATGTGGGGCATGGGCGTGATGATCGGCCCCATCCTCGGCCCGACACTCGGCGGCTGGCTGACCGAATCGTATAACTGGCGCTGGGTGTTCTATATCAACCTGCCGCTGGGCATCATCGCCTTCATTGCCATGCTGCTGTTCATGCCGGATTCGGAGCGCTCCGACCGCCCCTTCGACAAATTCGGTTTCACCATGCTGGCACTGATGATCGGTGCCCTGCAGATGCTGATGGATCGCGGTGAAGGCAAAGGCTGGTTCGACTCCCGTGAAATACTCCTGTACGCCGCCCTGGCGGGGTCTGCGCTGTGGATGTACATCATTCACACCTTGCGCACTCCCCACCCCTTCCTGTCGCCGGAGATCTTCAGAGACCGCAACCTGATGACAAGCCTGGTGTTCATCTTCTTCATCGGCATCCTCTTGCTGGCGACCATGGCACTGCTGCCCCCCTTCTTGCAGACGCTGGTCGGCTACCCGGTGCTGGATGTGGGGCTGATTATGGCACCGCGCGGCATGGGGACGATGCTGGCGATGGTGATGGTAGGACAGCTGGCCAACCGCCTCGATGCGCGCATCCTGCTGCTGATAGGCCTGAGCTGCACAGCCATCTCTTTGAACGCGATGACCTATTTCAACACCTCGGTGCAGGCCACTACCTTGATATGGACAGGCATGCTGCAAGGCTTCGGACTCGGATTCATCTTCGTGCCGCTGAGCACCGTGGCCTATGCCACGCTGGCGCCACAATATCGTGCCGAGGGCGCCAGCGTGTTCAGCCTGTCGCGCAACATGGGCAGCAGCGTGGGGATTTCGATGGTCATGGCGCTGTTGAGCCGCCATATGTCGACCAATCACGCCTATCTTACGGAGAATGTCACCGCAGCATCTTTGGGAATCAGCCTGCAGCAGGTACCTCAGGATTTAGTCAACAACGCCAGCGGGATACTCTTGATGCTCGATGCCGAGATCACGCGTCAGGCGGCGACCATCGCCTATTTGAACGACTTCAAGTTGATGTTCTGGGTGGTGATATTCGCGGCGCCGATGGTCCTGATGCTGAAGAAGGCACCTCCAGCTAACCACCAGAAGTCGCCAGAAGTCGCGCACGCAATAGCCGACTAACCCCTGTGGGAGCGTACCCGAGGGCATAAAGGCCTAGCCCGCGATTACCCCCGCGCTACCAGTCACTTCGGCAGATACTGAGCGTGACAACTCTCGCAAGGCGGATAAAGCTGGTCATTACCAGCATTGAACAAAGCCTCCTCGTCGCGCTTCTGAATCGCCGCGAGCACACTGCGGGCGGCGGCTATCATCTCGTCTGCATATGCCTGCCAGTCTGCGTTCACAGCCACCGCGTCGTGGCTGCCCGCGCCGTCGGCAATCTGTGTGCCCGCCTCGATCACCAGCTGCGCCGCCTGCTCCAGCTCCTGCCACTGCGCATCCGTCTGTACATTCGAGGCGCCCCACAGCGCGGTGGTGGCGGGCGCGATGACCATCGTCATGATGTCCTTGACGCTTTGCGTCTTCATCGACGCCTGTGGCCATGCGGAAGCGCAGGCCAGCAGCGAGAGCCCGCACAGGGCCAGTAATCGCGTTACTCGGGTCATGATTGGCGGTCTCCTTTCAGATTCTTAGTTACACATACCTGGATATGTTCAAGTCTGAGTCTTGCCGGAGCGGATCAACTCCTGCACGTAGCGGACAAAACCCGGATCTTCACCGCGCAGCAGCGCGGGCAGGCTCTCGCGGAAGTTGGGCTTCTGACACCACTCCAGAATATAGTCTTCCCAGGAGTTCCAGCGCCGCGCCTGTTTTGGCGCCATGTCGTCCTCGTACAACAGCAGAAACGCACGTTCAAACAGCGAGCATACCATCGCGAAGATGATGAACTGGCGCTCGCGCTGCTCTTCACTCAAATTGGTGACCTCCACGGAAAACAGACGCAGGTCCGGATTCTCCAGCGCGACCTTCAGAAAGTCCTGGTAGTTGTCCGACAGCAGCTGGTAGACCTCTTCCTCCTCGCTCTCACGCTCCTTGTGCTGCTCGAACAGGAACACCAGAATCGCCAGCGGCAAGCCGACGACAGTGACGATGTAACTCAGCATTTCCCAGATTTCAATTGACACGATGTGGGCCTACGGACGCTGCAAGATTGATCCATGGTGCCATGATAGGCATTTAGGCAGCGCGTGTCAGCCTTGGAAGCTGAATCTGACTGAAGCGGTAGAAGAACGTATATCTTGCTGTTTATACCCGAACAGGTATATTCAGATTTGCGATACAACACACTACAACCTGACATCGCATTGATTGAATCTCGATTGAAAGCGGTGCTCGCCCGTCACATGCGCAGCAGGCAATGAAAATGGTCTCAAGAACTGACCCAATCGGCACTGACAATGTACTGAGCGATCTAGGATTCGACGACGCCGAAGAACTGTCTACCAAAACCATCCTGGCAGTGAAATTCAACGATCTGATTGAGGCACGTGGCCTGAATCAAACAGAAGTGGCGACCATCACAGGCATGACTCAGCCCAAGGTCTCTCAGATTCGCCACTTCAAACTGCAAAATATTTCACTCGAACGCTTGATGCAGGCACTTGTGTCACTGGATCAGCGAGT
>JAUSMU010000047.1 GCA_030645995.1 Gammaproteobacteria bacterium | reverse complement strand
ACCGCCGCCCTTTACATACTCAATCATTAGAGACCGACCGGCACTCCCGGCACCAAGACCGCCGGCAATCACTGTATAGGCATCAAAATCAAATTGCGGCGGAATGTTTAGTTCTGATTCCGGTGCGAGATATTTCCCGGCATTCTCTCTATAGAATGCGTCCCAAGCTTCGCGACTCTCAATAACTTTTACCCAAGTGCCATCTACTCTGACGTCAAAGGGTACATCTATCTGAGCGTAGGAAAATACGTTAGCGGCTGTTGCTTGAGTCGAAATCAAACAAAGTGAGCTGTATACCATTACTGCTGTGATCCAGAACTTGTACATATAATTACCTGGAAACTTGATGTCGTGAACAACGGCGCGAGCGAAGCGAGTGTCCGGAGCCGCCAGGCGCGAATTGCTGCGCTTATTAACTCGCTTGCTCATTTTAGCCACATTCTCTCATTGTGAGAGTTGAAACCCTGTGATCGAAAGAAATCGACTGCTCGACTATTGAAAGACCATGAATCCACACCAACGTGATTTACATTGAGACTATTAGCCAGACTCTTAGTCTCACGGACTAAGATGCTGCCCAGTCCTTTGCCTCTATATCTCTCGTCCACGCAAATCTGATGTATATACAATTTCCTAATGCCATGAGTGATTGGAGATTCAATTTTCTGTATGAACTCCGCCCAGCAGTAACCTGTGATGGATTCTCCGAGTTCTGTTACGAAAATATACTGGTCCTTATGGTCAATTAACTTAATGTAGAAATCAGATAACTCGTCGGTGTTTACTACTTCTTTAAAGAGATCAGGATATCGATTGGAATGAATTTCTTGGACAGCCAAACTTAACTGAACAATTTGCTCAACGTCGCTTTTCTTTGCTCTCCTAGCTACGCTCATAGTTTCCACTGTAGAGAGTTAGCGCCAAGTTAACCGGAAGAACGGAGCCAGCTTGCCGGCGGAGTGGTTTGCGGCGGCGCGTAAAATTTGCGAAGCAAATGCCCCGCTGCAAACTGAACTCGTTGAACGCCTGGTTAGGCCGGCTCACACAAGCCCCTTACGCATACGTGCATTCGGAATGACAACGCCACGCAGCTCTGGAAGCCGCCGCTCAACTATATGAAAGCCGAATCTCTCAAAGAATGGCTGGGCAGTCAAACTAACATCAGACGTGAACTCAACCACACCAAGCCGAGATGCTTCTTGGTGGATTACACCCATAAGGCTCGCGCCGATGCCTTGGCGTGGATGATTCCCCGAAACGAAGAAGTGATCGATATAGCCAGATGGCTGAAGGTCAGCGTAACCGACCGCCTCGCCATCAATCTCAGCAACGAATGGATTAATACTTTGGATTTTCTCTGCCCACAAAGCCTCGCTTACGTCGTTTGGCGCCCATGCGCTGACCTGCTCTTGCGAGTAGTCACGGCTAGCGATGAGATGAATAGCCGAGTGAAACACATTAAAGAGCGCTACTTCTTCACCCGCGCGAAAACGACGAATATGCACATGTACTCCGAAAGAGGCCTAACAGTTGTATAGCGCGCACCCGCACTCCGCGACCACCACTGTTGATTTGCAATCGTCAGGCTGCATCGCCCGCCTCTCGCACCGAATGGATGGAATATACCAACATCCGTCAATCTCGTGAACAAGAGAATTTGTTCAGCGCCACGCATCCCATTGCCTGCGTTCCAGCATTATTGATCGATCTCATCCGCGCCACACCTTGCACATACACCCAACTGTGACACTATCCATCAGCTAACCCTTCACCCCGGAGACACTCATGCCCCGCTGGATCAAAGTCGACGCATCGATCAATCACTACATCACCGCGCACCTGGAGCCGGAGGCGCCAGTGCTGCAGGCGCTGCAACGCGAGACCTCGACGATGGAGGGCGCGCAGATGCAGATATCGCACGAGCAGGCGCGCTTCATGACGCTGCTGCTCAAGGCGATGGGGGCACGGCGCACATTGGAGGTCGGGGTTTATACCGGTTACAGCACGCTGATTACTGCAGCGGCGCTGCCTGCCGATGGCAGCGTGCTTGCTTGCGACATCAGCGCGGAATGGACAGCGGTGGCGCAGCGTTATTGGCAGCAGGCAGGAGTGGCCGACAAGATTGATCTGCGGTTGGCGCCTGCGCAGGACACGATGCGCACTCTGCTGGCGCAGGGGCAGGCCGGAAGTTTTGACTTTGTGTTCATCGATGCGGATAAGACGGGCTACGACGCGTATTACGAACTGGCGTTGCAGTTGTTGCGGCCCGGCGGGCTGATCGTGCTGGATAATTGTTTGTGGGATGGCTCGGTGGTGGATGCCAGCGTGCAGGATGAGGACACGGTGGCGATCCGGGTGCTGAATGACAAGATCGCGCGGGATGCGCGGGTGCATTCGTATCTGGCGCCGGTGGGGGATGGGGTTTATTTGGTTTATAAGCGATGATGTGATTTGTGGGAGCGGGCTTGCCCACGATTGGGTTTAGCGTGAATTCAATCGCGGGCGGGCCTTTATGCCCTCTGGGTACGCTCCCACAGGATAGGTATGCGTATAAGATACAGAGGTTATTTTTGGTTGAAGAACACCACTTTATCGGCCTTTTTGATTGCGGGGCGGGCCTTCATGGCGTCGTACCAGCGCAGGATATTCGGGTACGGAGTGAGGTCCACGCTGGTGCTGTCCTTGATCTGAAAGCTGGCGAAGGCGAAGGTGTCGGCGATGCTGATCTCCTTACCACACAGAAAGGCGTTCTCACTCAGCACCTTCTCGATGTAAGGCAACTGCTTGTCCAGCCAGCCCTTCGCGTCGGCGATGGCTTTGGCGTCGGCGGGGCGGCTGAAGAACATCGGGCTGATCACCTCCTCCCAGAAATACACCGCGAGCCAGCGGCCGATGTGAATGCTCATGGTATCCATCATCTGATCGATGCGGGAGGCCTGTCTGGCATCGTCGCTGTAGAGTCGCTTGCCGTTGACGTTGGCGAGGTAGCGGCAGATCGCGGCGCTTTCGAAGACCACATGACCATCGTGATCGAGCACCGGCACCTTGCCGAGCGGATGCCGGGCCAGATGCTCGGGCTGCAAATTTTCACCGGTGCCGAGATCCACCGTCACGTACTTGTACTCCAGCCCCAGCTCTTCAGCGGTCGCCACTACCTTCATCGGGTTGAAGGTGCCATATCCATAAATTGTGAACACTGCTCGTCTCCTTATTGACATCGAGTTGTTAATCGTCGAGGAACGCTTGTATGATGCAAGCGAACGCAGGTTAGGCTAACTAATTGCATAATGCAAGTGATGGATTCTCATGGTTTCCAGGAATGAACACGCCATTCGCTCGTCTTGCCCCTTGGCCTGTGCGCTGGACATCATCGGGGATCACTGGTCGCTGCTGGTCATCCGCGATCTGCTGCTGATGGGCAAGCACGAGTACAAGGAATTGCTGGAATCCGACGAAGGCATCTCCAGCAATATCCTGTCGGACCGCCTGCGCAAACTGCAGGACAGCGGACTGCTCGATGTGATTCCTCATCCCGAGAGCAACAAACGCAAGCTGTATTTCCTGACGGCGGCGGGCAAGGATCTGATTCATGTGTTGCTGGCGCTGGGGCGCTGGTCAGCGGTGCATCGCAGCGATGCGATCTTCGTTCCCGAGGAGATGCGCGCCAGGATGGCGAAGGGGCCGGAGGCCTTCGGCAAGGAGGTGTTGCGGGAGCTGGCGGCGTGGGAGAAGGAGTATGGGGTTTAAACATTGTGGGAGCGAGCAGGCTCGCTCCCACAGAAGAACAGAGTTTGTATGAACAAAGTGGAACAGGTCAGCCCCTGGCACCAGCGATATAGGCCGCAGTGATGGGGTTGCCCGGCGCCTCGAAGACGCTCGCGGCTCTGCCGTGCTCGACGACAGTCCCGGCTCCATCGACCAGCCAGAACATGGCGACGTTGTCGGCGATGCGGCGCGCCTGCGCGAGGTTGTGGGTGACGATCACCACTGTGTAGTCGCCGCGCAATGAGGCGATGAGATCTTCCACCACCGCACTGGCGAGCGGATCGAGCGCACTGCAGGGTTCATCCAGCAACAGCACTTTGGGCGAGAGCACTAACGCACGCGCCAAACACAGGCGCTGCTGCTGACCACCAGAAAGTCCGAGCGCAGGCGCATCGAGTCTGTCCTTCACTTCTTCCCACAGCCCCACGCGGCGCAACACATTTTCCACAGCGGCCTCCCGCGCCTGCCGATCACTCATGCCGTGATGTTTCAGCGGAAACGTCAGGTTCTCGCGAATCGATAACGGAAATGGATTCGGCTTCTGGAAGATCATCCCCACCTGGCGGCGCAGCGCGATCAGATCAATCTCGGCACCGACAATCTCCTGCCCTTCGATGCGGACACTGCCACTGACTCGGCAGCCGTCGGTGAGGTCACTCAGTCGATTCAGGCTGCTGAGAAAACTGCTCTTGCCGCACCCTGATGGCCCGACGATGGCCGTGATGCAGCCGCGCGGAATGTCGAACGTGACGTTGCGCAGCGCCGACTTGCCCGCGTAAGCAATCGCCAGATCGCGCACCTGCAGGCACGGCTCGTAAGTCGCGCAGCAGGCTTCACGCTGCACCCACGGGCGCTGGCTTTGCGAATCGGCACTGACAGGTGCAGCGGCAGCAGGGGAACAATTATCACTCATTGATTTTTCTCGTGGACAGGAAGGCTCATTGGGTCACACCGCCGTAATGCGTTGATGCAGCCAGCGATCCGCAGCGCGGAACGTCAGCGCGTTGATGATCAGCAGCAACATGATAAGAACGACCGCCGACGCATAGGCATTGCTTTCACCGCCGGGCACATTCATCGCCAGATCGTAGATGTGGATCGACAACGAACGGCCAGAATCGAGAAGCGAGCCGGGCATGCGATCCACATAGCCACTGGTGAACAACAGTGCGGCGGTCTCGGCCAAGGCACGGCCAATGCCAAGCACCAGCCCTGCGATCAGGCCCGGCGTCGCAGCAGGCAGCAGGATGCGCCACAGCGTCGTGAACACGGGCAATCCAAGCGCAGCGGCCGCGCGGCGGTAGTCATCCGGCACCGCGCGCAACGCTGTCTCGGAAGATCGAATCAGCAGCGGCAACACCATGCAGGCAAGTGTCAACCCGCCGGAGAGGATCGAGAAGCCCATGCCGAGATAAAGACTGAAGAACGCATTGCCAAACAATCCGAAGACGATGGATGGCACTCCGGCCAGGACGTCGAGGGAGTAACGGACCAGTCGGCCAAAAAGTGGATTGCGACGACTGAATTCGGACAGCAGCACCGCCGTGCCCAAGCCGAGCGGAATGGCGACCACCATGCACACGATGAGAATCAGCAGTGTCGAGACCAGAATCGGCAGTATGCCACCGGCCCGTCCTGCATCGGTCGGCGCTGTGCTGAGGAAACCCCAGGACAGATGTGGCAAGCCCTGCAGCAACAGGTCGCCGACAATCCACGCGAACACCGCGCTGATCAACAGTGCCACACCCCACATGAAGACGGTCGCGATGCGGTCAGCCATGTCGTAGCTCCCGAGCTTGCGTCGAGGCAGCAGGGGCAGCAGTGGGATCAGCGCGCACGATCCAGTCGCTCATGCTCACCAGCAGCACGATCAACGCGAGAAGAATCAGGCCGCTGACGAAAAGTGCAGCACGGTGTCCGTCCAGTGCGTAGCCGAGTTCCAGCGCGATATTCGCTGTCAGCGTGCGCACCGGCGCAAAAAGGCTGTCGGGCACCTTCACGATATTGCCCGCCACCATCAGCACCGCCATCGTTTCACCGATCGCGCGCCCGGCGGCCAGCAGTATCGAAGACATAATGCCGCAGTGGGCGGCGGGCAGCGCCACGCCTGTGATCGTGGCCCAGCGCGACAATCCCAACGCGGCTGCTCCCTGCAGATAGGCACGCGGAATGCTGCGCAGCGCCGTCTCGCTGAGCAGTGCGATGGTGGGCAGAATCATCAGGCTGAGAATGAGGATGGCGGCGAGCAGACTCTGCCCCGGTGGCGCCCACTGCCGAATCAGCGGTGTCAGCACCACCAGTCCCCAGAAGCCGTAGACCACCGAGGGAATGCCGGCCAGCAGCTCGAGCAGTCGACGAAACCAAGAGGCGATGGTCGGCGGCGCGTAGAAGCGTGAGAACAACGCCGCAGCAATTCCCAGTGGCGTCGCCAGCAGCATCGCGCCCAGCGTCGCTGCCAGTGTGCCTGCCACCATTGGGATCAGATTGAACTGCGGCGTGCTGCTGGCGGGAAACCAGGAAGCGTCTGTGAGGAAGTGGGAAAGACCCGGCGCTTGCAGCGCTGGCCAGGCTTCGAGAATCAGGAACGCCACGATCAGCAGCGTAATCGCCCCGGCCAGCGCCGCCAGCGCGCGCAGAGTCCACAGCAGCGGCAGATCACTGCGTGAGCGGGACAAAATATTGCGCCTCCGTCAGATCGCTGACCTCGGCGGAGGCGGCATATTCGATAAAACTGCGCGCCAGTGCACTCGCCTGTTCGGCCGCACCGAGGGTCACCAGGTGCAGCGGGCGCGACAGCGGGAAGGAGCCATTGCGCACATTCTCCAGAGAAGCCTCGACGCCCCTCATCGACAGCGCCTTGATCGCGGTGCCTCGGGAGGCCTCGTACGTCGCCGTGCCAATTGACACATAACCAATCGCATTCGGATCGGCCGCCACGGTGCGGATGCCCTGCTGGTTGTCGCCGATGATGATGGAGGGCTTGATGTCCTCATTGCGTAATTTGAAGTAGCCCAGAAACAACTCCAGGGTGGAGCGCCCTTCTGCTTTGTTGACGACGGTGATTGGCGCATCGGCGCCGCCGATCTCGCGCCAGTTCGTGACCTGACCAGTGTAGATGGCAACGATCTGCTCCTCGCTGAGCGCGGGCAGGGGATTGTCGCGATGCAGAATCATGGCGACGCCGTCCAGCGCGATAGGATAAGCAGTGAGATCGCCTTCATCCGCATTGAGCGCGCGCGACACCATGCCGATGTCCGCCGTGCCCCGGCGCGCATCGGCAACGCCGCGCGAGGAGCCACCGGTTTGCACATCGACGCGGGTGCCGGGGTGAGTCTGCTCGAAGCGCTTGGCTATTTCTCCGATCAACGGAGCAACGGTGCTGGACCCGGTCAGTGTGAGCTGTCCGGTCAGTTGTCCGGTCAACTTTTCGGAAGGGGCACCGGCGTCAGCGCTCTGCTGCGGTTCTCCCGAACACGCAACCATCAAGAGAAGAAAAGCGCACAGGGCGTTCAGCCTGATTCGTGCTCGACACATGGAGTTTCTTTCCTGATTGCTGATTGCGGTACCGACTGACTTCGCCGACAAGGAGTTTACTGGCAAACCTAGACCATCGGAAACAGGAAAACCTTACCAATGCTGTACTACAACGTATAGACCGGCGCAAAACCACCGCCGGGCGTGCGGAAGTTGGTGGTCTGGCCCTGATAGAGACGAGCTGCGGTCAGCAACACCTCGCCGTTGTAGGCATACAGACGGATGTCAGCTTTGCGCGCCTCGCAGTGGCCATCGATCTTGATCATGCGCTCGCTGGGTGGCGCGTATTCCTGAGCCACGTAGCCGCCTCTGGCGATGTCCTCCCAGACGCCGCGCGTCAGCTTCTCTCCCCGGTATACCGCCTTGCCGCCATACCCTGCGACGGGCTTGAAGAAGAGTTTCTTGCGGCGCGCCCATAGATCAGCCGCTTTGTCAGGCGTGACCAGTTCGGTGCGCAGGACGTTGCCCAGCGCCTGCAGGTCGGCGATGCCAACGCCCCATCCTGCCAGTAGCTCAGGGTCAGATAACAGGACCAGATTGCGTTTGTCCGCCAGCAGGGCATGCACGGCGGGGTTCGGAGTGAGCACGACAGCATCGTCCTGCCAGGCCTGCAACAGTGCGGCGTGTTCCGGCAATTCCAGTGCGAAATCCACGACACGGTTGTACACCATATCGATCGTTGCACCGTTCGCCAGCAACCGCCCGCCTTCGTACACGAGAGCGGAGGCATCGGCGATCACTGCCTCCATGCCGTGACGCTGGAAGAATTGCTGGGCGAGCCGGAATTCCGGATACAGATACTGCTCTTCGGGCTGATCATCGACGATTGCCACTCTGGCTGGCAGACCAGTGCGGCCCTGCAACTGCCACTCGTGCCGAAACATCGCAAGGAACAGTGCATCAAAGTGCGCGGGAATCACCCGGGGCGGCATACACAGCTCCACCTCTTTACAACAGGCACGCTGAGCGCTGGCCAGCACCGCGTTGAGAAAGGCGCCACCGGCATTGGTGTTGATCTCGATCAGGCGCGGCCCCTCGGCCGACAGGTGGAAATCATAGCCCATGAATACGCCCAATGCGCCGGAAGACGCGAACGCCACCTGGGCGCTCGCGGGTGCCCAGCCCTGCACGAGCGCACGGTACTGCGGAAGGCGCACGGTCGCCTCAATGGCACGCACGGTGCGCACCATCTCGTCGCGCATAACGCGAGACATGAACATGGCCGTGTTGGAAAATAGATGCGGACGTTCCTGCATCATCTCTGCCGACAGGCTGTTACCGGACTCTTCCAGCAGAGAAATGTGAAGTGCGTCACGATCCAGCGTGATGCAGAAGCAGTCCTGGTTCAGTGCATTGGCTATCGACGGGGTGTGGGACATAATCCGATCCAAATATGACAGAGAGCATACAAACTGGGTTCCCATAACACTTATTTCAAGCCTTGATGAGCACGCAATGCTGACTGCCAACCATATCCTGATCAAAGTTGCTGCCGCCCTGCTCTACTGGGGGCTGGCGCATGTCGGCATGTCGATCTTCGCGTTGCAGCCTGACAATATCACACTGCTATGGCTGCCTTCCGGGGTAGCACTGGTCATGTGCCTGCAGTGGGGCTATCGCGCCGTGCCCTGGATCGTGCTGGCGAGTTTCATCGCCAACTTCCCCGGCATGGCATCGGACTCGATGACGCGGCAGCTTCTGCACACTGCTGTCAACGCGTTGGCCGACGGGCTGGCAGGCATCATCGCCATGCTACTGTTCCGGCGCCTGCTCCCGGAAGGCCTCGCCACCGCTCGCGACCTGTTGCCGTTTGCGGTGGGAGTCTGCCTCGTCACCACACTCATCAGCAGCACCATCATCACGCTGAACCTTGCGTTTCCGCAGTACATCGCCTGGGAGCAGGTCGGCAGCTATATTCGCATGCTGACTCTGGGGGACAGCCTCGGCATCCTGCTCGTCTACCCGATCTACCAGGGCTGGCAGGAATTTCGCCGCCTGAGCCTGCTCAACCTGCAGTGGCTGATGACCGCCGCCCTGCTCTGTTCTGCCATCATGCTGCTGGCGTTCACGTGGATGCCCGGCGCCATTTTCTTCATTCTGCCACTGCTGCTGGTGTTCTCGTTTCGACTCAGCCTGCTGGGGGTGGCGCTACTCAGTGCATTCGCGATGGTCGGCACCGTCGTCGGCACGGCGCGCGAGCTTGGGCCGTTCGTTGCCGCCGATCAACTGGATTCGCAGTTCCGCGTGCTGGCGTTTGTCTTTTCGGGCGCGTTTACCATCCTCGGCCTGGCCGTCCAGTACCGGCAATCGAGCCCCGACCAGCAATCGAATGCCTCACCCAAAGAGGCTGCCGATCTCGACCCTCTGACTGGGCTTCTCAATCGCCGCGCCTTCATGCCGCTGCTGCAACATGAACATCAACGCGCCCTGCGCAGAGGCGCCAACTACACCTTCGCAATGCTGGATCTGGACCACTTCAAGGATATCAACGACCGCTATGGACATGAGGCTGGCGACGAGATGCTGAGACTCTTTGCCGACATCATGCAGGCGAATTGCCGCCGCGTTGAATATTCGGCGCGCATGGGTGGCGAGGAGTTCGGCATTCTCTTCCCCGATTGCACCGGGGCTCAGGCGCGGCTACCGCTGGATCGCATCCGCAGCACACTAGAGAAGACACCTCTGCCCTTCAGGAATCAATCCATCGCAATGACAGTCAGCATTGGCCTCACTTCGTTCACCGCTGAGGATTCCAAGCTCCTGGATGTGCTGGCCCGGGCAGACAAGGCCATGTACGCAGCCAAGGAAGCGGGGCGCAACTGTATCGTGCAGCTGTAGAAAACAGTGGGAGCTTGACGATCAGGCCTCATGCCAGCGCAGCAATCCGCCGTGGATGTTGGCAACCTTCTCATGCCCGGCCACTTTCAGGATCGTGATGGCGATGGAGGAGCGCTTGCCCGAACGGCACAAAGTCACCACCGGTTTGTCCCGGGGCACCTCCACCACCCGCTCGCGCAGCTGGCTGAGCGGAATGGTGAGCGTGTTGATCGAACCCAACGTGGACTCTTCCAGCTCATCAGCTTCCCGCACATCCAATATCGTCACCTCGCGCTGATGCTGCACAACCCACTCCGGCTCAACCTCTGGCACTCCTGCGAAGGTGACCCGCAGCTCCGCCCACGTCGGCTCCTCTGGCAACTTGCCATTCTCCGGCATCCCGGATCGCAAATTGTTGGGAAGTGCCTCTTCTATCTTTTTCGGGTGCGGCAGCTGCATGGCATTCATGTAGTGCACGAAGTCTTTCTCATTGGCGCCACCGCCGACACGCGGGTTATGAATCTTCTCTTCCAGAACGGACGAACGAGTTCGGCCATTGTAGTCATGCGCGGGATACACGGCACAGTCGTCCGGCAGCGTAAAGAGTTGCTCGGTGATGGAGTGGTACAGCCGCCCGGCGTTGCCCTGCTGAAAGTCACTGCGGCCGCAGCCACGGATCAGCAATGCATCACCGGTGAACACCATGCTGTGATCGGCAAGCACAAAGCTCGTGCAGCCATTGGTGTGACCAGGAGTGGCGCGGGCCTCCAGCGTGATGCCTTGCACGCCAAAGGTGTCGCCATGATGCAGCGGCATATCGACATTCACCGCACCGGCATTGGCAGACAACGCTATCCTGCAGCCCGTCTTCTGCTTCAGCAACCAAGCGGAAGTGATATGGTCGGCGTGGGCGTGGGTGTCAGCCACTACCTTCAGTGTCAGATTGAGCTCCTGCAACAGTGCCAGGTCACGCTGAGATTGCTCAAACACCGGATCGATCAGAATCGCCTCGCGACTATGTTCGTCGGCCAGCAAATAGGTGTAGGTGGAAGACGGGGCATCGTAGAGTTGTCGGAAGATCATGGCTTTCTCCTGTCGTGACTTATTGATCCGAAGGGGGGATCCATAGGGATCCATCGGAACCAGCCCGAAGTATACGACTTGGAGATGCCAGCACAACCACTCAGATCAAGGATTCCGCGTCCCCATCAGTGGATGCCTGGACTGTGGGAGCGGGCCTTGCCCGCGACGCTTGTGTCCGCGACGCGCTCGGAAGGTGCCCAGGGGCACGTCAATCTGGCGCACGGCACAGCGCCTCTCGATCAGCCTCCAGCAGACGAAAGATATCGCGCCAGGTGATGATGCCAACGATGTGCTGTTCGCTGGTGACGATGGGGATACAGGATATCCGGTGCTGATTGAAAATGCGGATGGCTTCAAAGATATCCGCTTCCTTGTACAGGCTGATCGGCTTTCTGGTCATGATATGGTGGGCGCGCTTGTTGAGCGTCGCCGTATCGCGTACCGACTCGAAAGACGTGCCCAGATACGGACTGATTGCCTGCCACAGATCGCGATCGGAGATCACGCCATACAGTTGTTTGTCCTCCTCCACCAGCAAGTGATGGATTTTTCCCTGATCGAATATCTCCTTGATGGCGCGCAATGATTCGTCGAGCCCGACGGTCACAACGTTTTTACTCATGATTTTTTCCAGGATCATGATTGCCCCCCATTGGAAAAGAACATTTGTAGTTCTGTCATTATCGACCAAATTGCAGATATCCTTTGGGCACTGCGCTCAGGCGCCCATTTGCGGAGACAAAGCCATGCTCTTTATCCAGTTGATTCGCCGTACCTTCCTCGCAGGACTGCCAGCAGCAATGCTCAGTCTTGTGCTCCTGCACAGCGCGCAGGCACAGGAGTTCATCTGGGCGCCGCAGTTACCGGTGGGCAGTGCGCTGCCGCCCATCAGCGCTCAGGATCAGACTGGTACATTGCGCAGCCTGCAGGACATCACCGGGGAAAAGGGCCTCGTGCTGGTGATGAGCCGCTCCTTCGACTGGTGCCCCTACTGCATCGCCCAACTACAACGGCTGGTCGACGCGGCTCCACAGTTCCAGGCCATAGGCATCAACGTTGCCACCATGACCTATGATCCCGTGGCCACGCTGGCAGAGGCGGTAGAAGAACACAGCGTGGAATTCCCCCTGTTGTTCGACGAAAACGTCAAGCACGTCAATGCCATGGGCATCCTGAATACGCAGTACGAGCCGGGCCAGCGGGCCTATGGCATTCCTTATCCGGGGATCTTCCTTATCGACGCGCAGGGGGTGATCCGCGCCAAGTTCGCGGAGGAAGACTACAAGTTGCGGCCGGAATTCAGTCTGGTGATGGAAGAGGCGAAGAAGCTCTGAAGAAAGTAACAAACCCGACCTTGCCGATGAGCACCCAGACGTTACCTAACATAGATGAATTTCTGCGCCGCCTGCACCTGGGGTCGGAAGTTTACTATGTCGGGCAGCTCTGCAATGCGTGGCACATGTCCTCTCCGGGGGGCGACGCCACAACATTTCATCTCGTGTGTCACGGCGAAGCGTGGATCCACATGCCAGGCCATGAGCAGCCCGCTCGGGTGTCAGCCGGTGACATCGCTTTCTTCCCGAACGACGCGGCGCACACGTTCAGCGGTCTGCCAAGCCTTCCTGATCAGCCCTTTGACTACAGCAATCCGATGCCGCTGGACAGCAATGCACCGGGCACGGGTCTACTGTGCGGGCATCTGAAGCTGCCGCTGCACATTCGTCGGCTTCTGCTCGCATCCTTTCCCGACTTCATGTTGATTCGTCCAAGCACGAGCCCCGTCGGTCAACAAATGCGTCATTTGATTGAGTTGATGACGGAAGAGGCAGCGCAGAATGATCTTGCTGTGACTGCCATTCTCGATCGTCTTTCCGATGCGCTCTTCCTTTACGTTCTTCGGCACGCGCTGCACATTGAGCCGAAGATGTCGCCGCTGTTGGCCGCGCTGTCAGATGAACACTTGCGTCTGGCCGTGTTGTCCTTCATCGAAAAACCGGCCGAGCCCTGGACCGTTGAGCGCATGGCCGGGCTGGCCTTCCAGTCGCGCTCGGCGTTCTCCGAACGCTTCACCCAGCTCATCAAGATGGCGCCCATGGAGTTCGTCGCCACGTGGCGCATGCAGATGGCCACCGGAATGCTGGCGCAGGGCAAGGCCAACATGCTGGATGTTGCGGCGCGCTGCGGTTACGAATCCGAAGCCGCGTTTCGCAAGGCATTCAAACGCATCATCGGCGTCCCCCCCGGCAAAGCACGTGGCTGATTCACTGCAGGTGAATCTGGACGATCAGACATAATTCACGGTCCTCCGGTCATGGAGGAGAATCTCTCGGTTCCCGACAATACGCATCAGCAACATGTCGTTGCGAAACCTATTCAAGGAGATCGTTATGAGTTCATTCAAACTGCACACACCCACTACAGCACCGGCCGGATCAGTCACGATTTTGCAGACTGCGCAAAAAGGGCTGGGATTCATCCCCAATCTTTACGCAGGAATGGCAGATGCGCCCACTGCACTGCAGGCCTACAAGCAGTTGGGGGAATTGCTCGAACACAGCGAGCTGACTCTCGCGGAACAGCAGGTGGTTCTCATCTCTGCCAGTGTCGAAAACAACTGCGCATATTGTGTCGCTGCGCACTCGTTTCTCGCACGCAATCTGGTCAAGGTTTCTGGCGAAGTGATCAGCGCACTCCGCAACAGCCAACCAATACCCGATGCCAGATTGAATGCGCTTAGCCGACTGACCAGAGCAATCGTGCGCGAGCGCGGCTGGGTTGCAGGAAGCAAAGAGTTGAGCGACTTCTTCGCCGCCGGGTACACCGCTCAGAACGCGCTGGAGGTTGTGCTTGGCGTCACCATGAAGACCCTCAGCAACTACGTCAATCACATGACCGACATCCCGCTCGACGCCACGTTTGCCGGCGAGGCGTGGAAGACGTCATGCAAGAGCACGACTGCGTGTGCTCATTGACCCACAGGGCCTGAGGAACTGTGGGCGAGCCTTGCTCGCGATTGCTTTTGACTTGCTCTGAAAGTCAATCGCGAGCAAGGCTCGCTCCCACATTGGACATTACAGCCCGTTCAGGCTCCAGTCATAGGGCAGATCGGGACGCACTCTGATGCTGGCCGGAAGGTCTCGGTAGCGACGTACAAAAGGCTCCACGCCGCCACTGGCTTCGAAGTCTTCACCAAACCAGTCGAAGATCTGCGACACGCGCACCCGATTCCCCTCCAGCGCCAATCCCTTGCTGCTCTCCTGCAGAAAACTGCGCGTCTGGTCATCCAGTTGCTGGTCCAGCTTCTCTGCTGTGAAAGCCTCCGCGCGCAGGTTTGGGCAACTGAGCGAGGCACAGACAATGGCGAAATGCACGCGCGGCTCCCCCATCGGTCGCAGAATTTCGTGCTCAATCTCATCCAGCGTCACCGGCCGATCACCGATGCTGCCCGCCTCTTTTCCCCATACCGGCGAAAACAGTGAGCCCGCGTCACGGATGCTCTCCAGGGGCAAGTGATCGATCACCATCTTGATGGCATAAAGATTGTAAGCGTTGATATAGAACGCCAGACGGGCGTTCCGCTCCGTGAGCTGTGCAAGCGGGAAGTTGGCGACGAGGGCGAGCGCCTGCGCATAACGAGGGTCCTGGCTTACGGCCTGATAGTCGACACGGTGATGGCGGATGCCATTGCGCTCGCCCGGTGTCACATGCGCGGCCAGCAGGCCATCGTATGCGCTCCAGTCCAAAGCCGCGTTCTGAGCATGGCCTGGAGTGGCTGCCCACGCGACGAAAAGGAGTAACAACAAACGACCAAAGACAATCCTGCCCATAACACGCCTCATTGACGATACACTCACTTGGTTTTTCAATGTCTGAAGCACAATACACACACTAAAGGACTGACGGATCACTCCCATGTTACAAAACGACGAAAATGCAGAAGACCTGATCGCTCTGCGCGCAGGTGATCATGAGGCATTCTCTGCACTGGTCAAACGCTACCATCGCCG
>JAUSMU010000042.1 GCA_030645995.1 Gammaproteobacteria bacterium | reverse complement strand
TGCGTGCGATTGGCAAAGGCGACCAGTGATAGCATCACCGGGACCTCGACCAGCACCCCGACCACGGTGACCAGCGCCGCACCGGAATTGAGCCCGAATAGACCGATCGCCACGGCCACCGCCAGTTCGAAGAAATTGGAGGTACCAATCAGCGCGCAGGGCGCTGCCACATTGAACGGGACTTTCCACAAGCGTGCTGCGCCATAGGCTATCGCGAAAATGCCGTAGGACTGGATCACTAGTGGCACGGCGATCAACGCAATCAGCAAGGGTTGATCGAGGATGATCTGTCCTTGAAAACCAAACAACAGCACCACTGTGCCCAGTAGGCCAAGTATCGACAGTGGTTTTACGCGGGCATTGAAGCGCGACACCGCGAGTTCGGCTTGTGCCGGGCTGTCTGTGGCGCGGCTGAGTTGCAGCCGCGTGATAACCCCCGCGAGCAGCGGAATCAGCACATACAAACCGACGGAGAGGAGCAATGTCGCCCAGGGCACTTGAATGTCGGTCACCCCCAGCAAAAAGGCGACCAGCGGTGCAAAAGCGAAGATCATGATCACGTCATTGAGCGCCACCTGGGCCAGCGTGTAGGTGGCGTCACCCCGGGTCAGTTGCGACCAGACGAACACCATGGCGGTACACGGTGCCGCGCCCAGCAGGATCAGGCCGGCGATATATTGGTTGGCGTTGGCCGGGTCGATCAGGTCGACAAAGAGGTAGTGGAAGAACAACACGCCAAGGCCGACCATGGTGAAGGGCTTGACCAGCCAGTTCACCACCAGCGTAATGATCAGCCCCTTGGGCCGCTCGTGAATGCGCTTGAGGCTGGAGAAATCGACCGATACCATCATCGGATAGACCATGAACCAGATCAGTCCCGCCACGATGAAGTTGACCGAGCCGTATTCGACGCTGGCCAAAGTTTGAAATACCCCCGGCAGCAAGCTGCCCAGACCGATACCCGCCGCGATGCACAATGCTACCCACAAAGAGAGGTAGCGCTCGAAAAGTCCAATTGGCGAGCGAGTGCTCATGCAGAATCTCCTTGCTGTATTTCAGTGGGGCTATCTGCCGACTCGACAGGCAGCACGGCATCGGCGCAGAAAGAGGCTGCACGCAGATCCGCACATTGCTCCGGGTGGCCAGCGCAGCACTCTTCCGTCAGGTAGTTGATCAGTTCCAGCATCAACGGAATGTTCGCTCGATAACGCTGGAAACGCCCTTCTTGTGTGACGGTAAGCAATCCAGCTTGCGTCAACGCCTTGAGGTGAAAGGATAAGTTGGTTGGGGGAAGCTCAAGAGTCGATGCAATCTCGCCCGCAACCAACCCTTCGGCACCCTTTTTGACCAGCAGGCGAAACACGTCCAGCCTTACACCAGAGGCGAGTGATTCGAAGATTGTAGTTGCTAAGTTTCTTTCCATATTTTAACTATACAACAATAGTTGAATTATTAAAATGAAAGGTTCCCCTTCGTCATTTCTCTGTCATCAAACTGCCTATTGCCCGTCATCCCTGATTCACATTCGTGTGTTTAAGTTGCCGCGTTAACTTTTGCCTTTGAAACATCCAGGTAAAGAGTTCCGCGTTCCAATTTTGGTCTTTGGAGTTGAGTGACACATGGTGCCCGTTGAAGAAATGAATAGATGTAATGGATCTCGTCGTCACTTTCTTGCCTGGGGGTCGTTCAGCTTTGCAGCATTCCTGATGAATGGTGCCGGGACGTCTTTGTTTGCCGCTGGCAATGAATCCTTGCCTTTGTTTTCGAACCCTGCAGCGCTAGGTGAACTTGGTGCTCCGGACGCAAACGGCTTGCGCCTGCTGCCTGGGTTCCGCTCGCGCATCATCGCGCGCTCTGGTAAGCCGGTCGTGTCGTCAGCAGAATACCGCTGGCACAATTCGCCGGACGGTGGTGCCACCTTTGCTACACCCGATGGCGGCTGGATCTATGTCTCCAACAGCGAAGTAAAGACCGAAGAAGGAGGGGGTGGTGTTGGCGCGGTACGTTTCAGTGCTGCTGGCAACATCACCGATGCCTATTCCATCCTCTCGAATTCCAACAACAACTGCGCGGGCGGTAAAACTCCCTGGCAAACCTGGTTGTCCTGCGAAGAGGTCGACCGCGGTCTGGTCTGGGAATGCGATCCCCTTGGCGTGAAGCCCGGTGTTGCCTTGCCAGCACTTGGCCGTTTCAAACATGAGGCCGTGGCTGTCGATTCTGTCAACTCACACCTTTACCTCACCGAAGACGAGCCAGATGGTGGCTTTTACCGTTTCATTCCTGCGCATGCCTTGCCCGACTTATCTGCCGGTACGCTGCAAATTGCGGAAGTAGTGGCAAAGGGTGCCACGCGCCACATCGTCTGGCATGACGTGCCGGATCCTGCAGCAAGCACTGTGCGCACTAGTCTGCAGGTGCCAGCTGCCTCTCATTTCAAAGGTGGCGAAGGCATCGCCTGGACCGAAGGCCTCGTGTATTTCACCACCAAGGGCGACAACCGGGTGTGGCGCTTTGATATCCGTTCCAACCAGATTGATGTCATCTACGATTTTGCCAGCGCTACGATGCCGCATTTGAGTGGCGTGGACAACGTCACTATCACCGCTTCCGGCGATGTGCTGGTGGCGGAAGACGGCGGCGACATGCAGATCGTCCTGCTTGGCCCGGACGGGCTGGTGCTGCCGGTGGTACAGATCACGGGCCAGGATGCATCCGAAATCTGCGGGCCAGCGTTCGATCCCGCGTTCCAGTATTTGTATTTCTCCTCGCAGACCGGCCCCTCCAACCGACCTGACGACGGCATCCTCTATGAAATCAGTTACAGCCACTAAATAAAAAAATTACATCAC
>JAUSMU010000032.1 GCA_030645995.1 Gammaproteobacteria bacterium | reverse complement strand
ACCATCGCCATGGAGCGGTGCAACTGTTCGCCGCAATCGCAGCGCTGCGAGCCCATCACGTCCCCGGTGAAGCACTCGGAGTGGATGCGCACCAGCACATTTTCGGACTGTGCCAAATCTCCCATACAGAAGGCCAGATGCTCCTTCTTGTCGACGGTGTTGGTGTAATAGCAAAGCTGGAAATCCCCATATTCAGTAGGGATTCGAGCACAGGTCATGCGGGTAACGGATGGTTTTGACATGGCCGGGAATGTTACGGCGCAGGCCGGTAATAGGCAAGCTGCGGTCCGGGTATGTTTGGACCGCCCGGCACTACATGGTGGTGTTGCCCGCGCGGGGATTTGCATACAATGGCCAACCGCAACCGCTTCGGACATCTCTGGAAACCGCCGTGACTCCCGACCTCACCTTTGCCATTCCCGGCGACCTGCAGACTCTCACCGGAGGCTATGGCTATGATCGTCGCCTGATTGCCGGGCTGCAGGCACTCGGTTTGAGCGTCGCCCACATGCTGCTTTCAGGAACCTTCCCCGTTCCCGATGCAGCGGCCTTGGCGGATGCCGAGTCACGCTTCGCCACGCTGCCGGACGGCGCCATCGTGATTGCCGACGGGCTGGCGTTTGGTGTGATGGAGGAGATTGCCGAACGCCATGGCGCACGGCTGCAGATCATCGCCCTCTGCCACCATCCTCTGGCGCTGGAAGCAGGCTTGTCCGCAGAGCAGGCGCAGTGCCTGAAACTCTCCGAACAACGCGCGCTGCAGGCCGCACGCGCCGTACTCGTCACCAGCTCGCCCACGGCGAATCTGCTGACCCGACAATTTTCGATCTCTGAGTCAAAAATCACGGTGGCACTGCCCGGCACTGACCGGCAACACTTCGCGGCGTGCGCGGGCAATCCACCCGTGCTGCTCACCGTCGCGACACTCACGCCGCGCAAGGCGCACGACGTGTTGATCGAGGCGCTGGCGCAGATCAGCGATCTACCCTGGAGTGCGCGCTTCGTCGGTGGCATGGAGTTCGACCCGGCCTGGGCTGCGGCATTGCGCGCGAAGGTACAAGCCTGGGGGCTGCAACAACGCATTCATTTTCTCGGCGGCCTGGCCGCGCTGGAGCACGAGTACGACGACGCCGATCTGTTTGTCCTGCCCTCGTTGTTCGAAGGCTATGGCATGGCCTTCGCCGAGGCGCTGGCACACGGTCTGCCCATCGTGGCGGCACGCGCCGGGGCAGTCCCCGACGTGGTGCCTGAATCAGCCGGCATACTGGTGCCGCCCGGAGATGCCATGGCGTTGGCAGAGGCGCTACGTGAACTGCTAAGCGATCCCGCGCGGCGCGCAGCACTGCAGCGCGGCGCACAAGAAGCGGCTGGCAAACTGCCAACCTGGACAGACACCGCACGCACCGTCGCGGCATTGATCAACCGCATTCGCAGCAATCAGCAGGCACAGGAGTAACAACAGGATGAGTGGATTCTCGGTGGCATGGCTGGACCTGCGCGAAGGCGCCGACAACGCCGCCCGCAACACAACCCTGGCGGCGCAGGCGCTGGCGTGGCTCACCTCGGACGACGCCGGCATGCCGATCATTGTCGACCTCGGCTCCGGCACCGGCTCCACGCTCCGTGCGCTCACCAGGCACGGCGCCGACAATTTCGTCTGGCGGCTGGTGGACCATAACCCGGCCCTGCTCAACGAAGCCCTGCGCCGCCATGGCAAAACGCACATCATCGAAGACTACGAGGCCGACCTGCTCGATCTCACGACGCTGCCACTGACGGGCACGCGTCTGGTGACCGCATCGGCGCTGTTCGATCTGGTCTCTCTGTCTGTCGTCGACGCGCTGGCGGTTCGGCTGGTGCAGCATCAGGCGGGACTCTACGCCGCGCTCAACTACGACGGCATCACTCAGTGGAATCCACCGCACCCGCTAGACGGGCCGGTGCTGGCGGCCTTCAATCAGGACCAGCGCCGCGACAAGGGGCTCGGGCTGGCGCTCGGCCCGGACGCCGCCGACTATCTGCAGATGGCGCTGGGCCGCGCCGGATATACGCTGTGGATCGCCGACAGCCCCTGGGAACTCGGTCCGGACGATGCCGCGCTGGTGTGCGAACTGATTCCCGGCATCGCCAGCGCGGTGGCCGATGGGTATGGGTTGGATCGCCAGGCGTTGCAGGAATGGAAAGACTTCAGGCTGGCGCACGCCGCCACCGGCCACTGTGTCGTCGGCCACCAGGACGTGCTGGCGCTGCCTCCCGCCTTGCACGCGACTTGACACCCGCAGTGTATGAGCTTGCCTCTGTTGTATGAACCTGCCTCTGTGCGAGCCCTGCTCGCGATGGGGTTGAAGCCACCCCGCAGAGATCGCCTGCAGGGCAGGCTCCCACAGCACAGCCTCCGTTAAAAGGCATCGCGGGCAAGGCCCGCTCCCACAATCAAGGTCTTACTGAGCAGAAAACGCTTCGATAAATCTATCCCGCACCTCATCCATGCGCCACACCGGCGCATCGTCGGCGGGCAGCATGCCTGCGGTCCATTGCCAATCTGCCATCGCCGCGAACACCGCAGGGTCCTTCGCGATCAGATGCACCATCACGTCGCGGTTCTCGGTCTCGTCGGTGACATAGGGCATCGGCTGGTGGTCACCCAGAATCAGCATCACCAGATTCTCGTCGCCGAAGGTCGTAGCGAAAGACACCAACGTCTGCACCACGTACTCGATCGTCCCGCGATAATGATCCAACACCCGCTGTCGATCCTGCCAGACCACCTCAGGAGGATCATCTGACGTGGCCTGCTCGTCGAACTCCGAACCATCCCGTACCGCGCGCCAGTCGATCAACTGCGGCACCGGCGTCCACGGCGCATGGGACGAGATCAGCGCGATCTCCGCCATCACCGGCGTGCGCGGTCCGGGCGTGCGCTCCAGCTTCTGGAACTGCGCCAGCGTGAACTGATCCGGCATGGTCACGTAATTGAAAGGCTTGCCCTGATAGGCCAGCTCGCGTGAATCGTAGACGTGGTCATAACCGAAGTACTGCCCCTCGGGCCACGCCATCGTAATCGCCGGCATCACCCCCAGCGTGCGCCACCCGGCACGGTTGAACAGCCGCACCAGCGACGGCCGCTCACTGATCATCAGGCTGTCGTAGCGCACCTGACTGTCGATCCACATCCCCGACAACGCCGTGCCATGCGCCAGCCAGCTGATCCCACCCACCGTCGGCGAGGTCAGGAAACCGCTGCGTGCCTCGAAGCCCCCGGCAGCCAGATCCGCCGTCGCCTGCTGCAGCGCCGGACGCACATGAGACGAATAGTGTTCGCTGTCGATCACGATGCGACCATAGGACTCCACGAACACCACCAGCACGTCCTTGCCGCGTAGCGCGCCGAACAGCGAATCGTCCGGCACATCGGCATAGGCATCGATATTCACCACCTCGCGGAACGAGCGCAGCTCGGCCAGACTGGTGCGGGTGCTGGACACATGCATCGCCAGCTGATCATAGAAATATTTGGATACACGCGGCACGCCCATAAAAAACAGCCCCGTCCACACCACCATTCCAGCCAGCAGCACCGCACCGGCCTGCCGCTGCGGCACGCTCAGCAGCAACGCCCTGGCCCGCGCCAGCGCGAAGTAGCTCAGCGCCATAATCCCCACCGCCAGCGCCACCAGCAGCACCGCCACCACCACCGCGCCGATTTGACCGATCGAGCTGCTCAGCAAATTCATGCCATCGGCCAGCAGATAGAGATCGAGCACGGGATTGAAGGGCCGCGCAAACACCATGAACGCCGACATATCGGCGATGCGAAAGATGACGCCCGCCCCCAGCAGCACGGCAGCGAAGCAGCGGATTATGAGTCCATTGCGCCCCGGCACCAGCAGGAGCAGGCCGAGCACGAAGGCCTCCAGCGGCAGATAGGCGAAGGACAGCGGCGTGACCCAGCTCAGGCGGTTGGGAACGACGAAGGCCGCGAAGATGAAGGCCAGCGCCAGCACGTTGAGGGACACAACCAGCAGGTGGCGTCTGGAGCTGTGCGGCACGGCACCACTCAGTGGATCGGGAACATTGGAGTCCATGCGCGGCAGCTTCACTCAGTTGATCGGGCGATTGGGAAGATGGTTTTGGCCGGGGGATTCGGTCGGGCGTCACTATGGACGGGAGCCGCGAGGGGTGTCAAGCGTGCCCGGAGGCCGCCGACTTAGCGCTGGCAAGATTGGCGGCGCCCGCATATAATTCGCGGCCTTCGCAGTGCAAAGGGCCTATAGCTCAGTTGGTTAGAGCAGCGGACTCATAATCCGTTGGTCCCTGGTTCAAGTCCAGGTGGGCCCACCACATTTCCAGGGTTTTCTGCTGAAAATCTCTTACTTTCCAATCAGATGCCTTTCACCTGGCAGACCTTTTTCCGGTATAAGCGACGGACTACGTATCCGTTGTTCCAAAGGGTGCAGCGGCACGTGCCTCGTAATCTCGCCGCTGCTCATTCCGGTGGAGACGTCGCTTCCTATCCGCCAATTTTTACGTACCCTTGGCGACCAAGCTCAATGAGCGTTGTCAGTGCCCAGAAATCAACTTGAATCTCATCTAGTAACTGATCTTCGCTGAGACCTCTGGATAGTACGCCCTGGCCACACTGATGAAAGGTAACCCCGGCTGCATGCAATTGTTTGATCAGAGCTATATTGGGATTGTCTTTTCCATTGTTGCGAGCCTTGAACTCTTCGTTCTCTAGACCTATAAGCCCGGATCCCTGATGCAACATAACGGCGATCTTACGATTTTCTTCGGTCACGCCAAGATTAGCCAGGGTATTCACGTATCTGGCGACCAGCGGCAACATCGGATAAGGATCATCAAGGTTGTCGTCAGCGACCACAAAATCGAAAAGGACTTTGTATTCTGTATTAGCGTCGGGGGTCAGATGAGCGCCGGGATAATCTTTCGCAGCGCTATAGCCAGGAATAGGAAGCTGTGCGGATGCAATCGCAGGGATTAGAGCACTCACTGCGAGCAGTGTCACAAACCAATATCTTAAAAATTTCATTCTCTACTCTCCATATAAAGTGATTAACAGGAAAAAGCGCATATGAGCGCTAAAGACGGATGGCCCGGGTGTTGGCCTGTCAGTACGCTGTATTTCGGTACAATTATTTCATTGCGGAACATACACACAAATGATGACGCAATGGGTGTGACAAATTGTCGCAGTTGAACGCAGTGACTGTCCGCGTCATTGGTACGATTGCGACGGGGTAGAACCCGTTTCTCTGCCCATATAGGCGACCTGATTGCGCCCCGCAGGAGCCCTGACAACAAGCCGCGGATTCAACTCCGAAGTGCATAACGGCTTAGGCCGCTAAGGCCGCCATTTGTTGCTGCAGTAAGTACGCTGGAGTTTCGAAGTCCAGCCGTTTTCTGGTGTCAATCAGCACCCAACCTTTTCCACCCGTCAGCGTCCAATAGTTTCCAATTTTTCAGGTTTTTGGACCCGCTTTTTGCGGTATTTAAATCGGTAAGAGTCGTTGCCAGTTTCCAGAAAGTCGCAGTAGTGCGTTAGGCGATCTAACGAGGCTGTATGACGAGCTCCGCTGCCACGGGATAATGGTCCGACGGCCATCGCCCGTCCACGCTGTGCAGCACCGTGACGGCTCGCTCCACTGTGACGAGTCCGCCGACCAGAATCCAGTCGATACGGCCCTCGCGCCCCTCCGGCGGTGGGCCAAAACCGTTCGACGTCAGTGGCGGTCCCTCC
>JAUSMU010000023.1 GCA_030645995.1 Gammaproteobacteria bacterium | reverse complement strand
CCCCTTGAGCTTGTTACATACGCTTTTCACGGTGAGTCTGGCATCAAGGCCAATCTGGAGTCGTGCATTCAGGGTGTTGATTTGCGCGCTAGATTGGCCCACTGCCAGCTGGAGTGCGAAGTAGGCCGCGCAGTGGCAAGCCTCAAAGATCTCGGATTGTGAAGCCGTCAATCTCCTGCTTTTTCTCAACAAACCCTTCCATGATAGATGCCTGCATTTCGCTTCTTTTCAGGTCAATCGCAGCCTTCAGGTCACTTTCAAATTCTTCGCGATTGTAATACTCATCAATCTCGATAATTACCTTATCCACGGCGAGCCATGTTGCTAGCGCCCCCACCACGCCCCCAACGACCGAGCCTACTGGACCAACCGCTGATCCGAACATAGCGCCAGTGCCAACACCCGCCATCACGCTTGCGCCTTTCGCAGTAGCTTTGATTCCGCTTTTTACCAATAGCTTTGCTGACAATTGAGCAGCAATCTTCTGCGATGCCAATTTGGCCAGCGAAGCACCGCCCAATGAGCTGATGCCCGCCAACGGAACTGTGTACTGAGCCCGATCTGAGATGTCCTTGATGATGGTGGCGCTGATGGGTCCAAGGCTTGCTATCTCAACGCCTGGGGGCAGTGACTCTTGAGTAACAGCCGACAAGTTACTCGAAAAAGAATTTGTGAACCGCGAGTCTATGTCTATCAGCTCTCCATCAAGTCGCTCGTCAAAGCCGTCGAATATCATGGTTTCGATACTGCTGGTGGAGTCAACCAAGACGGCGCCTGCGAGTTCGGTGTACTCACCGAGCACTGTGTAGTGAAAATCCGTGTAGGCAGGGATTCCCGCATAAACCGGAGCAAAGACGCGTTCCAGCATTGCATCGACGGGAATCGCAATTTGCTCCAAGGACATCTGTGACGCCCTTGGTATTGCCCTTTGCAGCACTTCACTTTGAATTTCATAAGTACGAGGAGCTTGCACAGGCTCAGTGCCAACTCCGTATCGAACCAGCGACAGCCCGTTGCCGGATAGAAACGACGGGGCTAGCACTAAGAGCAACGTGACCCCAATCAGAAGAAAAATCGTTATCCAGAAAGTCTTTTCGAATATCGCCACATTGCTTGGCGGCTGCTTATTGCTGCTCATTCTGGACTACCCTGCTCATAAAGAGGCTTCTCAGGAATTCACTGATCGCTGCCGCAAACCTGACAATGACATAGGCAACAGCGACGCTGTTTATGAGATAAAGGGGCGCAACCAGACTGGTCAGAGTTGATCCGTGCACAACCGCGTAGAGCTCAATTGCATCAATGGTGACAAAGAGTTCCATGAACTTGGCTATCAATCCGGTTCCTTGAGGGAGCGATTGCACTTTGAATTCCCATATCTGCGAAAAACCGGCATTGCGAAGTTCTCCGGGAATAGTTTCGTTCGCAACATAGAATCCGTAAAGGAGAGCTGAAACGCTCCCTGCAAGTACCAGCGTAATCGAAGCGCTCATTGTGGGGAGGTAACGTGTGTTCACGTGGGGATGCAGTGTATTAATCTGCCTGCAATACACCACGACTGAGCCGGCGAAGAAGAGTGACAACAAGACGAACTCGCCGCCCGTCACGACCAGGGCCTTATAGCCAATGAACAAGGTTGCCGTGAACCCGAATACCACGGAGGTAAACATCGCATAGGCTCGCCCCTTCAGCCACTTCCTGAGCCAGGTGTCCTGGGTAAGCGCTGCGTCAAGATATGCTTGCCGACTTTGAACCACGCCGAGATAGCTTCCCGCTGTGCAAGCAACGAGTAGGGGTATCAAGACCAGCCAGCTGTACGCTGATACTTCGTAAAGTAGCCTCCAGATAACTAGTACTGATAGAGCCAGCATTGAGCTTCCTGCCAATACCTTCTTCACATTCACTTGCGCCGGCATACCCTGTACCTTATTAAATGCGGGGGCTGGTCGTATCTCAGGGATAATTGCCGACCATCTCATTCGCAAAATTCATGACCATGCCTCCAGCACGGTCGTCGCGACCGAGAATTGCAGGCCTGTCCAGATAGGCTTCCAGAGAGTCCAACTTGCCGGTACTCGTGCAGGCGTCTACAAACTCGCTGTCGAGACTCGTCCTCGCGAGCACTCCCCGCCAGGCTTTTTCCAGAACCGGTGCATAAAGCGATCGCTCCAACCAACCACGATCGATTCCGCGCTTGATAGCGATGCCAATCATCGCTGTGCTTGTGATCTCTGCAAACGCCCCGGGGTGATCGATAACTTCACGCCACATTCCATCTGCATCCTGATAGGGGAGCAGAGTAGCCAACAACTGCAAATAAGACTCAAGCACAGCGCCATAGGCTGGATGTGATAAAGGAATATCGCTGAGACTCAGTGCCAGGCCGAGAGCAGGAAAGGCGTTACCTCTGCTCCAGGCCACATCGGCGAGCGGTGAATGCCGATACAAACCGTCTTCGCGTAGCAGCATTTCCTGCATGAAGGCGATATGGCGAGCTGCCATATCGAAAAATCTTGTCTCGCCGCTCAGTTTGCCTGCCTTCACCAGAAGTGGCGGCGCCATGAACACCGAATCACTCATCTCGTTGTGAAAGGGTGCTGCTTCCAGCATATTGCCCTGATCATCAAAAGCGAGGCCTGCTGCACGCACTGCGATTTGTAATGCTACGGTGTCGCCAGTACGCTCCGCGTATTCTGCAAATACGAGCTGTCCAGCCATCACCGAAGCATTGTCGACCGCTATTTCAGCACCTGACAAATATGGCTGGATCAGGGCTTCAACGGCTTTGATTTCCCCGAGTTTCATGCGACCGATCAGACTCATGCCGGGGACGTAAACTGGTGCGGAAAATTCATGGCCATAAACCTGCGCCAACTGCTCAGCCAGCTGTTGCGGTGAACGCTGTATGCGCCGGGTGAGTTCCTGACGTGCAGCGGATTCCACCACTGGAGGCATCTGTAGCAATTGTGCGAGAGATACCGCTGTTTCCGGCAACACCTGTACTGGAATCGAACCGACCCCCGCCACTTTCTCGCGCTGCAATGCATCACCCAGCCCTGCGGTATCAGAGCCAACAATGATGACAAGGTCCGGGGCGTGCACTGCCAGCCAGCGCCACAGCGCGTGAGAAACCGGATTTTCGCCATATGCCTCACCATCCGGGGGGAATTGCAGTCTCTCCGGGTCTGGATTTGCGACAGGGATTGCGATCAGGTTGATCGTGCGCTCTGCGCTTGATAACTGCGCATAGTCCTCATGCAGAGTGCGGATCAGCGCGGCGGCGGGTGAAGCTCCAGACAATCCGCCCAGATACACCACTGTGCGTGCATTGGGCAATCCAGCGCTGACGCCATAGGCTTCGATCACTGTTCGCTGCGCACTGAGTCCTATTTCCCACGCTAGTTCTTGTGCGGTTGCGAGCGACGCCGGAAAACACAGCACCAGAACCAGAAGTGAATGGAAGCGCCAATTTCTCATACATTACCCGATTGTGTTTAGAAAATTTTGCTAGAAAAGAAGGGCTTGGTCAGTTGGCTGATGTGATTTCTGTCTGAAATCAATCGCAAATTTATAGTTAGCTACTTCAATTCGATTTGACTCTACTCAGCCCCCACCCGCAACTCGATCCCCTCGTGTTTACGCAGCGATGAGATGATCAGCGCAATATTCTCCAGACTCGGATTGCCATTAGCGCTGAGCATACGCATCAGACTTTGCGGTTTCTTGCTGGTGAGGCGTCCTAACTCTTCAAAGCCAAGCGTAGCGTTCACGTAGTCTCTGAGCAGAAGTTTTGCTTCAGTCAATTCATCCCTGAAGAGGCATTCGGCGGCCTCGGTGAGCAGGCCAATGCGGAATGCGGGCTCGGTCTTGGCGCGCTCTTGTATGGTTTCTTTGAAATCGCGGGTGAGGGCCATTATTCCGGGTCCTGATTTTCAGAGCGGCATGAATATCCAAGGTTGCGTACCATTTTCCGAATGGACGTATGCCGTTTGACAGTTCGTATTCCTTTACGAGTATTTCCATCATTAATAACCTATGCGTTATTATCTGTCAAGCTCACTGGCAATCTTTCCCGAAAACAAGACAGCATCCGTCTTCCATATAAGCCGGGGCTCTTATCAGTTATAGCACCTGTGATTAAAACCAGCCCTGGAAGACCAGCTATTTAGGATAAGTCCACCAGATCAAGCAGGTGGTCCATCAGGTCGGCGATCATTGAGTCGTACATCGAGATTTCTCCTTTTTGAGAGTGATTGGGGATTGGGTGCGACAGGGATTTGAGCGAAGGAAGCGGTAGCACTTGCTGGAAAAAGCAAGCGAAACAAAGAGTTGCGGGGTTTTTGCGTCGTATTGAAATTTGGGTCGGTATTGGGTCGGTGGAGGAGGGTCTTGCGAGGAGAGTGCTTTCCGCGAGTTAACAAAATCAAGGGCTTATGGGAAGTGCCGACGCTTGGGGCAGCGGACTAGAGATCCCTACAAACGTCCCACGATTAGACTGGCGTGGCTGCCTTGCGGGCTTTGTCTGTAAGGACATAGTGTCGCGACTTGCCTTCCCTGCGCTGAACCAGCCCTTGATCCATCAGGGCCGCCAGCAGGAACCCCGCCGTATTGACGCTCTTGCCATTGAACAGACTCCGCAGATGAATGGACGTGAGCCAGTCGCAGTGTTTGCAGGCGGCGAAGATCTTGCTCCAGGCCACCCACTCCTGAGAGAAGAATCCCCCGGCGTTGTTGGCCACCACTCTGAAGTAAGCCTCCTTGGCTTCATCCGAGCCGATCTCATACTCCAGCACTCCGGTGTCGGACAGGCTGGGGCAGGAGCCCTTCTTGAGCACTTTGATGGCGATCTCTGGAGCTGCGACGGGGGCTGTCTTGGCGGGTTTTGCTTTGGGCAGTGCTTTTGCGGGGGTGGCTTTCTTGGGGGTGGCTTTTGCTTTGGTGCTCATGGGTGTAGCTCCTTTGGGGATTGAAGGGGTTTATAGCAGGGGGCACTTGCCGGAATGGCGGAATACCGCTATGTTCCGGGGACAGTTGCCTTTATGAATCAGAAGGATATGAATCTGATTCATATAAGATGGTAGTTTTACCGTGATTTGGGTTTTTGCTTAAGATCGCCAATCCCTTCTTTGCAAGATGGAAGCACGGACAAGCGGAGAACAGCAGGAGATAGAGTGCGAAATTTCATAAGTGGCACTGGCCGTGTGCTGACCGCATAAGTGAAGAAAAGTAGGTAGAGTTATGTGATAAGAAAATATAGCAATAACAAAATCCCATTTGGACTGAAAGACGACAAATTGGTGGAGGTGTCAGAAGTTGACCAAGGGTTAGCTTGCGAATGCGTTTGTCCATCTTGCAAACGTAAGTTACAGGCCAACAAGGGGCGAATTGTGGCTCACTATTTTTCCCATGATCCATCTTCACAAGCAAAAGGGTGCGAATCTGCTTTTGAAACCTCAATTCACTTAATGGCCAAGCAAATACTAAGTGAAGAGGGTTCGCTAAACACCCCAGGTCTTACCATTACTCAGAGAAAGGCGGACGCCGACGGGCAAGTTCATGAAGAAAGTGCGACCATTGAGATGGAGGGCAAAAGGTTCTTTGATAGAGTGGATCTCGAAAAAATGCTTGAGACAATACGTCCAGACATCATTGCGTATATTGATGGCAAAGCTCTTCTAATAGAGGTCGCAGTTACAAGCTTCGCTGATGGGAAGAAGAAACAACTAATTAGAAACCTTGGGTTACCCGCTTTAGAAATGGATTTGTCCTCTGTCTGCTACACAACTACCAAAGATGATCTAAGGAATCTCATAACCGGCCCCAAAGCGAAAATTAAATGGCTCTCAAACCCTGATGCATTGAGTGTCAAAAGGAAGCTTCAAGCCACACTGGAAGAAAAGGTTCGGCTCATAAATGAAGGCATTCATAACACTCTAAGGAAGTCCCGTGAAGACGTGGCAAGGGCACTTCAGCAAGCAGGGAGAAAGGCAATAGATAGCAACAGGACCAAACTACTCTCATCAGTACAAAAGTATGATGCTCGTTGGTTTGTCTGCGAAGCTTGTAGGCATGTTTTTAGACTTGCGATTCATGACGCGCCAAGCTCTATCTTATCCACTCCTTGTCCTGAGTGTGAGCACGCTGTATCGGCGAAGTCTGTTGGCTAAACTCGGTGTTCAATTCAAGAGACAAACAACAAGTTCTAATAAATTGAGTAGGAATGGTGAATGCGTCTTTCAACTTGCACATTAGTTTTAGTTGGAATTCTGTCCTTCAATACACTTTCGAATTTCAACAATGTCTCTGGTCAAACTCTGGAAGAGCTCACTTCGCAGCTAAACTCCATGATCGCCTGTCAAATCTCACTAACAGAACCAGCTTGCAATCTGGACATACTGGATTCCGAAACTCGAAGAGTGCTAGTAGAGCTGCAAGCTTCGAGTGCTTCCCCTGGCCAGCTCAGTACTTTAGTCGGTGATAGGTTGCTATTATTTTCTTCCAAAAATAACTTTCACGGCTGCCTAAATTGCTCTGGAGTTGACTCAGATTCAGTTTGTAACAGATATGGAACTTATGGAAGTCGATATAGTGCTGAGTCAATTTGGAATAAATACGGCATCGGTTCAATGTACAATTCGGAAAGTCCATTCAACCGATATGGCGCGGGATTGAAAATAGTTGATGAAAGTGGAAAATTTTACGGCTACTTGAAGGTGGGTATAGGCGGTGCTACTCCATACTCGTCAGAGCTTAAGAATCTCTACGAGAATTCTAGCGACCTGTCGGAGGTTAGAGACCTCTTTTGCCAGTAACGCACGAAACTCACGCGCCCAATCGGCTCCAAGTTGCGAGTCTGCGGCTTTCGCCTTTCTAATAAGATCAGTTAATCGGGACACCTGCTTTCCTTGAACCACTACTTCGGACGCTGATCGCTTCAGAACGCGGGGTATTATGCCGCCGACTGGCAGGGTCTGAACCTGTCATATGCGTTGCGAAGTTGCTTGACCTAGAACTTCATGAGAAAGGCAGGGCTTTCGGCCGCGAAGTTGGAACGTCTTGCGGCGCAGCGCGCTAGTCCAAAGCCTACTGGTCCTGGGACGCGTATCTACTCCGAGCATTGCTATCCCTATACTTTGCAAGCGTTATCCTGCCTCTAATAAGTTCCGGGTTACGAGCGCCAGTCTGGCAACTATCTCATTTATCTTGCAGGTAGTAGGAGAGACTCTTGTTGCAGTTAATAAGGTCCGCCGTACTGATGTTAGTTCTTTCATATCAGACTAGCTGCCGAGGAGGCGGCCAAGCGCATATCGCTCGAAGACTGAAAGTTCTAACCGTCTTCCGGACTTACTATCTCCTTAGTTAAAAGAGTTGGCCGCTTTCTTACGCGCTGCACTTTCCAGCATCTAATGCCGTTCAGTACATTAGCGTCGATAGCTCCACAACTTATCCACAGAATGACCCACAAGTAATTCCCATAAATTGACTGAAACTAGCACCTCACTACTATATATAGTTATTTTTAGCGCTGTGAGTGTGGTATGTCATAGGGTGAGTTTGATGCTCGTATTGGCAATTTTTTATAACTTTGGATCCTGGCTTAAAAATATTAGCCGCTCAAACCAATCTCATTCAATCATATTCGAGAAGTGGGTGTCTGTAACTATATGATATTACTAAAATAAAAATAGACTTAATTATTGGATTCTTGAGGCTAAAGTTGAGGGGATGAAAAATAAGGAATAAGGAATGGTAAAAAAAATAAATATGCCTCTGTGGCTATGCGGAGGATATCGGTTGTGGTAGCCTTCTTTCCATTGCATTTCTAAAAGGACCGTTCCATGTCAAATGAAGCAGAGCGTAGCGCTCCTGAGCGCGTACTTGGCGGTCGATCCAAAAAGCAGAAAGGTCTGTACTCTTTACCGGCTGCAAAGCTCACCACAAGCAAGCAATTTAACCTCCTCAAGGCCTTCGCGATCGCAAGTGGCACAGAGCGCAAGGCAGTAACAATTCAAGAGGTTGGTACTCTGCAGAATATCAGTCCCGGAACTGTGTCGATCTGTAACCCATTTTTTCAGCAGACAGGACTGGTGGAGAAGATTGGTCACAAGTTCAAGGCTAGCCTTGAGGTGTTGGCTTACTACCAGCGATTGGAGTGGAACGACACAGAGGCAGGCAAGAAGTTGGCCCCGATTCTTCGCAAGACTTGGTTCGCTGAAGTCCTGATACCGCGGTTACAAATGAATGCGATGACTGAAGACAGTGCTATTCAGGCACTGTCCGACACTAGCAATGCAAGCCCCTCCGAAAAGCGGCAACTGTTGATGACCTTGGACTATCTTGAACTGGCCGGGATCATTGTCCGTGACGGCAACATGGTGCGGCTGGTAAAGGAAATTCAGCCCGAAAAGGTCGCGAATCACCTCCCAGTCGAGAGTGTGCCCCCAAGCTTGCCGAGTGAGCTTGAGGGGTGGGTGAGGCAGCAGCCAGTCTCGAAATCTGAGATCTACGATGCATTGAGTATTCCGATACCTGGGCATGCCAACGCTAAGATAGAAATACCGAAGGCAATGGATTCAGAGGACTGGGAGTTCTTTCGAAGTACCTTGGACAGTTACTTGAACCGCCTGCAGAAGAAAGCTGCGGTTACAAAAGAAAGCTCAGAAAACAATTTGTAGATATGGGCAATAGATAAATGCAGAAATGATAAATAGAAGGTAGTAGTAAAAAGAACCCCCCTAGTGTTAGCGCACATCGGGGGGTGGTTGCGGACGGGTGGATCGTAACCCCGACAGCGGTTTCTTACGTATTCAAAGTGATGATACCCGCTTTTTCGGTCATAAGCCAATCCCACCCCAACCCTCAAACTGTCCCTCGTGGACTAGGAGGTTGGACCATGCTTATGTGTTCATACCCAAGAGGCGTGAGTGTTGTTGCATACGTCAGACGCAGATTTGGTCGTCTGGAGTATGTCTGCGCACACTGCCGCAGTTATCCTAATCAGCTTAGCTTGTTCTAAGACTGGCTGACCCTGCTCACCGGCCGTCAGAGTCACATGGCATACAGGCTGGTGGGTAATTCATGCCCCGCGTTACTCACGGCGGGGTTTGAGTTACATACTGAGGATGCGACGCTCGCGAGGTGTCGTTTTCTCGAAACTCGTTGAAAGCCACGAATCACTTCCGTGGCTTTTTGCGTTTATGGCAACAGAAATCTCAAGATGGCAGAAAATTAAAGGATCAATCGTGATACTCGCTCCGGAAATGGTCAGTAAGTTAAACATTGAATTGCAGAAGATACCGCGTAATGCGGATTTGATCCTAATGGCATTGATGGAGCTCAGCAATCATTTTCAAAATCCCCGTGCTCAGCTATATCTGAGAGAAGGTGTTATGAGGAGGGTGGGAATCATTAAGCGTTGTATAGAGCGCATTTTCGAAATCCACCCACCGACCCGCGAAACCCTCCTGTCAAGAAGTGAGCTTGACGACCTTACAATTTACCTCCAGACCTTTGCAGGACACGTCTATGGTGTGTTGGATAATCTGGCATGGGTCTGCGTTCTTCTGGCTGGCGAAGATATCACCACCCGCAACCGGATGGGGATCGGACTATTTAAATCCGGAACCAAAGAATTTCTGCCACCGCTGTTAAATGAATACTTGTCAGACGGAAAAACCAAAGAATGGTTTGATAAATATGCGAAATCATACCGGGATTCTACGGCCCATCGCGTCCCGGTTTACGTCCCGCCAAAGATGCTAAATCCCGCCGAGGCTGAAGAATTCAATATTCTTGAACGACGATCTATGGAGGCGCTTCTGGGCATGGATGTTGATTTGCACGAAAGGCTATATGCACAACAAGAAGCGTTGGGCGGTCCTGCAAATATTATGCTGCTGACCTCGTCGGACGAAGAGGAAAGAACCCCGGAAATTCCATTTCATCCCCAAGTGATTTGTGATTGGCTTACGGTTCATGAGCTGTTGGAAAAATATACAGCCGGGATATGTCAGCAATATGGTTTTGTAGTAAGGACACGGCCAATTGACGCGGGCCGCCCGGACTGAGCCTGAGAGCAACGGATGCATAGTCCGTCGCCCCAACCGACCAAAAGTCCGTTGACCTGCCGCCAACCAGATGAAAGGCATGAAGTTTTAGAGGTGAATCAGAGGAAATATGGTGGGCCCACCTGGACTTGAACCAGGGACCAACGGATTATGAGTCAAGACAAATCGCCGAAGATCGGCGCAGTAAGTCGAAGATAACCAACAGAGTTCTACTTTTCGATTCTGATTTTCCCACCGAAACCGACCGAATACCGAACCTTTTTCCGATTTTTTCTTCGACCGAACCTGTCAAGTTGAAGAATTTGTAAGACTTTTCTCACACCGAACTCCGAACCTTTTCCGAGATCTCTGAATATTTCGGCGGTCAGATGCTGGGGTTAGTCCACTTCCACGCCTAAACGCCGAACTATTGAAGCAGGGCGATGCCTAGCTGGAAAACTCTACGTTAGAGCAACCATCCTCGCTCTATGGGAGGACTGCCCAATAACACTATCGAGACAATTTGAATGCCCCACGAAACGTGCGGGTACAATATGTTCATTGATAGGGATACACTCGGAGCCAGAGAAGCAAATTACCGTTAACTAACCTCCTCAATAGCCACCGAAGCAGAAGAGAGATCAAATGGCACTAGATTTATCAGATACTTTGGTAGTCGGAATTACCGCTACTGCCCTATTCAATCTAAGTGAAGCTGATTCAATTTTTCGGGAAAACTTCGAGAGCGACCCGGGGAAAGCGATAGACGAATACAGGAAATACATGGCGGCAAACGAAAAAGCGCCGCTAGAAGGAGGAACTGGTTACCCACTTGTTAAAGCACTTCTATCTCTGAATGAATTTCAACCAAAAGGCGAGTCGCCGTTAGTGCAGGTGGTCGTCATGTCGAGAAATAGTCCAGAAACCGGTGTCCGAGTATTTCACAACATTCGGGAGAAGAAGTTAGATATCACTCGATCTGCATTCACAGGCGGGGAATCCGTAGTTGATTATTTGGACGCCTTTGATGTCGACCTATTCCTAACCACTAACACCAAAGATGCACAGAAAGTGATAGATAGTGAAACGTGCGCGGCTGCGCTAGTGAAAGAGCCGCCGGGAGACATTTCTAAAATACCAGATGGCCAAGTAAGAATTGCGTTTGATGGTGATGCGGTTCTCTTTAGTGAAGAAAGCGAGATAGTTTACAAAGTAGATGGATTAATAGGATTTCATCGGATTGAAGATCAGGAGCAAGATACACCTCTCAATGATGGCCCGTATGCCACACTCTTGAGAAAGCTATCTAGGTTGCAAGAAAGGCTTCCGCATAAAATCGAGTACTCACCAATCAGAATCGCAATAGTAACAGCTAGAAATAGTCCTGCGGAAATGCGAGTAATAAAGACTCTTAGGCATTGGGGGGTGTATGTAGATGAGATATTCTTTCTTGGCGGGCTAAACAAATCAAAAATTTTGGCAGCATTCAAGCCCCATATCTTCTTTGACGACCAGGACATACATTTAGATCCCGCAGCGTTACTTGTCCCATCGGGGAAAGTCCCCTATAAAACAACGTCAAAATTAAATATATAGATAGAAAGTGTGAGTGCGTTATAAATTTGTTTGTGTGGTCATTTTCGTTTCGGGGTGAGAGATGTCAAAAAGAATACTTGCCGATGGTTCGATATACGTTGCTCCCAGAATGCTGGGCTATTACGATCACGGAAGCCCTCGTATACTCGATGAGGACACATCGGAAATTCTAGACCCAAATGATTTTCAAACGAAATTGAGAATCTATGAAAGAGAAGTTAAAGAATGGTTTCTAAAGCCGGCAAAGAATATTCTAGAGTTGAGTTCATTCAATAATTCATTTGTAGTGATAATGATCTGCATGTCTTACATTGAAGGCGTGGAACAGTATATATGTGGGAAAAGCAGCAGGAACAATAGCAGAGTATTCTTCTTCAATTCAATTAAAAGACTATTTCAAAATCAATTTTCCGATGTAGAAATGCAATCTCTGTATTCAAAAACCAGATGCGGCTTATTTCATAATGGGATGGTTAAAGGGGGAGTGCTATTTAACAATACCGACCTAAGTGCTGCTTTGGAAATATACGAATCTGGAGAAGATATCCGAATTAACCCTAGATTGCTTCTTGGAGTAATAGAAAATGATTTCGAAGAGTATTTAGTGAAGTTAAAATCTACAATCGAAAATTCGAATAAAATAAATAATATCTATCGTATAAATTTTGAGAAAGTGTTCGACGTCCTTGGGGAAGCTAAAGAAGCAGGGATTAGTTATGATTGAAGCGGATTTCTCAGAATCTCAATTGCAGCAACTCGTCAATATATCGTTGGTGGAAAAATATAAACTTGAGGAAGCGTTGGTCCTAGCTCCTATTTTAATATCTCTTAATGCAGAGAATAAAGAGGGATGGGATACCGCATTTAATCTAAAGTGGTTAAAGAAAAATACAAGTAAGTGTCATGAAGGTTGCAATTTCTTTATTCAATACAAAATTTCAAATGTGCTAACAAGTTCCGGAGCTAATGAATGGAAGGATTGGGAGAGGGACTATTTCCGCTTTAAGATTCCCCACAAAAAGAAGAATAGTGTAGGAAAGTATGTTGACAACTACAATCAATTTAACAACTTGGTGGGCATAGCAGCGAAAGGGTTTACAGTATACTACGCTACAAATTCTACCACTGATAGAAAGCAACTGATTCAGAGTTTTAAAACGAACAAGTTGTTAGATACCACCCCGTTCCTTGATGTTAGCGACATCTCTGGTGCCCATAAGCATGTTACCTTCACAAGCGATTCAACTTACTTCTTATTGCACAGTGAAAGGCAAAGGATAAGCAAGTCCACAATTTCCCGAGATAGGGAAAATATGTATTCTAAGAAGATTCGCACTATGGCTGAGTCTTCAAGATCACTATTAGATTATCTTTCTCAGCGTCAGAATGGCGATGATGGAATGGTCAAAGAGGTAGAAAGTATTAGAAAGTATGTGGAGGATGATGAGTCAGGGTTCACAAAAGAAATTAAAGTTCAAATGCGCCTTAGTCACGTTTTTCGTACCTATTTCGATTTGGAGATGCACTGGATATCCAAAGAAAATATTGTATAAGTATGACGATGAATTTCCGGTAGTGCTCTTTACCGGAAATAGCATCTCCTGACCCACTGCATACCCATAGACCGAATCCACCACGCCCTGGCCGTTAACCGCCGCACCCGACGCCGGCCCGCAGTCCATGAAAACATTGGGGAGGCGACGAGTGCGTCGAGGCGTCGAGTCGCTCCGGAAGTTTTTGGCTGCGATCCAAATCCACCCATTGCCGGGCCCGCCCAGATGCAGGAGGGCCTTAGCTGGGCTCCTCCAACAGACAATCTGTGATCTTCGTCACTCTTCCGGATATTGTGGCGTTTGAGAGTAACGTGTAAGTTTGACTTCGCTACGTCTCCTTTGGAGCGCAGTTTTTTTTGCCAGTTCGATTGTGTCGACTGGTTCCATCGAGTTCGGCTATGCCGGTTCGATGGGATCCAATCAAATTCCATCAGGAGACACAATGAACAGAGCACGCAGATCCCCTCAAAAAGCCCGCGAAGCCGCATACATTCAGCAAGATTCTCGTTGCTATTACTGCAGCCAGCCTATGTGGCTTGGAAATCCTGCCGACTTCATTCGACGTTTCAATCTAGAAGAATCGCAAATCAGAAAACTCCAATGCACTGCCGAGCATTTGCATGCCTGGAAAGATGGCGGCAGCAACGGTCGGCAGAATATCGTCGCTGCCTGCCTCTACTGCAACCAGTCGAGGCATAGGCGACACAAAGAGATGGACCCACTCGCATACAAGAAGCATGTACAAAAGCGGCTTGGTGCTCGTCGATGGCACGGGGTTATTTTGACTAAATGTTAATCAGCGTGCAAAACTTCCCAGATTAGGGGTGGAAACAGCGTCCAAGAGTTTCCACCGCCGTGTGTCATCCTCCGGTGCTTTAGCTGGGGGTATCTAGAGTGTATTACATGGATATTATTGTCGAGATTTGTAGGGTCCATTCGGCCCATCATCAAAGTAGTGCCGGGAAAGGTCGCTAGGCCGAAAAGTTTTGGACGCTGACAGGTGGAAATTTTTGGGCGCTGATTGACAGCCAATGTTGTTTGAAAGTTGCCAGTCACCCATCTGCGACGGCATCAATTGCAAGCACATCGCAGAAGTATTCTCCGAGTGATGCATCCGTCTTTGACTCGAATCGGTGCATCTGAATTATTCAACTGACGGCTTGATTGGAACACGTTTGAGGTGACTGACCGCATCACCAAATCCCATTAGCCACCACTTCAGATGAGCCGAATCTACCAGGGTCGCCTTGATCTCGAACTGGTCGCCGATCTCCCTCACTTCTTGATCTTGTGAAAGCTTGTACTCAAGCAGGTGTGACCCATGGTCTTTGTCGATGCGGAAGGTGAGGCGAACCTTTGTGCCATCCCCGAAACCAAAGCGGCCCTCGTCATCGTACCTCTGGAGACTGAAGCCCTTTGGTCGCTCAAAAGTCAGCGTCGATACATGCGCAGAAACTATTCTGTGAAGAGCCAGCGTGCGTTCATTCTCCTGATCGCGGTACCGACACACGAGGTACAGGCGTGGCCCTTGCTGAGCGAGGCCCAGAGGCATCACGTCGCTTTCCGATCGCTTCCCGCTTCGATTCTGATAGGTGAGCTTCAACCAGAAATTTCCAAAGAGCGCATCGCTCACGCGCTCCAGTATTTCAGGATTGATCTTGGGAGGAATAAGGGCAAAGGAGTCATTGACCACCCGAATCTTGGACAGCCACTCGCGTTCATGCTTTGCAGTGGTGGTTGGCCCGAGATTTGAGCGAGCTTGCTGAAAGAAGCCGTCCATGGATGCCATGACGCTGGTGGGCAGCAGGTTTTTCAACTGCTGCTGCGCCAGAATCAACAGCAGGGACTCCTTGTTGCTGAGCATTGGCACAGACAGACACTTCGACAGTTCTTTCCATTTGTACCCATAGGGCTTGCTGCTGTCATCACGGACAATATCGAACTGCTCACTGAGCATCTTCAACTGCCGTTGTATGGTGCGGCGGTCTCGCACTATGCCGGTCTCTGAAAGTTGTTCATGCAAATCAGCAACCGAAATGCTGCGACCGCGTGGTATGCGCCGCATTATCTCTAGAGCCAGCTTAACAGTCTCAACAGTATCAGAGCGTTTTGGCATTGCGTGTTCCTTGTTGGTGGGTGCGGGCAGTCATTTAGTGCAGGAAGCCAATCGCAGACCTGCGCCCTTCCTTCACGGTGCACTCTGCTTCAAGTGCGGTTACCAGATCTAACGTGCGCGCTATGGGCCGAAACCGGCTTTGTCGAATGACGGCGGCGAAATCTCCAGGGGTCAGATTCTGCAAGCTGGACAATCGCGACAGCTCGTTGTGCAGTGGTGCTTCGAGTGCGAGCGTCTGACAGAAGCGCCGCAGCAACTCCTGCGATTGTTCCGCCGACAAAAAGTCAAACTTCACTTTCAAATCAAATCGTCGCAATGCCGCCTGATCGAGACCTGACATCAGATTGGTGGAGGCGATGAAAATGCCTGGAAAGGACTCCATCTGCGTCAACATCTCATTGACATGACTGACCTCCCAACTCTGCTGTGCACTTCGGCGATCCTGAAGAAAACTGTCCACTTCGTCAATCAACAAAAGAGCTCCATCTCGCTCGGCCTCCTGAAAGGCGCGCGCCATGTTCTTCTCGCTCTCCCCAACATACATTCCCAAAATGTCAGAGGCGCGTTTTACAAGAAGCGGGATTCCGAGCTGATCTGCCAGCCAGCGGGCGTAGGCTGTCTTGCCTGTGCCTGGCGGACCATAAAGGCAAAGGCGCCCGGCCATTGATCGTGATAGTCCTAAGCCCACCTCAACGAGATTTGCATCGCTGTTGATGAAGATTGGGTCGTAGACGTCGGAAGCGCGATTGGGGTCGTAGTGGCGAGGCGGCTTGTGTCCCTGAGCCTCCAGCGTGTTGCCGATCAATAATTCGAGGGTTGCTGAAGCGCCGACAGTGCCCAGCTCCTGACGAATGCATCGGGTCACTTCTGCCGCTCTTGCGACGACAGCGGGTGCAAGGCGCTCAGACTCCGCCAGTCGCCCCAGGGTTGATGCATCAACAAGGTCTCCGCATGTGTTTTGCAGTATCTTTTCGCGCTGTCTTTTGGGCGGCACTGGCAGCTCCAGCACGATGTCGAAGCGACGCAGAAAGGCAGGATCAAGACAGTAGCGTGAATTCGACACCCAAATCGTTGGCACCGTGTTCTCCTCAAGGCTGCGGTTGATCCAGCCTTTGCGTATTTGTCCGGTGCTTTTGTCCCCGAAGACTGAAAGGCTATCGCTAAAGACGTCTTCAACCTCATCAAAGAGAAGCAACGCACGGCTCTTGCCGAGCAGGCACTGTGCGGATCGGTATGCGCGCAGCCTGCGTTCACCCGTAATGGGGTCTCCATTGTCATCTTCGCTTGCCACCTCAAACAGCGTGCAATCCAGCTCCTTTGCAAGCACCTTCGCCAGCTGTGTTTTGCCCGTGCCGGGACTCCCATACACGAAAACATTGACGCCCTTGCGCTTCTCACGCAGCGAGTGCTGAAGGTAATGGCAAAGGACGGTTAGAGGTTGCTCCAAGTGAGAATAGTCCTCATGTGCCAGCGTGGCGGTTTGCGAGATTGAAACGGTGTCACGCATCAAGGTGACAGGATCTGCGTCAGTGGAGAACAGCATATCTGCGAAGACATCCGAGAGCAGATCTAGTTTGTCATGCATTCCCAGTTTTGCACTGTGATCGATCGAGAGGAGTCCTGATCTGGCCAGCACACCGCCCAAGCTGAGCGCTGCGCGAATCTCAGGCTCCGGAATATTCAAGATAACCGAGAGGACATAGAACAGTCGCGTTGAAGATATTTGGCTGAGATAATCTGAGACTTCTTCGAGAACGCGATCCGTCTTGAGCAGTACGACAAACTCAAGAATTCGACAATCTGTGGCAGTCAATCCAACGAGTGTTTCCAGACGACCGATGTTGTCTTGCAGCAGTGCCGGAACAGGAGCGTCGCGAAGACGAATCTGCTCTTGTTCGCAGAACTTTCGTATTGCAAGAGCCGTTCCCCGATAGTGGAATTCCTCCTCATCTGAGTTCAACAGCGACCCTAGTCCGAGTGCTATGGCCAGCGCTTCGTCAGTGAAACCTTCGGTGTTCAACCATCGCAGATGACCTCCCAGCGGAAAGAGAATGCGTGTTATCCAGAGATGAACGACGGGCAGGATTTCTGAGTATGTCTTGGGGTTGTTTAGGTTGCGAAATGGGCGCATGACTTCCTCCGGTTTTGAGACAGAAGTATGCGCACTTTTGCGACGTAATGTGTCGTTGCATTTCCTCCTGGAATATTGATGGAAATCTATCGGTAGAACTATTAACTATTTTCCTATTAGAGGATATATTGAAAAAACGCGCCTATATGGTAATGGGGTTGAAATTGAAACTAAAAATAGAGATAGATAAAAAGTACTTCAAATCAGATTCTCTCTTAAACGGTAGATTAGTTGGAAAGTTTTTTAGGGAACTCAGTAATAATGTATTCAAGCAATCGAGTAAATACTTTGAGTGGGCTGAGAAGTATGAGGATGGAGGTGAAATTCCACTTCTCTTCGGTGAAAGAAATCTCTACTCAGTTTTTGCTGTGGCCATAGACAAGATTACGCCAGTTCATCTTTCTGAATGGTCTTTGAACAAGACTGATTTTGAAGGTTTAGAGAATGGACGAAGGGTAGATTTTTGGTGCTTACACAGGAATGGCGCAGATGGCAAGGTGATCAACTATTTCATTGAGATTAAAAAAGGTCACTATTGTCTCAATGAAAACACAATGGAGGAGTTTGCAGCATCCGTTTTAAAACAAGCGAAATCTCTAACTGTTCAAACTAAGACGCTAAAGCGTATAGCTCCATCATGGAACGAGAGTGAGAACGTTTATCTAGGAATATTTGTAATTCATGGTTACTATCGAGGAGGCAAAGAGCATTACACCGAAAAACATGTTCGGGAGAACATCTATAAGGCGTTGGACAAGCGTAGTAAGCCACATTTGATTTTATCAACTTGGATTTTGCCAGAAAGAATGAGCAAACAATGGGATAAAGATCAGTGTAGATTTATATCTATTGCGGGCATCGTTATTGGAGAAAAGCCTAACTCTTGAGGGGCTATTTGGATGCAAAAGAGAGCCAGGGGCTGCAAATAGTCCTGTGCGTGTGGAATTGCAGAGAAAACTGAACCCGTAATTGCAATTAATTTTGACCCCCGCATATTAAGGCAAGACGGCATGGCCAATGACCGGCGACGGGTCAAGTATTTGATGCAAAAGACAGCGGAAGTGGGTCAATTGAATGTGCAAATCAACACACAGGCGCACTATGGAGTTGATGGTGGCAACTAAAGCATCACAATAATCAAAATCAACCTATTAAGAGTGAGTTACGTATGTGGTCTAGTTCGGTCAGAGTGCATCCTTGGGTCGGTGACATTACGAGAGCCCCAAGCATTTTCTACATAAGACTTTGATTCTTGGTGAGTCTAACTTCACACAGGTCGAAAAGTTTAATCAAGATTTAGTGAACAATTGTGTAGAAAATGATATGAATCGTTGCTTGGCTCTAACGGGCACTGCAGATTTCTATGGGACAGGAAGTAAAGACCGGAGTCAGTAAGTTTATGGGTATTAAAGATGATTTGGAGCGGCTTGAGAAATTGCACGATTTCCCGACCAAAGGGGCGACGGTTCTCGGGTATTTTGTCGATATGGGGGAGGTTAGTGGGGCGTTCTATGTTGCTGTCGTTGAACAGTCTGGGAAAAAGCAATTTTGTCTAAGGTGGGGAGACCTTTCGACAGAAAAATTCACCTCCATTAGAGGAAAGAATTCTGTATACCAGTACTTTAATATACTTGGCTATATTAATTTTTCGTTCTACCAAGATAACTTTGACAAATCGTTTAGAGAAATTAAGCAGTGGCCTTCGATTTCCGACGAACCATGTGCGATATCGATTAATGCCTTTCGAGATCAGCACAGAAAGGTCGCTTTGGAAAAAAAGAAGCACAAGGATACCCTCTCGAAGATTCCGATGAAGATCGAAGACGGTACGCGATTTGATTTCATATACTATCGCGGCTTAGGAGAACCAGTTATGGTGAGGGAGGCTAGCGCTATGGTTGACGGTTGTGACATATTCGCCAATGTTGACAAAAAGTATAGGTTCACGAAGAAGGAAGCGCGTTATCTCTATGTGCCTCGTAAGTTGATTGTCAGGGCATAAGTCTATCCAGCCTCACACTTGTGGAATTGCAGAGAAAACTGACCCAGTAGTTGCAATTAATTTTGACCCCCGCAGCTTAGCGCAAGACGGCATGGCCAATGACTGGCGACGGGTCAAATATTCGATGCAAAAGACAGCGGAAGTGGGTCAACTGATCGTGCAAATCAACAGTGAGGACTTAGTCAGCGTATTTCCAGTAATGTCATTTACCGGAAATGCCAGGCTCCGGGGACATTGCATCCTCTATTGGTCTGAATGATTTCGGGACCAAACGCTATTCGCCATTCTCTCGGCATATATGCTTGCCAACTTTTCCTGTGGTTCTCCTGTGAACAAAGGGTTGGAGGCAGACTTCAACAACTCAAGCAGGCGTTCTTTTGGTGTTTCTCGATAGCCACTATAAAAGAAATCATACATATCCAGGATGTCATTAAGTCCCTTCGGGACGCTCTTATCAACGCCAAAGAAAGTATCGGGGTGTGCCTCATATGCAGAAACCTCGAGATCAGAAAGTGTTTCTTGCACAATGTCACCGTTTTGTAAAACCAAATAGGCAGTCTTCGTCTCTTTTGATACAACGGCGTCTGTAATGATTATTTCTCGAATGACGTTTTGGCCATCAATGAGTCTGCTATGGCGGTATGGAAGGCCAATAACGAAACGACGGGAAACGTCGTTAAAGGAGAAAGCAGGAACTTCCCCATCAAAAGTGGCTGGGATATTGCCAAACTCCTGCATTGATTTCATCAGGTCATGCATTGGCGCATGCTTTTCCCGTGCCTCTATGAGTTGACGTAGTGTCATAAGCTTTCCGGTGCCGAAGTCCGGAATTTTAAAGCCAGTCGCAAATCCCAATTTTCCGATTCTACTATTTTGATCTGCTCCTGAAGCTGAGCCGTTGGTTACAAATATATATGCTGGAGGGGCTGGAGAACCCTTTACCAATAATTTCTCTTCGAGCTCTCTTATCTCGCGATTTACTTCACGTGGCCACTGCAGACTCTCATAGTCGGTGCCCGGCTCTGAAAAATTCAAATCCACGAAAACCACACGAGGATGTGGCGCATCCTTTCGAAGGGCCTTAAGCAGTTGTCTGTTTATGTTCGCATGTGACTTCCCTGCAAGCCTAGTTTTTGCTTCCACTGAGAACCTTTCGCCAGTAGCCTTGTGCGTCGCGGTAAACTCCACATGCGATTTGCTTATATCCTCCTCATCCTCCAATTCGATATCAAAGCCCGCTAGAATAAAAATCCGAATAACTTCTGTTTCAAAATACGCGCCTTCAAACAAGTTCCTTTCTGCAAGCCTTTTCAACATGGCATCCAAGAGCTTTCCATGATGCTCCATTAAGTATAAATTGTACCCGAGCCACATATACTTCCAGACAAAGTCAGTCATCGAAATGTCGTGGATGTGGCCTGGGTTTACAATCATCTCTTTTTGATACGCGCAGCAGTCCTGATATAGCCGTGATATTGGGTGCTGGTTCTCTCTTTTTCTTTTCAGATCTTCATTTCCGATATAGGGTTCCATTAAGATGCCGACATATGAGAACAAGAAATCATGGAATGTTCTCCAGGTCTTTGACCAATGGAGCTTATTTCGTACAGCGACCATTCTATAGCCGTGCGACATAATTGAGATGATCGGCCGTCCATGTCCTTGGAGAGCCTTCCGGCGATTCTCTTTAGCTTTAAGTTCGGCGAGGGATTGTCGAATCACGTGTTCAGGAATTGAGAGAGGTGAGGAGTTTTCCTGTAAAATCTTTCCATGACATTTTTTGTATTTCAGGCCGCTGTCACAGTCACATAGTTCGTTCCGGCCTTGCTTGGGGGGGCTTTTCGCTGGAATGTGTTTCATAGCCCGTTTTTCCATCCGGAATGTGAGACAAACTATCGTTCGTTTAACATGCTATTCATGAGGGGGATTTAAACTGTTCCAGACCTGTTACGGCTCTGTTAGGTATCCCAAGCGTCCAGAATTGAGCTATGTCGTAGCATGCCAATGCGGGATTAGTGGCACGGCTCCATAATCCTCGGGCCAATCAAATATAGATCACCGCCCGTGCCATCGCCAATCAACCAGAACCAGCCATCATACTCTGCCGGTTGCCAGCGGCTCCCCGGTCTGTATTTAACCCAATAAAACCCAGGTTGAACAATCACAACCTTCATCATCGAACAGCCCTCCGTGGTTACCTGTTCAACCTATAGCACAGCATTCGGAATCCCGCCGGGAATTTGGACGGAGTTTTGATGCAACCCGACGCACTCGACGACTCAACGGGAGCCCATGAGCCAAATGGAGTCTGGGGCGGCGCCGGGTGCGTCGAGGCGACGGGTGGCGGCGGAAGTTTTTGGTGGCTAACTCGGTGTCCGGCTGGCGCTCGGATAGGGTTACCAGCAGGTTGATCAATTTTCTGTTTATGCGGGCGGCTTTGCGGCATCTAGCAGGAGTTGCCGTTTTGATTCACTGGATCTGTGAAACGCTATTAGCAATTCTGCGACGTCGTCACTTTTGGCATAGAAATATGCTTCAGGCACATCCAGCACTTTAGCTATCCTCTCCACCACCGAAAAATCAGGGTTGTGCTTGCCCTTTTCATACTGATTCATTCGGGCGCTGGCTGATGCCTCCTCTATGCCCGCCAATACCCCAAGACGCTCCTGCGACAGGCCTGCAGCCATTCTGGCTTGTTTCAGACGTGCCGAAAAAACTGACATCCCTAGCCCTCAAAACTATTTGGTGGCTAAGATGTTCTTAGTTTAGACTGAAACTTGTACTAAGGATTACTTAGTTTCGGTTTCGACTAATTAGCGACGAGGGATTGGTTATGACGAAGATGGCACTAGCCGCAATACTAATGGGCTCTACTATGTCACAACTGGCCATAGCAGATATCTGTGACTATCGGCCAAGTAATTTTCTGGGTGAGACTGCTACTACTGCAACGGGAGTTGTTGGTGGAACGGCGGCAGCGACGGGGGTGGGCATGAAGGTAGCGGGTCTCTATACGATCACGCATGCATCATCTGGGGCAGTCATGCTGGGGTCCACGGCTGCTGGTGCTTCAGCGGCCGGGACTACCGGGATTATTGCTGGAACGGCAGGATTTCTCGGTTCAGTGGGTGCCGTTTTAATGTCGCCCTTTGTGATTGTGCCTGCGGCAGTGGCAGCGGTAAGTATCGGTGTTTATGAGGGGGGATGCTATTTAGCGGGAGGACCTGCTGCAGAGGAGCAGGGGGCAGACAAATAAAAAATATAAATATGGAGGTGTCTGCAATTGTTCGTGCGACTGATTCAAATCTACCGGAAGCATTTGTCCCCAAGGAAGGGGTATTCATGTGCATATGCGGTGGTACACGGTCCTGGCAAATCATGTTCTGACTATGGTTTGAGGTTTTACAGGAGGTATGGACCAGTAAAGGCTACGCTGCTGATGCGGATGCAATTTAACCGATGCAGTCGCGTCTCACCGATAATTCCTCAGGTTTGTTTAGCAAAGGAGGCAGCCGGGTGCTGCTTTCTAGGAGGACTTGCGTGCTGCGGCGCGTGATGATGGATGTTATATCGCCTCTAAAATCAAAACCATCTGTTACATATCCATTAGGTCCTCTAAAGGAACAGAAACACCTCGGGCGTAAACCTCCTTCTTTTCAAAAAATATCTAGACCACTCGCAATACGACACCACCTGTCACTCCAGTGTTTGAAAATTCAAAGTGCATGAGGGGAGTGCCTTTCTCTCATGGACACAATCAACCTTCTGGAGAGAACCATGACAGCAACAAGGAAAATACTTGCTACAGCCATCCTGGCACTGGCATCAAATGGGGCGTTTGCCCAAGCCTATGTCGGAATCAACCATGCGTGGGCAAAGGAAAGCGCTGACGAACTGAATTTCGATGTAGACCACAGGATGGTCATCTTGAAGGGCGGTTACCAATTCAATGACTGGCTTTCTGCTGAGGCAAGGTATGGGCAGTCCAGCACCAGTGAAGATCTGCAGCTCTATTACCCGTACTGGGGATACCTGCCAACCAAGTACACGCTGGAGCAGTACTACGGCGGATATGTCACAGCAACTATCCCCACTGGCAACGCTTTCAAGCCCTATTTTGTCGTTGGCTACTCCAAGGCTGAGGCCGAACTCAGCACGAGATACGGCTCGGTTTCCGACTCGGCGTCAGATTTTTCCTATGGTGCAGGGCTTAATTTTGACCTGAATGAGCGTTATGCCGTCAATTTTGAGGTTATGCGCTTTAGTGATTCCGACGGGGAAATAGATGGCGTATCCTTGGGACTAAAGGCCCGATTCTAACGCCTGATCTATGAGACGGGGTTCCTCAGTGAACCCCACTTTCGTCAGCGTTTTAAGAGTAATGGATGTGGCAAAAAATAAGAGTCAGGACACACTCGTTTACAGGCTATCGTCCATATTGATCAAACTCAATCATGGCGAGAAGCTTGACCCCCAAGGTCTTGCAGACGAATACGGTGTGAACCTGCGCACCATACAGCGAGACCTCAATGAGCGGTTTGCCTACCTGCCATTGCAGCGAAAGGGCAAGACGTACTTCCTCGACCCCATTTATCTGGGGAAATTAACCATAAAGGATATTGAGAGATTCGCCAGCCTTGCCGGTGTGAAGGGCTTGTTTCCTTCTCTATCCAGTGACTTTCTTGCTGAACTGTTCGATGCACGGATGCAATCCGCTATCACGGTCAAAGGCCATCACTACGAAGACCTGTCTGGCAAAGAGCGTCAGTTCGCTGAGCTGGAGGAGGCCATTGTGCAACGGCGCCATATCAGCTTCGATTACAAGAAAGCTGAAGAGCGTAAGCACTACAGCGATATTTCACCGCTTCGACTCATTAACAACAAAGGCATCTGGTATCTGGCTGCCATGCATGACGGAAAGCTCAAGACCTTTTCCTTCTCTCGAATATCAATCATTCAGAAGCAGGCCAGTCACTTTGAGCCCATCAAAGACATTGATGCCCTCCTGTCGAAAGAAGAAGGAGTATGGATTAGCCAGGACGCACAGGAGGTGGTTCTCAATATCTCGCCTGAGGTAGCTGGTTACTTCAAGCGCAGAAAGTTAATTGCCAATCAGGTGATTGAAAAGGAGCTGGAAACAGGCGGCTTGATCATCTCGACCCGAGTTGGACACGTCAATCAAGTGCTTTCGATCGTCAAGTACTGGATACCCTATATCAGAATCATTAGCCCTGACGGCCTGCAAGAAAAGGTAAATCAATCATTGCGAGCGTATCTGGAGAAATGATGAATCTAATGCGAACGTTCTCTTTGCTGTTGTTCTTTGCCTGCATGGCCGTTCAAGCGCAAGAGAAGATAATTTATCAGGTGGACAACTACGGGAGGACTTTGAACAACAAGCCCTCATTTTCAGTGCAGAAGGATGGTCGGGTAATTCAGCAAGGAACTTACGGCCAGCGACAAGCCAATAAGCAGCAGTACAAAATAGTTGATGGGAAAGTCTATCACGCTGACAGCAGTGGGAATCTGCAACGTCACTTACCGCACTACACATTGAGAGATGATGGGCGCCTGATTGAAATGTCCCCAACAGGGCAGAGACGCAGTCAAAACCAGCAATATCAGATCAAAGATGGGGGGATATACAAGGTTGACACGTATGGAAGAAAGCAACGCAATTAGGCAGTTCCTATTCCCACGAATGTCATAGCATGATCGGGACGGCAGAAAGATTGGCTGTGATATTCAACTGTTCGCGATTGGCGGCCACAAAGAAGGGCCGACCTTAATTAATAGCCTGTAAATTCCGATGTAAAAGAGGATTAAAAAATGAAGGTAGAAGCAACAGATGCAAATGGCCAGAAGCACTATTTTGACGCGCCGGAATTGGATGATGCGGCGATTGATGCTCTAAACAGTCAGGCATTCACAAGAAAGCAGGTGCATCGCATGATCGATAATATGAGTGTCTCTGCCGATGCAAAATCAATTTTGAATTCTATTGTCGATACCTCAATTCAAGTGGGTGAGAAGATAATTCAAATCGGAAAGAAAATCCTTGAGATAGTAATTGAACTTATAAAGGCTTATCCGAAAGCCTCAATTGGGGTAGTTATTGGGCTAATACTAGGGGGCCTTATAAGTGCTATCCCAGTCGTAGGTTTTCTTTTTGGATGGTTGCTTCAACCGCTATTGCCTGCCCTAGGAATGGCAATGGGCTGGATGCAGGATTTCAACGACGACGCTTTAAAGCGAAAGATCGCTGACATTCAGCAGCAATTTTATGCATTGAAGGGCAACGAAATTCGATCTTAATGCGGAGCTTGTAGCTCAAATGGAAGAGACTGCCACAATCAATGTTGTACGAAGCCCTGATCTTTTTAAGATGAAGCTGGGCATTGGTGAAGATGCGTACAAATCTCTAAGGCTTGGGAACAACCTTTCAAAATTGAGTGGCCTATTGGGAATGGGCGGCACTGCGGCAGGCATCGCTAGCTCGACGTTTGTGGCTACGACCTTTTTTCCTCCTGTCTGGTTTGCGTTCGGGGCAAGCGCTGTCACTCCTATTGGGTGGGTTATTGGTGCGGCAGTAGTAAGTGGGGCTGCGTATGTGAAAGCAGCAGATATGTATCAAAAAACAAGAGGAAAGCTTGTTAAAGTAGTCCCTACTTTTATAAATACTCCGCTTGACCTATTGGCGATAGGCATCAGCAATCTTGCAATACCCATATTTCATCACATCGCAATGGCCGACGATCATTTTCATGAGAATGAGAGAAGTGAGATCGTTGACTATTTCGTGGATGTCTGGGGGTATGACAGAAATTACATTGAATCGAGGCTTGATGCGCATTCAGGGCGGCTGCCTAAAACAATAGAGCAGGCTGTCTCAGAGTTTTTTGCTTTCATTCGCGACAATGAAGATTGTAATCATCAATCAATTGCGAAGGAAATCGTTGCGTTTATGAATGATGTCGCGCTGTCAGATGGCTTTGTTTCCGCGAAAGAGAAGGCTGCAATTGCCGAAATAGAGCAAATATTGAAAAGACAGTAATCCGCCAATATAACGCAAATCGTCTGCGAAAAAAAAATAGGGAAAGCGGCCTCCCTCACCATCACTTCCACCACTCCCAGGATATCCCGAGAATGATGGAGGTGACGGTGAGAGATTTCAGTACTTCAATCGGCCTTGCGTTCGTCTGTCTGTCCTAAGGAGGGCAGAGACGGATGGCACACAGAGTTCAATGCATCCTCCCCCACTGGCTCATCCAGCTCAACGTCTGCGTACAGCGACTCCAAATCATAGAGTCCTTGGCAAAGCTGATTTAACTCCCAAAGAGCACCTGCCACGAGCACGGCAACTCCAGCGATAGGAATAGACCCTGCAGGCAACTCGGCAAGAGTGACGGCGGCGATCTTTCTGCTTCTTGATACCAATTGCTGACCCATTTTTCGGACGGACTCCTTGTGCGAGTTGATTGAAGATTGAAGGCGTTGGTTCTTGGCTCGCTCCGCAGCCAATTCAGATTGCAGAGGGCTGATTGGGACGGCTTTGCTACTGGCAGCGGTAGCGCCCAGCAGCCCTGAGAGGGCAGTGCCCAATAGACTGGACGTGAGTGTGATAACAGTTGTCAAGATTAGGGCAGCGTAAAGGGCTAGCTTGAACAGGCGTTTGAGCCATTTAAACATACAGACTCCTTGGGGGAAGTTGAGGTCAATGCGAAAGTGAATCCCAGGCGACGCAGGCGCGTCGCCGGAGAGGGGCAGGGGGATGGCCTTCCTTGGCCGGGGAATTTGCACCAGCGGGGTCGCTGGGGCCCTCAGAGGGCTAGGGGGAGGGGTGCGGGGAGCAGGCGTGGGGAGGCGGCGCGGATTCGCTGGGAGGCGACTTCGGAGGCGTCGAGGAGGGTCTGGGTGTTCATGTGAGCGTACCTCTGCGTCACTTGCGGGGAGCTGTGACCGAGAAGTGATTGCACTTCGAATAGCGTTCTGCCGCTGTTAACCAGCAGTGAGGCATACGTGTGGCGCAAATCGTGGACCCGAAGCCATGGCATCCCGGCTTGCTTGCGGATGTCCTCCCAAGCCTTGTGGAGCGTCTTGTAGTGCGTGCCAGTATCAGGATTGAAGAACACCCATTGCGGGCTGTCTTTCATGACTTGTTCCAAAATGTCCATTGCGGATTCATTCAAGGGAACAGGTCGCATACGCTTCGACTTGCTGTTCAGTGCCGGGATCCTCCAGACCTTTTGAGTCCAGTCGATCTGACTCCATTCCGCACAGAGGGCCTCATTCAAGCGGCAGCCTGTCGAGAGCAGGAACATCGCTATCCGGCACGCTGCTCTGTTGGGATGAGTCGCCAGTACCAGCATCAGCCGTTGCAGCTGTGTTTCGTCGATGATGTTCTCTACCTTGTTATCGGCATTGAACAAGGACATCTTGGTGGCTGGATTCTTATCAACCACACCCCACTTGATTGCCATATTGAACGAATGTCTAAAAAGCTTGATGAAGTGATCTGCGGTTGCTGGAGCCAGCTTTTGGACTTCACGCAGTTCTGAGTGAAAATCAATCAGCTGCTTGGTGGTGATGCGATCCAATCGAACATCCCCAAACTCAGGGAAAAGTCGTTGATTGAATCGCAGTTCGTCAGTGTGCCATGAACGCTTCCTGACTTTGCAGTATGGGGCGTATTGCTCACGGACGAACTGACGCAGGGTCGGGATCTGCTTCTCAGCTTTGCGGGCCATCGAGGGGTTGGACCCTTGACGAATCTCGGTCTTCTTGTCCGCAGCCAATTTGCGGGCCATGGACAACGAGAGGTCATCGGTATTGCCCAGTCGAAGATGGCGCGTGGTGCCGCCTTCTTCCTTATAGCGCAGATAGAAGGTTCCTATTCCGGGCGACGTGGCACGTGCCTCGACGTAAAGGCCCTTGACGTCGCTGTCACACCATTCCGTGCGCGATTTTCCGGGCTCCACTGCGAGGGTCTTGAGGACTTGCGGACTCAACTGAATTACAGGCATTGCTTAATACTCCTATAGTACTTTGTAGATGGCGTGATTTGCGTTAGTGCGCCCGACTCGTTCCATGGGCAAGAGTTTGTTCTCGACGAGGAAGGCAAGTCGCCGTCCCAGAAGTGGATGAAGGCCATCAAAACAGTTTAAAAATTCCTCGCTCAATAGAGCTTTCATGGTGTAGGTGCTCCCTGAGGTGAGGCTGGGCATTGCTTGATTGATTTCCTCTAGAACGGCTCTGTCGAGCTCGCTGTACGCTTCTTGTTGTTCCATTTTGTATCTCCTGAAAGTTAGTTGTTGCTCGTATAAAAAAACGGCGCGCAAGGGGGGGCTCCGGTGGCGGGAAAAAGGCGGTAAAGGTGGCGAAGCCGGTGCGTCGCCGCAGAGACGCCACCTTCACCGCTTTCACCACCTTCCTCCCGGAGACTCAGTAAGTTCCGTCGCTCAAGAAATCCGCCGCACTCGAATCGCCCGAATCGCTGGCTTCAGGCCCCTCCGGGCTATCATTCGATGATTGGGGATCGCCGACGCCTGAAAATTCAGAGTCCTTGATTTCGGGCGTGGCGTTGGGAGACTTCACGGGGAGAACTTGCCATGCGACTCGCCCGTCCGCCGTTGCTTTCTGGAAGGCGTGTCCGTTCACGACACGATTGGCGTTCTTTTTCAAGAACCATCCGAATTTGGAATTGTTTATGGAGCCGCGCTCTTCAATGGGGAACTCTCGTATCGCATCAATCAGATCATTCGAGTCGTCCGCGCTGGCTCGCTCCACCGCTCTGCGCACAGTTGTGGGAGCATTCCCGAACTCAGCCAGCCATGCGGTCATGAGATTGCCCAGCGCCTCAGCATCGGGGTCGTGTCTGATCTGATCCAGCAGCGAAGTGACGGGGTCGGGGAGTCCCAGCCAGGTCAGGGGATAGCGGCAGTAATCGGACCATGCGCCGCCATATGATGCGATGTTTCCAGCCCCTTCCCGGGGAGAGCCAGCGGCTTGCCAGGCACGGATAATGGTCAGCACGCAGGCGACGTACTTGCCACGGTTCTGACGCACCATCTCTGCGGGGCGTTTGGTGTATGTCAGCATCGCTGGGTTGGCGCAACGTGCATCAATCCTTATGGTAAGAACGCGTCGCAGCAAGTCGCGCACGGGGCCGACGTTGTTGCCGGACCCAAGAATGAGTGTTCGAGTGCTCACAGTCGCCGTCTTGCTCACGCCCAATATTCGGTCCGTTATCTTCGGCGAAGTCATCATTCGGTTGATAACACCGTGCGGTATCCAATCGGTGTCCATGTCATCAAACTCGATTCCGGCAGGCCCCTTCATTAGCAGCGCGAGAATCACCTTCGTTGCCTCTTCTGAGGTCTTTGGATAGCTCACTTTTTCGGTGCCGTCAGGACCAGCGAAATACCCTATGGTTTCGCAGAGGTAGGATTTCCCGCTGCCGAACGTTGCAGCCTTAGTATGGTAGCCCGGTGCAAGTGCATAAGATGGTCGCGTTGTTGCGGTGAAAATTGCCGATAGAGCTACCGACTTATCTGTCCGATCCACAAAGTGAAATTCGTCGAGCAAGTCCTCAAGTTGCTCCAACGCCTCCCTTGCCGCCGAAAGTGTTGGCTCGGCAATCGGGAACTCCTTCGCGTCGAACACACCGAAAATCTTGGATTGGGGATCGTAACCAGACTGGGTTACCAAGCAGCCATCGGATTCGCGATAATGTGGATGTCTGGCCAAGCCGCCCAGTACGGGCAAGTGATCGTAATGCTGGGAGTCGGCGAGAATAGACACGTGACGAGAAGGGGGGTCACATGGCACGAAAATGCCGGCATTCCCACTTGGTTTCTCCCAGTTTGTTGCCCGTGATAACTCCTTGGTCAGAGCTGCGATTTTGGTTTCTTTGATTGAAGGATTTCCGGTGGCAGGATCAGTGGAGACCGATACGATCAATCCCCCGTACTGATAATGTCTGCCTCGATAGGCCAATACTTTCTCGGCCGCCTGAACCACCGAATGCAATTCACCGTTGGTCACACGAATCCGTGATTTATTCTTTGCGACGTACATCGAAACTTCCAATCGTTCAACGAGCTGCTTGATGCCATAGCGGGCCCGGTGTGAGTGGAGACAGCTGAAGCCTCCGACGGAGTATTGGTCGTCCGGCTCAAAATAAGCAGTACCCGAGTCGATTGCATCAGTGTGTTCCTCCAACCAAGGGCAGGTGATGTCGTGCTTACCTTCGCCCAGTGGAGTTTTGTACAAACTGCGAGATTTCAAGGCTGTTATAATTGGGTTTTCTAGCGCGCTCGGAATCAGCACATCGTTCGCGATGAAGACCCCGCCCTGTTCGTCGCTCGGCTGAAGCTCTGCAGGCTCCAATTCTAGGCCCAAGCTTTCGACGAGCCTCTCAACGCTGAAGTGAACTTCTGGCCGCCACTCAGTCAGTCGACAATTAAACGGCTGCCCACCTGCTGTTGCATATTTCTGCTTGCCGTTGATGGCGACGGGCAGGCGAACGTAGTGGCTCGGGCCTGTTGTTCCTGGATCACTCAGGCCTTTGGCTATGATCGCCTTCTGAAGTTGGGTTACAGCGGCCAGATCGGTGACTGGATCGGTAAGAATGAACCCTACCTGATAGTTACCCGGACTGGTCTCCAGCCTCCATGACGACGTGATTTCGCTGAGTGTTTCCGTCGGTATCTTCGTGCCGACATCATCGAGCACGACACAGTGCAAAGCCGCGAAATTTTCCTTCCGAACATTGAACTCGCCATCGCTGCCGAGTTTAAAACTGCCATAGTTGAAGTAATTGTTGCGGTTTACATCCAGCGTTTCATTTGATGGGTCCCATCGAATGGCCTGCCATCCACCGGTCGTCGGATCTCCCGATTTTGAGCAGACAGCGGATAATGCTCTGTCGGGTAGCTTGTGAAACACCTCTGCCATAAAATCGGCGTTGGTTATGCTGATGGAATTTCCAGCACTCGTGCGTTCTTCACGCCCTTCTGTTGAATTATTCAAACTTCATTCCTCTTTTTGCTTACTGATTTCGTTTAACCTTCAATGAGGCTGCTTCAGAGGAGAAAATGTGCGTCCGAAATGGATAGAACACCTGCCTCTATGGAGTAAGCATTACCAGTAACCAGACTTGGATTTTGCGTGTGTAATATGTTGATATTGTTTAATAAAAGATTTTATTCGCAGAGGGTTACCGGTAACTTCGTCGCATGTTGAATGCCGTGAGTGGGTGGACATGGAGTTAAACAGCGTGCGTGTTTCCATTGAGGAGTTTGAGTGACTGAACATGATGAGTTTCTGACCGTTGAGCAGGCGGTGGCGCGCCTTATCAATTTGGACTACATCCCGGAAGGCTTCGCGCTGCTGGATATGACTGCATCGTTTTTGGAAGACGCCCAGGGAGCATACGAAAGCAGCCAGGAAGAGGGTATGGACGCTGACGCGCTGGAGCTCATTGCGTGTTGGGCAAACAGCTGTGAAGCGAGACACGCACTTGCCGAATCATTGATGGAGAGCCTTCAAAAAGGGATAGAGCGTTCAGAGTCAGATTTGAAGCTCACCACGGATAAATCAACCGGCCAGACTCTCGTGTCATTGGGAAGCCTTAACGAATGGGCAGCTTTTAGATTTGGAATACAAGTGCCTGACATTGGAGATCACAGCACAACTCCCGTTGAGGTCGCTTGGGATAAGATAAAGATTAAGATCTATGCAGATTACAAAATCGGATTTTGGGTGGGCGAGGGGGAATATAAGAAATCCTCTTTTCAAAACATTGGTCTCATGGGTAAGCGTAAGAATGATTCGAACAAATTGGGCGGGATATTGATCGGTCTCAGCAAGGGAAAGAGGTTTCCCAAAGGAAAAACTCCCAATGGAGCTGACAAAGCTGCTATCTGTAAACTTCGAGGCGCATTGAAAAAGCTCGCAGGATTGTCGAAAGACCCCTTTACTCCATTCAATGAGGCCGATGGATGGAAGCCGCGTTTTACACTGATTGATGATGGGCGTAATGCGGATAAACGTGCCAAAGAAAGATCGGTGCATGTACAGTTCGACGAGCAGATGGACTATGAGTTGCCTGACTTCGACAACGAGGATGACGAGGCAGGTAAATTCATTAACTCGCGGCCAAACACGGCGAAATAACTTTTTGCTCGTCGGCCCCTCGACGTCAGGGCTGACGAAAAAAGGTGGGAAAGGCGGTGAAGCCGGTGAAGCCCCGACGAATTGCCGGATTTGGGATTTCGACAACACCGCTTTCGCCGCCTTTACCTCCTTTCTTGTCTCTATCGTCAATCAATCGCACTGAGTATCGCAGTACCTTCGTCATGCTCGCAGGCGAACGCCTTCAAGAGATGGAATTGCCGGGCACACTCTCTGGCAAAGGCCTGTTCCTTTCGGAAGCTCAGATGCGAATAGGCCGTCAGAATGGCCACGATTCCCAAGGCATCGGCGGATAGCTCTCCGTTGAAGTAGTTCATTGGGCAATTGACGGAGTATCGCTTATCACCCGAGGGGGACATATAGAACCCTCCATTGCTCAGTTCATGGAAGTCCCAGTAGCCGCCGTTGTACTCCTCGGCAATGTCACTGGCCACGGTATAGACATAGGGCTCTATCAGCAGAGGGAAGTGAATGCCGAAGATGCGGGCCGAGACTGTCACTCGGTCGCCCTCGGGCACCAACTTGCGGGTGATTTTAGGTAGGGTTTCATCATCGTTGAACATCGTATTTTGCTCCTCTGGAAAAAGAAAAGCCCCAGACGGGTGTCCAGGGCTTGTTGGTGTGTGGGTCATTGATTGAGTTGTTGCAGGTAGTCAGTCAGGTAGGCCTCCACGGCACCGGGCGCAAATTCCTGGTGTTCTGAGTCCAAAATAGCTACCGCGATTTCTTCATACAGCTGGTAACGGTCGTCATTGGGGCGTATCTGGGCGAGGCACTTCACTGCCTCTTCCAGACGAGCACCGACCCCCGATAGGTCTCGGATAGTCATGCAGGGCATTCCTTCTGTGAGTTGTGTGAGGGTTAAGCGGTGAGGTCCAACTGGGCTTCGGAGGGCTGGCCAATGCGGAACTTCAGCTCGCTTTCAAGCGACTGCAGGGGGTCTTCATCCAGGTCAAGCAGGTGGTCCATCAGGTCGGCAATCATTGAGTCGTACATCGAGATTTCTCCTTTTTGAGAGTGATTGGGGATTGGGTGCGACAGGCATTTGAGCGAAGGAAGCGGTAGAACTTGCTGAAAAGGGCAAGCGAAACAACGAGTTGCGGGGTTTTTGCGTCGTATTGAAATTCGGGTCGGTATTGGTTCGGTGGAGGAGGGTCTTGCGAGGAGAGTGCTTTCCGCGAGTCAACAAAATAAAAGGGTTATGAGAAGTGCCGACGCTTGGAGCAACGGAAAGGAGATCCCTACAAACGTCCCACGATTAGACTGGCGTGGCTGCCTTGCGGGCTTTGTCTGTAAGGACATAGTGTCGCGACTTGCCTTCCCTGCGCTGGATCAGCCCTTGATCCTTCAGGGCAGCCAGCAGGAACCCCGCTGTATTGACGCTCTTGCCATTGAACAGACTCCGCAGATGAATGGACGTGAGCCAGTCGCACTGATTGCATGCTGCGTAGATCTTGCTCCAGGCTACCCACTCCTTGGAGAAGAACCCTCCAGCGTTATTGGCCGTGATTCGGTAGTAGGTCTCTCCTGAGTCGTCAGCGCCGACCTCATAGGAAAGCATTCCGGTGTCGGACAGGCTGGGGCATGATCCTTTCTTGAGCACCTTGATGGCGTTCTCTGGTGCTTCGGCAGGGGTAGCCTTGGTGGGTTTTGCTTTGGTTGGTGCTTTTGCGGGTGCTGCTTTCTTGGTGCTGGCTTTCGCTTTGATGCTCATGGGTATGGCTCCTTTGGGGGACTGAGGGGGATTTATAACAGTGGGCACTTGCCGGAAATGCGGAATACCGCTATGTTCCGGGGAGTTGAATCAGGAGGATATGAATCTGATTCATATAAGATACTGATTTTCCCGCAGCGTGGATTTGCACTCATCTGAATATGTTGGGCAACCAAGTGTGAGGCAGAGCTAACACGCAGACAGAAAATGAAAGTGCCAGGAATCGGTAATACAGAAGGATGTCATTCCCGCGAATAGGGTCATCACGGCTAAGAAGTACAGCATTGAAAAATTAATGGTCACAAAAGCTGGAGCTATCGCAGCCTTATGGATAACGCATATTACCTGCCATCGAAAGTTGCTATCTACCTACGAAGAATAGCTTCTGAGTACCAGAGCACGGGCAACTTACTGGCTGTTAGAGTGATAAATTCTTCCCGGGTTTACGTACGCAGAGAAACGAGTTACGACAATTGGAACGGCGGAATGGACGGCCACGATGTAGTCTTCTTCCTGCCACCTGAAGTATTTGGCGAGGTTACTCTTTCAAAAAAATCGAGTTTCGAAAATGAAATCCTTGAAATGCTACGGCAATGTGCAAAGTCGTATGAACGAGAATATTTCAGTGCAGTACATTTTGAAGATGAAGATGAAAATGACCCAGAATATCAGAACGCTATCTCCTTAAAAGTGCGTCCACAACTGAATCCAGACCTTCTGCCAATTTGGAGACAAGGCCATATTCGCCTGTTTGTGAGTCATCGAGACGAGTTTAAGGCCAGCGCAAATCTACTCGCGGCCGAGCTGGAGGAATACGGAATTTCATCCTTCGTTGCACACGACACTATTCAACCTATGACTTCATGGAAAGGTGAAATAATAAAAGGCTTAGAAACCATGGAGATCATGCTGGCGTTTATAACCGACAATTTTCAGGACAGCGTTTGGACCAATCAGGAGATTGGGTTTGCGCTGGGTCGGAATATACCCGTTGTTTCATTGAAACTGCAAAGCGACGACCCTACGGGGTTTATTGGGGAAAGGCAGGCATTGAAGGGGAAGCTAGAGGACGTTGTCAGTTCTATTCCAGAGCTCTACAAGCTGTTAGCCGAGAACCTTGGTCATCAAAGCAGGCTGCAATCTGGTTTGATTACAGCCTTCGTGAGCTCCAGAAGCTACCCGGAAACCCAGCAACGATTTGACCGTATGAAAAAGGTTGTTAAAAAACTGTCAGATGCGGATTTAAGTGTAGTGGTAGATGGCTTTAGGAGCAACGACCAACTGCATCAATGCATCTACCTAACGAGCAAATATGAGCGACTAAAAACGTTTCTAGAGTTAGTAACGGGGAATAAATGCGTGATTAACGGAAAGGATATAGACTTCCCTGGTAACGAATTGTCCATTCCATTTTAAAGATGATTAACATATAAAGCTGAGTGCAATATAGACTTTACAAGAGAGTGTATACATCGTGACCAAAGATCAACTTGAGGTCACTGACAAGAACCGAAGGGATTCTATTAATCGCACTTGGCAACCCGTTGTCATTACTTAGCGTTTTCGAAACTAAAATTTTAAAAAACATTTCCGCAGAATACAAGAGCTAAATATTTGAATGCTACGCCTAAATGCAAGTGCAATGGAAATTCTCAAAACCCAAGAAAGAAACGTTGTGATTGTTGGCGAGAACGGCAGTGGCAAGAGTTTTCTGCTTAATAGAATTGCGAGACACTACGCGGCACAAGGGGGCCACGTTGTCGCGATCGCAAACACAATTTTTGACAAATTTGATCGGAGAGGTAGCAACTACGAGTTCATAGGAGCTAGGCAAGGGAGATCTTTGCCTGAAAGGACGATAAAAAGAGCATTGATGGGCTCGATAGAGAAAGGCCTAATCAATCTAAAAAGGATATCGAGGGTGTTGGAGTACATCGGATACTCCGCATCGCTTGGTTTTAGCATTAGGGGATTCGTTGGCTATGAGGCCGCTAAACGAATTCTTGAGCTGGACCCCATCAGAAGCGACAGTCATCAGGGAAATGGATGGTTCGATTATTTTTTTCCCGATTTCACTGTTTTTGGAGTGAACATTGAGAAGGCTACTTGGATTCATCTGGACCACGAATCCTTTACGGGGATTCCAGGCCAGCTTTTACAATTGTTGAATATGGAGGATTCTCTTAGAAGAGCTGGGGTACTAAAAAAAATAGAGGTGTTCTTAATCAAAGATGGTATGGAAATTCCAGTGGCCAAAGCTAGCTCGGGTGAAATCAGCTTACTATGTTGTTGGCTATTCATTTCGACAAAAGTTGAAAAGGGCACTTACATCCTGATTGATGAACCAGAGAACAGCCTCCACCCAGCTTGGCAAAGAGACTACTTCTCGCGTCTGCTTGATTTATTCGATTACTACGATCTTAGAATTACTGTAGCAACCCACTCACCATTGATAGTTACTGCCGCAGCAGAGACAATGAAGTCTCTCAGCATTTATCGTTCTGAGATGAGTGAAGTTGGTTTGCTCGACTATAAAAGTGGGAATCTCGAAGAATTGCTATTCGACATTTTTGGAGTAAGTACGCCAGCAAATCGACACTTGTCAAATACAGTGAAGAATCTGCTGAATAGGCTTGCGCAAAAGGAAGTGGGTCTTGAATTTGTCCAGCAAAGGATTAATGAGTTAAAGGAGCTGAGTTTTAAGGACGACGTAGAGCAAAGAGAGATGTTGGAAGGTATAAGAGATCTGGCCATAAAAATGTCTGAGCGAATGTAATCACTATGCACTACGAACTTGATGATTTCGACCTTGAGGCTATTGACCGCGCACATCGGGATGGCGGCGATCCTTGGTGCTCAAAGCACATAGAAAGATTGAAAAGAAGAATAAAAAACCATTGTCGAGTTGAGTTAGGAGAAGTTTGTTGTTACTGCGTTAGGAATACCTTCGGTGAGCACAATTACGTTTTACATGTGGAACATGTCCTTCCAAGAAGCCATGCAGATTTCTCACAGTATATTTTCGAACCAAGAAATTTAAGTGTTTCGTGCTTCCGTTGCAATGCCGGTATTAAGAAAGCTGATATATCCTTTCTAACCAGACTTGAGGATGCCCAGCGGAGGCCCTTTGAATCCGAAACTTATAAATTTATTCACCCAAATCTGGACGTGTATTTCGACCATCTGAGTTATGAAGCGACCTTTAGGAACGCTAGTAGGTATATTAAATATTTCGTTGTTAACCGAAGTACGAAAGGCGAGTTCACATACAGTTATTTTAAACTGGACGAGTTAGAAACTGACTCGTACAGCAACGGCCAAGGTGCGGCTAAAAATGTCGCTCTATCTACTAATATCCCTGCTGACATCGTCAATGAAATAGAGCGCATTACTGCACTGCCGCTTTAATACTTTCGTGCAAGTGAGCATTGCTGTGCGTGCTTGTAGCGAAGTCCTCGATTTTAATGTGAATAATCACCTGCCAGCGCACTCGCGTATAGGGACTCTGCGCTTTTTGCTGCCATGACTTCATTTCGCACATCGGGGCGGGTTAGATCCAAGAAACGCAACTTGCTCCCGGACTTTGCTACAGCCTCGATACGACGATATATCTGTGAATGGGCTTCGGCATAACGTGCCAACCCTTGTAGCTTGGGTAATGCGTCCGCAAAATGAAAACTATGCGGATCGATGATGTCCACTACAATTTCGCCGTCGCTCTCAGCAAAAAAAACAAAATCTGGCCTGATGATCTTTGTGTCGTCGTCAAGTTTGTAAGCTATACCCAATGAATCTTGACTGGGGCGGTCCGGGTTACGATACCAGAACTGGAAACCATCGCGTTTCTGTTCATTTTTCAGGACTGATATTTCCCAAGTTTCCAATTCGGCTGGGTACAATTCCTGGTCGTCGCAAAGCAGGTGCAGTGTGTAGGTTGGTATAGTCACCTCGACGCCATCTTGCTCACGTGATGTGGTCGGCTCGAAACGAGACATTGGCAGTGCCAAATCCACATCCTGGGGGTATGTGCTAAGGGCTACGATCTGACGATAAACATCTTGTCGGTCGTGAGACAGTTGTTTGATACGATCCCGATACTCAGAGAACCATTGATCGCCTAGCTTCTTCGCTTCGGCATCGAACAATACCTGAAGGTTTGTCATCAGCTGCAGAGCTGCAACATCCTCCCGTGCCTCCATTAAGGCGTCATCGAAGTCATCCTCTGCTTCAGGGTGACGCTTGGCCCGCTCCATAGTATAGGTCCGGGCGATATCCGGACCGACTATTCTCGCCGTGCGACGATACGCGTCATCAATTACCGCGTCATCTGCTTCTGCCTCAAAATGGGCTTCGCTTGAGCGTCCTTTCTGCATGTCAGCAATTATTGTGCGGCCCTGCACAGTCATTACAGATTTGCGTTTTTCGGTATAGTCCTCGATCCGTTCGTCAATGAAGTTGTCCAAGACCTTATGCATTGCTGCGTGCGCCTTTCCTCCTGCCCCGGGCAGTAGACCGTCGGATGCCAACTCATGCGCTAGTGCGGTCAAACGAATGGCCGGTTTGGCACCGCGCTGAGGACGAGTCTGGGAGGGCAGAGATGCAAACTTCTCCCAAACAGACTCCGGCACTGCGGGGTTTGGCTTCATCTCCTTTGGGTTGATTAAGATGCGTCCAGTCGGCGGCGTATCTCCTCCACCTTCGAGCAACGCCTTAACGATTGCTTTCACTGTCGCTTCATCGAACTTCGGCAACAAACAATCCACGGAGTTGAGCCTGTCGTTGCCAGGGATGCGCCGCGCTAGCGGGGTACGCACCATACGACCGAGCATTTGTGCGATGTACGTTTGATCTATTGCCGGGCGGAAAGAGATCATCACTTCGGCACGCGGACAATCCCAGCCGGTGCTTATAGCATCTTTTGCGATTAAGATGCGCACCCATGTGTCATCCTGCACTCGCTGCGGTTGAATGTATGGCACAGAATATTTTCCGAAGGTGTGAGTTGTATGTTCACCAAAAACATGAGCCACGCAAGTTTCTGTCAATTCTGGCCAGCAGAGGAAAATCGTCTCCAAGGCACGTCCTATATCATTGTGGTTAGGGGTATTCGGTACTTGTAGCACCATTAGTGGAACAACAGATACACCGCTCCCCTGTTGCTCGGCATAGTTAGCCCATTCCTGCGACGATTCGCGCAGCTTATCTGCGGCTCGGCGCACAAGCACCGTGTCGAAATCGCCTGTCGGCTCCTTGGGGATGTCGAGAGCAATGATGTCCTTTAGCAATCCAGATTCTTGCACTCTTGTAGTGTCAACTGTGACCGGCGGCAAAGTGGTCCGACCTGTGGCTACCTCCATTGCTTTGTTGAATCGTTCCACGGTGGCAGAAATCCCCCATACAATAGGGATACCCGGCACGCCATTTTCGCCGTTGATAAGTCGCTTCACTATGGTGGACTTCTCGCTGTTCTGAGTACCCATGCCCCGATGCGCCTCGTCTAGCACCAAATAGAGGGACAGCGACGGGTCTTCTATTGAGTTGCGGATCGTATCCCAAATAGTGTGACTTCTTAGGTCGGGGCGCATTGAGGGAAAGGTGCTTTCCTCATCAGCAATATCATGCCCACGTACCAATAGACTCTTCCTGCCCAGCTTCTGTGTGTTCAGGAAGTAGATTTTTCCTGCGTCGAACTTGGCGCGGTTAAAGGTGTTTTCCACAACTACCAGATCTGTATATCGCAGGCGATCAGAGGATTCCATCAGACGAAAGCGCGTTTGTTCGTTGAGTGAAGGGTCGTCACTGAACCAAATCACTACCGCACCTGGATCTCGGTCGAAGTTAAATCCATCGTCCCCGTGAAAAAGCGCCTCAAAGACTGCTGAAGCCATGACCGTCTTGCCAGCGCCAGTGGCCGCCGTGAGTGAAAACGCGTGGCGGTCGCCATCCTCGCGCCAACGCTTGCGGGCTTTTCTTAAATTATCGAGTACATCGAAGACGGCTTCGTTCTGGTAGTCTTTCAGCGTGAACTTCATTGATCGTCTCCGCTAGCAAACGCGAAATTGGTCAGATAGGATTCATAGAGGCGAACTGCTTCAACCCCCTCGGGGAGGCGACGCGCCAATGACTGGAAGCGCCGCTCATCTTCGGTGACTAAGTAAGCAATGCGCAGGGATTCGACTGCGCGTAAGGCTTTGAGGAAGCCAGTCGCTTGGTCAAGATCAACCAGTAAGCCGTAGGTTTCAGCTACGTCCCAGCCTTTGGAAGGTAGCTTATCGATGCGCCTACCCATACTGCCCGCGCGCATCCAAAGTAAAGGGGCTATACGGGCAAATGCAGTTTGGTAGCTGACGGAGAGTGGTGTTTCATATGTAAGCGTGAAAAACTCCGCTTTTTCCTCAAAACCATCTGCCATCGGGAACTCGTCGGTAAACTTGTAGTTGCCTTTGATGCGCTCCCCATCCGGTGTATTCCCGGTTATGGCAGCCTCCACGCGAGGTTTAGTGATGTAGTCGCAAATGCCTAGCTTCTCCCACTCGGGATCGCCCGGACGCAAGCCATTTTCTCGAAGCGACTTCTGCTCATCGGCACTGACTTCATTGTTGGTAATACTGATGCATTGACGCTCGCCGTCATCCTGCCTATTGAGCCGCATGACGGCATGAGCCGTAGTACCGGAGCCGGAGAAGTAGTCTAGAACCAATGCGCTTGGCTTATCCGAAAGAAAGAATCGCAAGGCGTCTTCCACAGCATAAAGGGACTTTGGGAAGGGGAAGCGGCGATCTGGAATAAGCTTCGATATTACAAGTGAACCTCCGTTCTCCGCATTGTGAGACGCTTTGTTCCAGACTCGCTTGGGAATGACGCCTTTTCGCTCTCTATAAACACCTTGAACTGCTCCATCCGGGTCACGACCAACTATATCAATCTGACCATCTCTAATTGCCTTAACCGTTCCACTCGGAAGATAGTTGATAGAAGATTGCTCTTTTTGTGGTTTGTGGTTACGTGAGCGAATGAATCCATCCTTGAGGTAGCTCTTCGCAGTTTCAGGGGTTACGCCCCAGAGCCCTTCACTTCCATTCGGGAGCAACGGCCACACTGCAAACGTGTCCTTGGGTGGCTCAATCGTCCTGCGGTCAACATCATCGTTGATGGGGTCTCCAATGGAATCAATATATCCTGTGGTCACATGTATAAAAATTGGGTAGAACTGATTGGGACGCGCACCGCGCCTTGCGGTTGGTTCCCTACGTCGAAGCCCAAGCCATTGCATCTTCTGGCCAATCTGTGACGAAGCTGAACGCGAATCATCCAGCATATTTTCCTCACCTAAATTTACTGATGAGGTTCCAAAGCGTACAAAGTAAATGAATTCCTCTACACGTGAAAAATCCCCAAAACGGGCAACTCCCTTCGCACTAATCACAGAGGTAACCATTTCAATTTTTGCTTCTGGGAAGACCTGTTCTAATAGCAAACCCAAACGCAGATATTCTTTTTCATCAATTGTAACAATCAATACCGAGTCTGCTGGATTTAACAACTCTTTAGCCACGAGCAGTCGCCTCTCCATCATTGCTAGCCATTTGCTGTGGCGATACAGGTCTTCTGCTTCAACGTAGTCGTTGTTGTATTTCCAATCCTTGGCGCCCGTGTTGTACGGCGGATCGATGTAGATGGCGTCTATCCTGCCCCGGTGCGTCCAAGTTAGAGCTTTCAGGACATGGTAATTCTCGCCATTAATCACTGTGTGCCACAGGTTTCTGTCACCACGAGAAATTTTTCCAGTGGAGATGAGTCCTGGATAGATTGTGTCACCGAACTCTGCGATTACAACCAAGTCATTTAGTGCCTCGGAGTGCACATCGGCCCCCTCTGAGTCAATCAACTCTAGGTCGGCCTCCTGATCGCTCTTGCGGATAGCCCTAACCTGCCAAAGTCGCGGATCGCCCTTAGAAATTGATCCGCGCGGCGGCAATACACGCACTTTATCTCCTCGGCGGATCGGTCGATTCGGAAGTTCTATTGCTTCCGGTTTGTGCCGTTCGAAGTTCAGTCCAAATGACAGCCTGGATGACAGCGCTCGAAACTCTCGTTCCAAATCATCCCCAAGTTGAGGGTCTTCGGCGGTTATTTTTCTGATAAGATCCGTTAATCGAGACATCTGTTTTCCATTAATAATTGTCCTTTTCTCACCGCGTTACAGCTTGACTAGAGGGCGTCTGCTTTCCAAAGTGGTGGTATTGATGCAGAGTGTACTTATATAGGCATGAGAAGTTAAGCAATAGGCGGGGAGCGAAGCTGAAAGCCGAGCAACCGGGCTCACCTAAGAGTAATGAGTGAAGACTAAAGAGAAATGACTACTTCAGCCGATTTTTTCCTAACGCTGTTCACCTTGGTGCCCACCCTGTGGCCCACAAAGTCCCGCCGTGCCTCGGAGATGATTCGATGCACATCAATCGGAGAAGTTTCGGGGTTCAGCCAATCATCGTAAAGCTCGGGAGTTACCACCACGGGCATCTTGTGGTGGATATGTTCAATGCTCGGGGCGGGGGCTTTCGATAGTAGGGCGCAGGACACTATCTGATTCCCCTCTGGTGCCGTCCACACAGCCCACAGACCGGCGAAGGTTATGACGGGGTCGTCGGGACAGTGATGGAAGTACGGCTGGTTCACCGTCTTGCCGGACTCATTCTTCACCTTCTCGGTCTCGCACCACTCATATCACCCTTGAGCGGGCATCAGGCATCGTTGCACCTTAAGGCTTCCTCGCCACATGGGCTTCTGTGACGCTTCCTCAGACCTGGCGTTGAACGTCAACGTGGGAGCTTTATCCTTGGACCACCAGTGCGATATCAGTCCCAGGGGCGTGTTGTTATTGAAGCCCTTAGCTTTTCATAGTTGCGAGTTCTTTAAGTTTGGCTACCTTTTCTTTTATAGCCACTTTTTCGCCATGCTTTACGAGATCCCGCGCGCCTATTTCTTTCGCCCGCTCATTCAGTGCCACCCACCTTGTCTCACTTACTTTTCCGGCGCGATGTAAATCACTAATTACATGATAGGGATTTATTATAAGCACAAATTGATATGGGCCCTTCGGTCCCTCCTTTAGCAAAATAAATCCCAGTCCATGCAACTCCTTTATTCTATCCCTCCACGTGTATACTCTTCGTTCACCGGTGAAACCCGATTCAGTGGCTAATTCCCACTCATTTGTTATTTCAACCATGCCAGCGTCCCACACTCGGCACCACAATCCAATGTAGGTAGAAGAAACCCTCTTACTCTTTGTAGCGAGATCGTCTGCAATCGAAGCGATTAAGTTTAGAGTTCGCGGAATAGTCGCAAACCCGTCACTAGTGGAACGGTTCCAGATGCAGGAATCCTGCACGTCTGGCCATATAACTTTACGCCGATCTTCGTAACGCTCGGTTATCTTCCGTGTCTTAAACAGCTTGGCTGGGGGCTTGGCCATCTTATTCCTCAATAGGACTTTAAGTGCCCTCTGGGGGAGGGGGTGTTGGAAGTCCCCGCTGTGCAACTGTTGGCTAGGTTATTGAAGGTTGGAATTCCAACAACTGTGAGCACGCCTTGGTCTATACACAGTCCCCAGATGGCAGGTCCAATATTAGACTTATTTGAGATTTTATCAAGGATTCGAGGGGGGAATTACATAGAGACTCGACGATATTCTGAAAGCATTAATAGCCCTAAATAAATATTTTAAACAGTTTATGTTATTTGTGTTGCACAGAAATATTACAAAAAGTTTAAAAACTATAACTAATACAATTTATTATACGCTTCTTCGTATGCTCACAGTGCTCTTAATCCTCATGTGCTCGTGTGCTCGTGTGCTCAAAGGGGGTGGGGAGAGGCTAAGTCCCTGTGTCCCCTGCTTAAATCCATGCTTTACTTTAGTCACCCGGGGCACAGAAGAGGAGATCAATCGTCAGGACGAGTCTCGCGACGTGTCTCCCGTCGGGCCGTCAACCTGACAGAAACACCCTCTCCGTCGCCTCAGACGCTCTTGTCTAAGCACCAAGCAGGGGACGATTCCATCTGCGCGCTAGAAGTCGCCTTTGCACGAACTGGCGAAATTGCTCTGGGTGTGGAGGTACCCTCTGGCGATGCCTCTGCAAATTGCAAAACTGGCAAGCCGCAACGATATTATCAGCGCCCGATGATCCTCCCGCTGAGTGAGGAACAAGATGCTCGCCAGTACACTGAAACCATCTAGCCTGTGCACTGGAAATTCGCAGACTGTTCTGGAGGTCGTACGGATCGCCACGCCACATCGGGGAGTCGCAATAGAAACATTTACCGTTCTGTAAATCGAAGGCTTTAGCGGCAATATTCTTGAGGGATTTTCGACGGACCATGAGCATTTCTCCAACTGATTAATGGGACCCGCTCCTCGAATTTCGAGAGAGACGGGAACCAGTTGAGATACTCATACTGGCAATACAGGCACTCCATAGGATGAACCTGCATGAAGATTAATACGATGCTCTTTGTCTGACAAGCGAAACGGATGGACAGCCCGATTCTCACTGATGGAACCCGCGTCTCGATGGGCTCACGGAAAAATTTGGTGGGCTCAGAAATTGGGAGCAACGGATGCATAGTCCGTCGCCCCAACCGGCCAAAAGTCCGTTGCCCAGCTGCTAATCAGATGAAAGGTAAGAGGTTTTTCGAGGTGATTCTGAGGAATTTGGTGGGCCCACCTGGACTTGAACCAGGGACCAACGGATTATGAGTCCGCTGCCGACATCAACGCAGCATTCGATTGGGCGGACAGCTTAACCCAGCAAAGCCACAACACTAAAAGCTAAAAAGCGTACGGCACTAAAAGCTAAAAATAGTCCGAAAGTGGGGCGTTCATAAAATCGAGTAGTACCCCCATTTTCGAAAAAGTCAGGCCTCAAGCCGTCCTGATCTCATCAATCAGGTTGGGGTGTCGATCCAGTAACTTGAGCAGTTTGATCAAGGCCACTGGGGGTTTGGTTTTGCCGTTTTCGTAGCGCGAAAAGGCATTGATGCCACCGCCAAAAATTTCAGCTGCCTGACGCTGGTCAAGGTTGAGCTTTTTGCGCACCGTGACGATAAAAGCCGGATCAACAATCGCCGCATTGACTTGTTTGGAAAAAGCGCTCATTTCACGCATAACCCGGTTGGTTTCACCTGCGTCAAGAATAGATTCTGCACAGGCTGGGCAGAAATCGCCCGTCACTGCCGCGACGACAGTTGTCTCGCCCTTGTAGGTGTAAGGCAGGTTGCGCGTGTCGTGGATCAGTTCCGCTGCACCACAAACCGGACATTTCATCGTTATAGCTCCTTGAAGGACACAATCAGTAAATCGTCCACAACCGTCAGCTTCAGGTACACACCACCGGCCCGAGAGGCAGGGCGGTATACGTCCTGCCAAAGCGCCTGAACCACAGCCAACTTGTAGTGTGGCGTCTTTTTCTCCATGGCTTGAATTTAACCTGCTTGGTTATTTTTAGCAACTTGGTTAATGGTTGAGCGCTGTCAATCAGGCGGGCAACCGTGTATTTGAGAGATCAAAGTCTGAACTCAGTACAAAGAGTATAGATGCTCGTAAGTCTGCACGAACAATCGAGTGCATTTTATGCGGCAGTCGAAAGTTTCCAATATAAACAATGGGTTAATTCTGTTCAGATGAAGGGGAAGAGGCTTTTCGAAGGAAATCTGAGGAATTTGGTGGGCCCACCTGGACTTGAACCAGGGACCAACGGATTATGAGTCGGCGGAACGGGGCCCATTTTTCAATCGCAAATTGAAGAATTTCAAGACTTTCTCTCCGGCCATATCTCCAAATCTGACCGAGACCGAACCTGTTCCGATGTTCAACAGTGGACGGCAACTGGTATCAGCTGTGAACTATCGGTATTTTAGACAGCGCAATTTTCTGACTTGGTTTTTTAATTCCAAGCTAATGATGGTTCTTGGTCCGCTCTTAAGCACGCACAGTCTAGGAGGCTTCCCATTTTCTGTAATGAAAAAGTATCCGTGAAGCGCACTCGGTATCGATTCGCTGTCCATATCCTGACTGTGATCGTACTGTCTGCCAGCCCGATGACGCTCTTTGCCCAGCAAGCAGAATCGGATGACACGTCTTTCGAACTCGACGTGATGACATTCAATATTCGAACTGCGGATGGACAAGACGGCGATAACATTTGGCCAATGCGCAAAGAGCTTGTGGTCGAGACCATGCGAGCCTTCGACCCTGACGTCCTTGGTCTCCAGGAGGCTCTCACGGTGCAGATTGACTTTCTTCAGTCGGAAATGCCCGAGTACCGATGGTTGGGCGTCGACCGCGGTCTGAACGGAGGCGTTGGGCTGAGCGAGGCGACTCCGATCTTCTACAAGTACGAGGTGCTGGTTCCAATAGAATCTGGCACGTTCTGGCTCGCGGACGATCCGAATCCCCCTGCGCTACCCAGTCGGGTCTCCCGCATAGTCACCTGGGCTCGCTTCCACCATCTCGAGACTCACCGACAGTTTTACGTCTACAACACGCATTTCACGATACGTGGCGGCCCTCGTCAGATCCAGGCCGCAGAACAGATCAATGCGCACATCTCGCAACATCCTCCCGAGAGCGTGGTAGTGGTCATGGGTGACTTTAACGCCATAGCAGAAACAAGCGAGACGTGGCATGCCGCGACGAGCAATGGCCTCAGGGATGCCTGGGTAGTCGCAGAAAAGCAGGAGGGACCGCCACTGACGTCGAACGGTTTTGGCCCACCGCCGGAGGGGCGCGAGGGCCGTATCGACTGGATTCTGGTCGGCGGACTCGTCACAGTGGAGCGAGCCGTCACGGTGCTGCACAGCGTGGACGGGCGATGGCC
>JAUSMU010000021.1 GCA_030645995.1 Gammaproteobacteria bacterium | reverse complement strand
TCCATGATCACCATGAGGTCGGTCGCGAATCCGCCGAAGCCATCGTCTTCGATCTTGAACGGCACGGTCAGCCAGCCCAGCTTCGCGAACAATTGCCAGTTCTCCGCACTGAAGCCTCTCGGGCTCGCCAGAATCGCCTTGCGGGTGTCGAACCCATAGTGGCGTTGCGCGAATTTGCTAACGCTGTCCTGCAGCATCTGCTGCTCTTCACTGTATGAAAAATCCACTGTCTGCTCCGTTGCGGGCCACCTGCTGGTCCGCTGCTGGCTGCCGTGGCTCTAGAGCCCGAGCACCGCCTTGCTGATGATGTTGCGCTGAATTTCGTTGGAACCACCGAAGATCGACAGCTTGCGATTATTGAAGTAATGCAGCGCTGTGGCAGCGGCACCATCGCTGCCGATAACCTCGCCCGCGAAGCCACTCTCGAACTGCTCCGGCACGAACGGCAGACTGTGCCAGGCTGCCAGCTCCATGGTGAGCTCATCGAGATACTGCGCCGTTTCGGTACCCACGATCTTGAGAATAGAGGACTCCGGCCCCGGCGCCTTGCCGACACTCACTGCTGCCAGCGTCCTGAGTTCGGCATATTCGAGGGCCAGAATCTGGATCTCCGCCTCGGCGATCTTCTTCGCGAACACAGGATCATTCAGCATCACGCTGCCCTGCCCGTCCGGGGTGTTGGCGGCGATGGCCTTCAGTTTCTCCAGCCGGATCTTCGAGCGGGGGACACCCGCGATATTGGTACGCTCATGGGTCAAGAGCACCTTGGCATAGGTCCAACCCTGATTCTCTTCACCGATGCGGTTCTCCGCCGGCACGCGCACGTTGTCGAAGTGAACCTCATTGACCTCGGGATGCCCGTCGATCAGATAGATTGGGGAGAGTTTGATGCCGGGGGTTTTCATGTCGATCAGCAGGAAGGTGATGCCCTCCTGTTTCTTCGCGGTGTTGTCTGTGCGCACCAGACAGAATATCCAGTCTGCGTACTGCCCGAGAGTGTTCCAGGTCTTGGTGCCATTGACGATGTAGTGGTCGCCGTCCAGCACGGCACTGGTTTTCAGCGACGCGAGATCCGAGCCAGCATTGGGCTCGGAGTAGCCCTGACACCACCAGACGTTGCTGGCGAGAATGTCCGGCAGAAAGCGCTGACGTTGCTCCTCACTGCCATAGGTAAAGATGACCGGCGCCACCATCTTTATGCCAAAGGCGACCGGCTCGGGTGCGCCGACGCGGGCCATTTCCTCGGCAAAGATGTATTTCTGGATGGCTGTCCAGCCAGAGCCACCGTATTCCACCGGCCAGTTGGGCGCAGCCCAGCCCTTGCGATAGAGAATCTTCTGCCAGCGAACGTAGTCTTCCTTGTCGAGGCGAACGCGACCGTCCACCTTGGCACGAATGTCGGCCGGAAACTCTGCCTCCAGAAATGCGCGCACGGCATTCTTGAAATTCAGCTCTTCGGCAGTGAATGCGACGTTCACATGACTCTCCTGAAAACGTGATAAAAATCAGTGGCTCTGTCAACTCGGACAGAAAGGCTGGCGCGACTTTATCATCTTTCAGGGATGATGAAAATGAAAAACCGAGCATTCGTTCGATGCTTTCCGCATACATGTTCGCGCTCTCTCACACACGACAGTCGGCCATGAAAACAGGCGATTTCAGTGCTGCAGAGGCTCCTTCTCGTTCCATAGATAGCGGAATACAGGATCATCATAGAAGTCCTCGATACCTTCATACCGTATCGCGGTCAGCCCCGTCGTCAGCGCCTCGGCCGAGCTGGCAAAGAACTCTGTCCACTGCGATACCTGCCCACGCCGACCGATCACACGCAACACCCAGGCGCCTGCTCCTGCCAGCTCAGCCTCCACCCGAACGGTCATGCCGTCCTGTGTGACCTCTTTGCTGATGAGATTGCCTTCCGTCGCTCCCGCTCTCGCCCGCAGTCCCACGCTCGTCTTCTCCTTAGCAGTTGCCATGCTCGCCTCCATGCGAATTGGATTTTGTTCCTCATATCAACAGATAGACAAAGAAAGTGATTCTGTCCAGCTAACTTAGCCAGGAAGAAGGGGAAGTACTTTGGAAGAACCTTAGAAAAAGCGGATTTTGCGCACAGCACTGAATCCGGCATTCCATACCAGCAGCGCCAGGCCCAGTAAGGCAGGCACGACGTAGAGCAGCAGAGAATCGACTTCCTGAGCGGCGAGCCCGGTCAGGGCGACAAAGACATAGCCCAGCAGCGCGAGCAAGTGACACAGAAGGTAGACGATGATGACGTTGTGATGAGTCTTGCTCACCGCGCAGCCCTTGCCGAAAAACAGCCAACGCAACGCGTAGACAAAACCGATTAGATCAGTGGGCCAGAACAGCAGCAGATTGAGATTGTGGTGCAGATCCAGATGCCCGGACTCCAGCCACGCCACCGTCATGACCAGACCGAACAGGCCGCTGCAAAGAGCGACCAATCCCCCCACCACCCCCAGCAGTCGGTATGACAGACCGGGCGAACGCAGAGTGAAACCTGTTTGACTTGAGAATGAAGCCAGCGGAATTCTTTTCAGACGGAAGAACAGCAAAGCGACGGGGAGCAAGAGCAAAAGCGCAGCGACATGGTAGGGATTGGGACCGGCGTCCGGTGGCTGAAACTCCATGACCACGGTGCCGTCGGTCAGCATCGGTTGACGCTGACCGTTCAGATTCACATCCGACGGAAAGCCGAGCAACTCCTGACGCAGACCTGAAGGCAGGAACATCTCCTCCCACTGCGTCATGCGCCGGTCAATGCGATCATTCATCAGCACATCCAGTCCAAAAGCCACATAAGGCACGGACGCGTAGTGGGCCATAACTTCATCGCGGAAAGTGCTTTGCACGGGGGCGCGGTTCTGGCTCTCCAGGCGTCCGCCAAGCGCCTCGTTCAGGTAATCCCTGACGCGAGTAGTGCAGTTGTCGAAGAAGTACTGATAAGAATAGACAATGTTCTCTTCGCGTAGATTCCACGCCAGGCGGCGATAGAGCGTCGCCTTTTGCTCATTGGTCAGATTGAGTCGGTCCTGCCACACCGTGCGCTGCTCACGCTCGTAGCGTCCCAGCTCCCAGCCCGGTGGCGACACTCCCAGTTGGTAGTTGAGGATGCCGCGCAGGAAGTTGCTGGCGAAAGTTACATTGCCCACGCTGATATCGAACAAACCCCAGTTGAAGACGAGATCCGAATTACTCTCACTGTCCACCACACGTAGAGCAGTGTGGCCGAAGTTGTCCCACACATGATTGCCAACATCGACAGTGATCAGATAGAAATCCACCTTGCTCATATCTGCTGGCATGCGGATGCTCGCAGCATCGGTGATCTCGGGGAGGGCTTCCTGTTCCGGATTTGAACTCTGCGCCAGCACCGGTGTCTGCACCAACACCAGTAGCAGCCAGCTGAAAACGACCCACGCAAAACCCTCAGTCAGCGCCTTCGAGAGGCTTCGCTGACCGTGCACACAGGCAGACGGGCTCGTATTAGCGGTGATGGAAATCAATGCTCAGGGGCTGCTTTAAAGGAACGGGTTAAAAGGATTAACTGAAAGGTGGTGCTAAAATCACCAACTGCTCGCAATCATATCAAAGAAACCAATTCGATCAAGGGGCAGGCTTGAATAGCCACATGAAGAAATCCATGTAACTCAAGGATTCATCTGAAATTAATTTCAGTGAATCTGATCCCACGGCATGGGCTGGCCGCGAAACGCCCGCAACTTGCACACTTTCAGCCAGTAATTCATGACGAAGCGCTGATCGCTGGCGAGGCTGAGCAGCTTCTGGCGGATGTCGTGGACGGTCGTGTGCGGCAGCAATGCGGCAATCTGCCAGATCTCCTGTTCCTGCACGGCGGCATCGAGCACGCCGTTGTACACGTTTGG
>JAUSMU010000316.1 GCA_030645995.1 Gammaproteobacteria bacterium | reverse complement strand
GTCTGGTCTGTAGACAGTGTGACGCCTGGCAAGGCATCGTGCGCGCGGCGCATATTGCGGCGTGAACGGGAAACTTTAACTTGTTGAACGGCCATGCTTGTTACTCCTGGTTGGCAGCTGAACTGTGCAGGAATTCTGCTTGTTCGGCTCGCTTAAATGGTAATGCTTATCTTGGTTCTTTCAGCGACTGCAGAATCGCGAAAGGATTCGGCTTGTCTGGTTTTTCTGAATTTTTCAGGGCGTCCCCTTTCGGGGTGCCAGGTTCCAACAATTCGTTCTGCGTACAATTCTCTTTGTGATAGCTGACTATTGGCATAGCGAGAATCAATTGTTCTTCCACGATATCTGCCAGTACCAGCTTGGTATCGGTGCAGAGCCACGGCTCCAGATCCTTTGACAGCTTGTCAGCCTGACTTTCGGATTCCACGAGGGCCAGCTGAAAACGGTCTTCCAGCGTTATCGTTGTGCCTTCCAGGCAGCGCTGACATAGCACCTGAACATCTGCTTTAAGTTCACCGGAGATCACCCTCCGGAAATCTTCATTTAAGAAGAATTTCAGCGTTATCTCGATAAAGCCAGACGTGTTGGCGAGAAGATCAGAAAATCTTTCAAATTTTGCCACTGGCAAACTGCCAGTTATAACAGCCTGTTGAGTGAAGATTTTCTTGGCGTCAACATAGTCTGGAATAAGGGTGTCCGTCATAGGCGCGCAATGATAGGCGTACAAAGCACTTCTGTCAAAAAAATATGCCCACAACGGCATGATTTTCCGACAATTTACGCCTTTTACCAGGGCTTCTAGCGCAGAGAATCCAGAAGTTGCAGCATCATTGGGTTGACAGGAGCGTTTGTGGAGAACCTCTGATCGCTCTCAGGGCGATTGAAACTGATCATCGCCGCATGCAGGCATAGGATTTTAGTGTCTGAAAACTGATCTCGTGTCGTTGAGGTGTATTTCTGGTCTCCAACTATCGGGTGTCCCGCATATTGGCAGTGGACTCGAATCTGGTGCGTGCGTCCCGTGAGAGGGCTCGCCTCTATGAGGGTGGCATTGCTGAATCGTTTAAGTATTCTGAAGTTGGTGACCGAAGGTTTACCCTCTGGGTCAACGACAACGACCTTTTCTCCGGCCTTGACCTCATTCTTTCTCAGAGGGGCATTGACCTGTACCACGTCGTCAGGCCAGCGACCGTGTACCAAAGCGTGATAGGACTTGGTGACCCTCTTCGCCTTAAGCTCGTTGTGCAGGTGTTTCAGCATCCTGGGGGTTTTGGCAATGACCAGGCAGCCGGTGGTCTCCCGGTCGATACGATGTGCGAGCTCAAGGAATTCTCCCCCCTGCCCTGCCTCCTGCAGTATCCAGCGCATTGATTCTATCAGTCCCGTTTTCAATCCCGAGCCGCCATGCACGGCTATGCCTTGCGGTTTGTTAATGACAATAAGCTCCGCGTCCTCAAAAATAATACTGTCTTTGATGAGTTTCACCAGGCTTGAACCGGGTCTGACAGGTGGCGCGGCATCGGCAACCCGAATCGGCGGAACACGCACATTGTCACCGGCATGCAGCCTGCTTTCCGGTTTGACTCTTTTTTTATTGACCCGGACCTCTCCCTTGCGAATCAGTCGATAAATTCGTGATTTGGGTACACCCTTGAGGCGACCAAGAAGGAAATTGTCCACTCGTTGATTATCCGCGTCTGTGCTGACCTCAATGAACTCGACCCCCCTGCATTCGCTGGCAGGGAGAGATTCGGGACTCGCTGGATTTTTCAAGTTGACGCTTACCGGAAAGTGAGTGGGCGCGAATTATATCAGCATGGGGATTATTGCCCAACTCGCAATATTGGATGGTGTACAATTCACGGCATTTTGATTTTCGGGACACACATCATGTTTAACATCAAGCACTCTCTTGAACTGCTGGTGAGCGCGGCAATTGCAGAGGCAACGGGATTATCCAATTGCAATGCGAACGTCATCTACTCGTCAAGGCCTGAATTCGGCGATTACCAGGCGAATGGGATCATGGCAATTGCGAAGCAGCTTAAGAGCAACCCGAGGGAGTTGGCGGTGCGCGTTGTTTCTGCATTGCAGAGCAATGATTTGATTGCTGATGCACAAGTAGCAGGTCCGGGATTCATTAACCTTTTCCTTAATGATGCCACTCTCGCCACCGCCGCTACCCGTTTTGCTCATGGAGAGCAGAACCTGCTCGGAGCTGTAGACCACCCGCAGCGAATTGTCGTTGATTATTCCGGACCCAATTTGGCTAAAGAGATGCACGTGGGACATCTTCGGGGCACCATCATAGGGGACAGCATTGTCCGAGTCCTGGAGGCTGTGGGGCATGACGTCATTCGTCAGAACCATGTCGGAGATTGGGGAACCCAGTTCGGGATGCTGATCGCTCATATGGAGTCTTTGGGCGAAAACTCCACCAAGGTTCACACCCAGCTAGCAGATCTGGAGACCTTCTACCGCGAGGCAAAGTCGCGTTTTGATCTCGAACCCGGGTTTGCAGATTTGGCGCGTAGTTATGTGGTAAAGCTTCAGGGTGGCGATCGGGATTGCCTGAGTGCCTGGCAGAAGTTTATTGACGAATCCCTTGGGCACTGCGAGGACATATACGAACTCCTGGGAGTCACCTTATCGAAGGATGATCTTAGGCCAGAAAGCTTCTATAACAACGAGTTGGCAGACATTGTAAATGCGTTGCGTGAGGCAAATATGCTCACTGCTTCTGAGGGGGCACAGTGTGTATTCCTGGAAGAGTTCAAGGGCAAAGAGGGTACGCCGTTGCCTGCTATCGTACAAAAGTCTGATGGTGGCTATTTGTATGCCACCACCGATCTGGCCGCATTGCGTTATAGAGGAAAAAATCTTGCGGCAGAACGTGTTCTCTATGTCGTCGATGCACGCCAGAGTCTGCATTTCCAACAGGTCTTCGCGATAGCACGCAAGGCGGGCTTCGTTCCGGGTGCCTGCTCTTTGGAGCACATTGCTTATGGCACGATGATGGGGGAAGACGGCAAGCCCTTCAAGACACGGAGCGGCGATACCGTGAAACTCAAAGAGTTGTTGGACGAGTCGGTTCGCCGTGCCCATGACATCGTCAGTGCGAAGAGCCCGGAGCTGTCCCCCGAACACAGAGAACAGATTTCCAATGTCGTCGGCATAGCTGCAGTCAAATACGCGGACTTGTCCAAAAATCGCACCAGTGATTACGTTTTCGATTGGTCGACCATGCTGTCTTTCGAGGGGAACACCGCCCCCTACATGCTTTATGCCTATGCCCGGATTAAAAGTATTTTGCGCAGGCAGGGAGAAGGCGTACATCCAGAGCGAAGTGAGGTCAGAATTACTGCAGTTGAAGAGCGGAATCTGATCATCAAGATCCTTCAATTCCCTGAGGTGGTAGATGTTGTCGCTTCAGAGTGTTATCCCAATTATCTTTGCGCCTATCTCTATGAGCTCGCCGGTATATTCATGAGATTCTACGAGGCGTGCCCAGTGCTGAAGGCGGAGAGCGATCTGCGTGCTTCAAGGGTGACTCTTGTGAGTCTGACTGCCGCGACACTCAAGCAGGGCTTGGGCCTGCTTGGTCTGGAAACGTTGGAACAAATGTAATTTTGGTATCCGGTGACATGCCAGACACTGCTTTGTCTGGCATGTCACCGCTGAAGCTATAAGCTCGGTGCTTTTCAAACGGTACTTTTCAAGATAGCTGACACATTTCCAGCAGCAGCTTGTTGAGGCGTTTCGTGAATCTGCCTGGATCATCGAGCTGTCGCCCTTCGGCGAGACTGGCTTGATCAAACAAAACTGATATCAGATCGTCGAAACGTTCTTCATCCTGCTCTTGGTCGAGCTTTATGATCAGTGGATGTTCCGGGTTTATCTCAAAGATTGGCTTGGTCACCGGCGGTGTTTGACCCGACGCCTCCATGATGCGTCGCATCTGTGCACCCATATCATCTTCATCGATTACCAGGCAAGCCGGTGAATCTGTCAGACGATGAGTGACTCTGACATCTTTGACGCCGTCACCTAACTGAGTTCTGATTCGACTCGTGAGAGATTCAAATTTCTTCTCTGTTTCGCCCTGCTTTTCTTTCTCCGCTTGATCTTCGAGTTTGCCAAGATCCAGCGAACCGCGTGTGATGTCCTGCAACTGCTTTCCTTCGAACTCGTGCAGGTGGCTCATAAGCCACTCGTCAATTCGATCCGACAGTAAAAGGACTTCGATATTTTTCTTTCTGAAAATTTCCAGATGGGGGCTATTTCTTGCGGCATTCGCTGAATCGGCAATGACAAAATAAATTTTGTCCTGCTCCGGTTTCATACGTGCGACGTAATCTGACAGGCCTTGATCTTGCTCAGATGAATTGTTGTGGGTGGAGGCGAAAAGCAGCAAACCCGCTATCTTCTCGCGATTCGCATAGTCCTCCCCCGGCCCCTCTTTCAGTACCTGACCAAATTCTTTCCAGAACGTCGCGTATTTTGCAGGATCATCTTTTTTCAGCTTCCCAAGCATTTCCAACGCTTTTTTGGTGAGAGCGCTGCGCATGGAATCTACAACCGGATCCTTTTGCAAAATCTCCCGTGAGACGTTGAGTGAAATATCGCTTGAATCCACAACTCCTTTGATGAAACGTAGATACAAGGGCATGAACTGCTCAGCGTCGTCCATGATGAATACGCGCTGCACATACAATTTCAAACCTCGTGCTCCGTCGCGATTCCAAAGGTCATAGGGTGCTCGTGCCGGCGTGTAGAGTAGTCCGGTATATTCGAGCTTCCCTTCGACTTTGTTATGACTCCAAATCAGTGGGCTTTCGAAATCGTGGGAAATATGTTTGTAAAACTCTGTGTATTCCTCGTCTTTGATATCGCTGCGTGAGCGCGTCCAGAGGGCCTTGGCGGAGTTGACCGCTTCAAACTCCACGGGCTCGGACTTGCCTTCTTCATCTTCCTGGGGTGATGACTGTTTCGGCATCAGTACTGGAATAGAGATGTGGTCTGCATATTTTTTGACAATATTTTTCAGTCGATAGTACTCAGCAAAATCTTTGTCTTCTGCGCGCAGATGCAGGATGACGGTAGTACCCCGTTGAGCTTTCTCGATGTCTTCAATTGTGTATTCGGCCTCTCCAGCCGAAGTCCAACGCACAGCTTCCGATTGTTTCGCGCCAGCGCGCCTTGTGAGCACCTCCACTTCTGATGCGACAATGAACGCTGAGTAGAAACCAACGCCAAACTGGCCGATCAGCTGTGAGTCCTTGCGTTGATCACCGGAGAGATTTTTTAAGAACTGCGCAGTCCCTGATCTGGCAATGGTGCCAAGATGGCTGATAGCTTCATCGCGTGACATTCCGATACCGTTGTCGGAAATGGTGATGGTTCCGGCTTCTTTGTCAAAATCAACAATCACTTTAAGATCCGAATCCGACTCATAGATATCAGGATGGGATAAAGCCTCAAAGCGCAATTTGTCAGCTGCATCCGACGCGTTGGAAATTAGTTCGCGCAGAAACACTTCCTTGTTGCTATACAGGGAGTGGATCATCAGGTGAAGGAGTTGTTTAGCCTCTGTTTCGAAACCACGCGTCTCTTTTTTTGTATCTGTAGTCATCTGCACTGCCTCTGCGTTTTCAAGAAAATAAAAAAACCCAGCCACCTTGTGAGTAGCTGGGTTCTAGATGGGGCTTTATGCCCCGTATTTCAAGCGTCAGGATGACTACGAGCGATAAAATTCGCCAGCGTCTTCCTTACGTTGTCTCAGGTTCTCGAACCGGGCCTTGCTGTTCTCAATGTAATTGATGAACGAGCCGGCAGAGCTTTCACCCAGCTCTTGAGCTCTGCGAGCTGCTACTGCGGCGGCCTCGAACTGATCAAGTTCAACCAAGGCTCTTGCAAGGAACAACTGAGCATCTCCAAGATTTTCAAGACCACCGCGCTCGATTGCTTTTTGAGTTGCATCAACAGAGTTTGAATAGTCGTGCATCATGTAATAGATGTAGCCCAACTGGTCGTAAGAAGTCCCTGTTTCACCTAGTTCTGCCGCTTTGACTGCAGGCACGAGAGCCGCTTCATATTCATTGGCAAGCAGATAGAGTTGCACGAGTCGCTGAAGATTCTCTTCATTCTCCTCGACAATGCCATCCTGGAAGCCTTTCTCAAGAACCTTTGCTCCTTTATAAGGGGCTTCGATACCTGCGAGCGACTGCGCGAGGTTGATGAACTCTGATTCATTCGCCATGTAGCCTTTAGCGAAAGTCAGAGACAGTGTCTCGATTCGAGCCTTATCATCATCCAGATAGCCATAGATTGCTGACAGGTTACGCCAATCAGCCGGCTCATCAAACAAGACAACCATCTGCTTGGTGATGCGCTCTGCGTTGGTATAATCCTCAAGCTCAATGTACATGAGGTTCAACAGACCATAGATATTACGGGCGACATTCTTGCCCTGCGTTTCCAGCATTTCCATGTGTTGTATCAGGAAAGGAATCGCTTCGTTGTACTTCGCTAGGTTGTAATAGGAGTTGGCCAAACCGAGAAACACGTTTTCGTGCTCCTCTTCGGAAACTTCTCTCCAGCGGTTGTAGGCTTCGATTGCTTCTTCGAAGCGCTCTTCGCCCATATACAACTGACCCAGCGCCATCATTGCGCGCTGCTGTACTTCGATACGCAGGTTCTCAATGGTCAAGATCTTCTCGAAAGTCTGCAGTGCCATCTCAACGTTATCTGTACTCAGATAATAGTTGGTATAGAAATTCAGCAGTGTCGACTTCTCAAAATCATTGAGACGATCATAACGCTCGTTCAGTTCATCCAGAAGAACCTTGGCACCCTCGTAGTCAGGTTCTTCACCGGCCTCTTCGGGGCTC
>JAUSMU010000474.1 GCA_030645995.1 Gammaproteobacteria bacterium | reverse complement strand
AGGCGCGTCGTAACGAGGCTCGTCCAGCTCGTCCAATTCGTCATTGCGGAAGACATGACTATCGAGCGGATCGACATATTCGGGTTTTGCAGCTGTCTGAATCGGAGTTTGGTGCAGCGCTGGCTGGACAACGGCTGTCGCCGCAGCAGCAGTCACACTCTGCTGGGACTCTTTCATCCGATCCGCCATTCGATCAATCGGCCGGTGAGTAGGCTTCTGCGGCGGACGCGCGGCGGACGGCTTGATGCCGTGTCGCTGCCTGACTGCCTGACGGGCGCCAGCCACTGCGGAGGGTGCTGTGCGCGCTGACCCGACGCCGTCGTCATAATCATCCGTGACGGTGTCCATCAATACGGGAATGGCCTGCTCGGAGCGGCCCTTGTGCAGGCGATCACGGGAGCTGAATTCGGAGTTTTGTCTCACCACCTGTGCGAAAGAGCGCTCCACCATGCGCGCCCCGCCGTTTGGCAGTTCGGAGAGGGACAGCTCTTCCGGGTCATACTGGGGGATATTCTTCTCCAGGGCCATGCGCAGCTGTCCGCGGCGTGCCTTGAGGGCGACATAGAGCCCCCGCAGAATCACGCCGACGATGGCCAGGATCAATACCAGTATTACGAGTTCGCGCAGCCCCATAACAAAACTCAGTCCTAATAAATGCAGAAAGCGTTAATTTAATTGGTTTTATAACTCAAACATATCTCTTGGCGAAAGCCCGCTCCCACATATTACATCGCGGCCAGCTCGGCGGCTTCGGCAATGTCTACCGCCACAATTCGCGATACACCCGGCTCGTGCATCGTCACGCCCAGCAACTGGTTGGCCATTTCCATGGTCAGCTTGTTGTGGGTGATGAAGACAAACTGCACAGATTCCGACATTTCCTTCACCAGCCGCGCATAACGGCCCACGTTGGCATCGTCCAGCGGCGCGTCCACTTCGTCCAGCATACAGAACGGCGACGGGTTAAGCTGGAAAATCGAGAAAACCAGCGCAATTGCCGTCATGGCCTTCTCGCCACCGGAAAGCAGGTGGATCGTGCTGTTCTTCTTGCCGGGCGGCCGCGCCATGATCGCAACCCCGGTATCCAGCAAGTCTTCGCCCGTCATGTCGAGATAGGCGTGCCCGCCCCCGAACACCTTGGGGAACAACTCCTGCAGGCCGGCGTTGATCTTGTCGAAGGTCTCCTTGAAACGGGTACGAGTCTCTTTGTCGATCTTGCGGATCGCGTTTTCGAGCGTCGTCAACGCGCGCTCCAGATCGTCATTCTGCGAGTCCAGATACACCTTGCGCTCGGACTGCTGCTTGTATTCGTCGATGGCGGCGAGGTTGATGGCCCCCAGGCGCTGAATTCGTTGTGCTATCGCGGCCAGTTCATTCTCACAGGTGGCCTGATCCAGATCCTCCGGCAGGTTCGCCAGCACGGTCTGCAGATCATATTTGCTGTCCACCAGCTGCTGCGCCAGCGCCTCGCGCTTGACCAGATCGCCCTCGCATTTGAGCCGGTGTTCCATCAATTGTTCCCGCAGCACGCCAGCCGCACGTTCGAACTGGGCGCGCTGTTGCTCCAGGCCGCGCAGCGTGTGTTCGTTGCCATCGGCACGGGCCTTGGCGGCGGTCAGCTGATCTTCCACTTCGAGACGTTTCTGCAGTTGCATCTCCAGCTCGGCGCGCTTCATCTCCAGCGGTGAATCGGAGTCGGCCAGCTGTCGGGTCAAAGATTCGATGCGCTCCTTGGCGCGCTGCACCTGGGACGCCATGCGGTCCAGCGTGTCGCGCACGGACTTGAGCTGGGAATTCAACGACTGCTGCTGCAGCGCCAGATGATGTGCCACATCTTTGTCGTGCCGCGCTTTCTGGCGCGCCTGATCCAGCCGCTCGCGCCGCTCGTCGCGCTGTTGCAGCAGAATCTCCTTGCGCTCGGTGTCCTCTTCCATGGCATCCAGCGCGGCCTGCAGATTGGAGCGGGCCAGAGCTGTATTTTCTTCTTCGGTGACCAGCTGCTTGGTCAGCTCGTCCAGCTCGTGCTGCAGCCGCTCGCGGCGCAGGTTGTTCTGCTCGACCTTCATCAGGCGGGCGCCAAGCTGCGATTTCTGCTCGCTGTACTGCCGTGCTGTCTGGGCGATCTGGCGCTGAACGTCTTCGCGCCGCGACTCGATATCACGTAAAGTCTGGCGGCTAAGTGCTTGTGTCTCCAGTAATTCATCCACGCGGGATTGCTGCAGAGCGATGTTCTCTTCCAGGCGTGTGATCTCGCCCTTGCGTTCCAGCAGGCCGGCCTTCTCGTCGGCGGCCTTGCGTACGCGAATCCAGGATTTGCCGAGCCACACGCCCTGCCGGGTGACAATCGACTCACCTGCAGTCAGGCTGGCACGCAGGCTCAGGGCCGCTGGCAGATCGTCGGCGACATAGATGCCAGCCAGCAGCGCGGCACTGTCCCAGCTCGATTCAATTTTGGCGCTCAGCAACACGCGCCCCGACACAGTGGACGGTTTGTCACTGACCACGCCCATGTCCACCAGCGACAACAGCCCGGCAGGCAGCTCTTTGAGCAAAGTCTCGACATTGTCGATATTCTCGACACAGATACTCTGCAGGTAGTCGCCGAGCACGGCTTCCACCGCAGACTCATAGCCGCTACTGACGCGAATGCTCTCGCCGAGCCGCTTGTGCTGGCTGAGGTTACGGCTCTGCAGCCAGCGATTCAGCCCCTCGTTGTTGCGCCCAAGTGCGGCCTTCTGCAATGCCTCCAACGACGCAGCGCGGCCCTTCAGGCTCTGCAGCTCGCTGCGCGCGCGGTCCAGATCACTGGCGATGGTCTGCACGCGGCTGCGCTCTTCTTCTATCTCGTCGGCCAGCTCGCTGTTGCTGGACTGATGCAACTCCAACTGTTCTTCGAGATGGGAGACCTGAATCGACAGCTCGTCGATGACGTCCTGCTCCGGGTTGTCGCCAAGCGCCTTCTTCTCCTCCTGCAGGCGGGCCTTGCGATCCAGGCCGCGCTCCACAATTTTCTCCAGCTGCTGAATGCGTGACTGTTCGACTTCGGCGATCTGACGCGGCTCTTCGGCACGGCGATTGAACTCGTCCCATTCCTGCTGCCACTGCAACATGCGCTCGTCGGCTTCCTCCAGTGCGAACGCGGACTCCTCCTCCACGGCCTGCGCCTCTTCCAGCTTCGGCTCGACGATGCGCAATTCCGCTTCCAGCGAGGCGACCTTGCTGACGTCCGACTCCAGCTCGCCCTGCGTCACACCGAAGCCTTGCTGGGTCTCGGCCAGATCGCGCTTGAGCTGGCTAACGCGCTCGATATGGTGCTCGATGGATTGTTCGATGCGGGCGATGTCGCTGCCCAGGCTGTAGTAACGGCCCTGAATCTCGCTCAGCTGGTCGTTGAATTCGGAG
>JAUSMU010000473.1 GCA_030645995.1 Gammaproteobacteria bacterium | reverse complement strand
GGCATCCGCGAAGTTGGCGCGCCGGGCGATGAAGTTCCCGGTCGACTCACGATAGTCATCCCAGGTGCTGTCCAGCGCTTGAGGATATCCAAATGCATCGGAGGGACGAACCCATGGAATCACCCACAGCAGCCGGGTGCGCGCGGGTTTGGCGCGGGACTCGAACGCCGATTCCTGATAGATGAAGGACATGGAGACAGACACTGGCACATTCCAGCGTTGCTCCGTGCGCACGGCGGCTTCGTACCACGAACGGCGGTCTTCGAACATGTCGCACACATTCGTCACGTTGCGCGGCTGGCTGCTGAGGCAGCCGGTCAGGGTCAGCAGCAGGGCCAGCAGGATGGAGCGATGCATCATAACCTCGGTTTGCTTATGTGGGAGCGTGCCTGCACGCGATAGAATCTGGCACAAATCGCGTGCAGGCACGCTCCCACAGTTAAGAATACTGCGCCAGAAAGGTCAGGAACTGTTGTTCATCGAGCACCGGGATCTCCAGCTCCAGGGCCTTGTCCAGCTTCGAGCCGGCACCCAGGCCGGCCACCACGTAGGTCGTTTTTTTGGAGACGCTGCCAGCCACCTTGGCGCCCAATGCCTGCAGGCGTTCCTTGGCCTCGTCGCGCGTCATCACTTCCAGCGTGCCGGTGAGGACGAAGATCTGACCTTTGAGGACATCGGACTGCGCCGCCACTTCAGACTCGTTCCAGTGCACCCCACTCTGCTGCAGGCGGGCAATGACGGCGCGATTCTCCTCATTCGCGAAGAAGTGCTGCACGTGCGCGGCGACGATTGGCCCGACGTCCTCCACTTCCTCCAGCACGAACGCATCGGCGGCCATGATCTTGTCCAGCGTGCCGAAATGGTTCACAAGTGCCAGCGCGGTCGCCTCGCCCACCTCCGGGATCCCCAGGCCGAACAGGAAGCGTGGCAGCGTCGTCGCGCGGGCCTTGTCGATGGCAGCCAGCAGATTACCCGCGGATTTCTCGCCCATGCGTTCCAACCCTTCAAGATCCTCGCGGCGCAGGTGGAAGACATCGGCGACATCGCGCACCAGCCCGCTGTCCACCAATTGCTCCACCAGTTTCTCGCCCAAGCCCTCGATGTCCAGCGCGCCGCGCGCACAGAAATGCCGCACGGCCTCTTTGCGCTGGGCCGGGCAGACCAGACCGCCGCTGCAACGGATCAGGATATCGCCATCGGGCTCCACCTCGGAGCCGCAGGCCGGACAGTGGGTCGGCATCATCACGTCCACCAGATCGGCCGCTCCGCCCGCCTCGGTGGTCACCTTCACCACCTTCGGAATGACGTCTCCGGCGCGCCGGATGATCACGGTGTCGCCAATGTGCAATCCCAGACGGGCGATCTCTGCCATGTTGTGCAGCGTGGCGTTGCTGACGGTGACGCCCCCGACGAAGACCGGACGCAGGCGCGCCACAGGGGTGATCGTGCCGGTTCGGCCAACCTGAAAATCGACCCCTTCGACCACCGTGGAAACTTCCTCTGCGGGAAATTTGTAGGCCATGGCCCAGCGCGGCGTGCGAGCGTTGAAGCCCAGTTCGGCCTGCAGCTGCAGACGATCAACCTTGATCACCGCGCCATCGATCTCGTAGTCCAGAGACGGTCGCTTCTCCAGCAACGCCTGTGCGTAGGCCAGACATTCGGCCGCGCCGGTGACTGTGCGCCGCTCCGGGTTCACCGGCAGCCCCCACTGTTCGAGCAGGTTGAAGGTTGCGGTTAAGGTCAAGCCCAGGCTCTCGCCCTTGCCTTCATTGTCACCCGTGCTGCCCAAAACCGCCGCGCTGTAACAAAACAACCGCAGGGGACGCTGATCGGTGATGCGCGGATCGAGCTGGCGCAAGGTGCCGGCAGCCGCGTTGCGTGGATTCACGAAGGTCCTGCCACCACTGCTCTCTGCTTCCCGATTCATGGCCTCGAAACCAGAGCGCGTCATGTAGATCTCACCCCGCACTTCCAGGCGCCGGGGCACGGCAGCGACGCCTTCATGGAAGATGCCCAGCCGCAGCGGAATGTCACGCAGCGTGCGCACATTGTGAGTGATGTCCTCGCCGACGATGCCATCGCCCCGGGTCGCCGCGCGGGTCAGGACACCGTCTTCGTACAGCAGGCTGACCGCCACGCCATCGATCTTGGGTTCACAGCTGTAAGAGATGTCCGCGTGGGTATCGAGCCGTTTCTTGATGCGCGCTTCGAAATCCTCCAGATCGGTTGCATCGAACACCTTGGCCAGCGACATCATGGGGATCTCGTGAGTCACCTGCACGAAGCCTGCGAGCGGCGCCGAGCCGACGCGCTGCGTGGGCGAATCCGGGGTAATCAATTCGGGATGCTGCGCCTCCAGCTGTTCCAGACGTGCGAACAGCCGGTCGTATTCCACATCGGGAATCACCGGAGCATCGAGGGTGTGATAGAGGTAGTCATGACGGGCGATCTGGGTCCGCAGGAGCGCGAGCTCCTGCACGGGGTCCTGCAAGACGTCCTGCCGGGGGTGTGCTTTCTCGGTCATTTGTGCTGACGCAGTTGCCTGAGGTCAAAGTCACGGACGCGCTGGCGGTAATGCTCGATCGTCTGCGCAGTCATCACGCTGCGGTTGTCGTCCTTGAGATCGCCGTCAAGCGCGATTCTCACCTGCTGGGCGACATCCAGCATCTTGTCGAAGGCCTGCATGCTGTTCGCCACGTTGGGCAACGTCATGAAGAAACACAGGCCGCGCGTTGCAAAGTCGTTGATCTGGTTGAGATCGAATGTGCCGGGGTTGACGATGTTGGCGACACTGAACAACACCGGACTGCGGGCATCGGCCTCGATGTGACGATGGAAGATGCTCATGTCACCGAAGCGCAGACCACTGGTCAGCAGCACGGGCAACAGATCCACACCGGTGAATTCGCGATCGGGTTTGGCCACCACGTTGACGACCAGGACTTCGCTGTATTCGGGCACTGCGTCGGCTTCGGGTTGTTGTTCCTTCGAGGGATTTTTCGACTTCACTCTCGACTCCGCTCTCGACTCCACTCTCGGTTCAGCCCGCAACCCCTCAGGCTCATCCAGATTCAGTTCACTCTGACGCGGCTTGTCCAGTGGCTCCAATTTCTTGCGCGGAGCGGCCCCTTCTGTGGGAGCGGGCCGTGCCCGCGACTGAGCGTCCAGCTTCTCGCGCGCCGGCTCACTGAATGAGCGGCGGTCTTGATAATCCTGATCGTCATCCAGCAGCGAATCGTCAAACGATGCTGCCCCGAAGACCGGTTCTGCACGTTCAGTACGCCCTTTTGTCTCGGCTTTCTTGTCTGCCTTGGTGTCAGCCTTAGATGCGGTTCTGGCAGCTCGGTCGTTCATCTCCGCGCGGGCACGAGCCTGCTCTTCGGCAGCCCTTTCACGAACCCGCTCGCCTTCGCTGGCGGCGGCAGCTGTCATTCCGGATAGCTTCTCGCCAGCCCACTGCAACCAGCGGCGCGGACCCGTCTTCTGCTCCACTACTTCGTCCTCTTCATCGTCTTCGTAGTAGTCGTCATCCTGGTCATCGGACTTTTGATCATTAGACTCTTGATCATTGGACTCTTGGTCATCGGCAAAGTCCGTCTCGTAGTGGTACTCCTCCGCTTCCTCAGCAACCTCTTCCGGATCGTCGTCATCGTCGTAGAGATCATCTTCGAAACGGGATGCAAGCGGATCATCTACCTCGTCATTCTCGTCATCTGCTTCCTGATCATCGTCATAGTCATCGTCAACATCGTCGGCATAGACACTCTCGAAAGACTCCGCCTGGTACTCGTCGTCATCATCATCGTCATCGAGATCCTGTTCCGGTTCGGCCTGTGCCTCGTCGTCGAATTCGGAGAACCCCTCGTCCTCTTCCAGCTCGTCCTCATAATCATCTTCGTCGTCTTCCGGATCCTGGTGCTCGAAGCGCGCTTCGTAGCGCTGCTCGACATCCTCATAGTCGTCTTCGGCTGCAACCGCCGCAAGCCTCGGGCTCTCGAAGGCTGGCGCGTCGTAACGCGGCTCTTCCACCTCATCATCGCGGAAGACATGACTGTCGAGGGGATCAGCGTATTCAGGCTGTGGGGCTGCCGGAATCGGAGTTTCATAAAGCGCTGGCTCGGCGACCGTGGTCGCCGTAGCGGCCGCGCTCTGCTGGAGTTCGGCCATTCGATCGGCCATGCGATCAATAGGCCGGTGAGTAGGCTTCTGGGGCGGACGGGCGGAGCTGGGCTTGATCCCGTGCCGCTGTCTGGCTGCCTGACGGGCGCCAGCCACAGCGGAGGGTGCTGTGCGCGCGGACCCGACGCCTTTGTCGTCATAATCATCCGTGACGGTGTCCATCAACACGGGAATGGCCTGCTCGGAGCGGCCCTTGTGCAGGCGATCACGGGCGCTGAATTCGGAGTTTTGTCACACCCCCTGCGCGAAAGAGCGCTCCACCATGCGTGCCCCGCCGTTGGGCAGTTCGGAGAGGGACAGCTCTTCCGGGTCATACTGGGGGATATTCTTCTCCAAGGCCATGCGCAGCTGCCCGCGGCGTGCCTTGAGGGCGACATAGAGCCCCCGCAGAATCACGCCGACGATGGCCAGGATCAATACCAGTATTACGAGTTCTCGCAGCCCCATAACAAAACTCAGTCCTAATAAATGCAGAAAGCGTTAATTTAATTGGTTTTATAACTCAAACATGTCTGTCGGCGAAAGCCCTATCCTTGTGGGAGCGGGCCTGCCCGCGATGGGCTTGAAAGTCACAAGCATCGCGGGCAAGGCCCGCTCCCACAAGTTACATCGCGGCCAGTTCGGCAGCTTCGGCGATGTCCACCGCCACGATGCGCGACACACCCGGCTCGTGCATCGTCACGCCCAGCAACTGGTTGGCCATTTCCATGGTCAGCTTGTTGTGGGTGATGAAGACAAACTGCACCGATTCCGACATTTCCTTCACCAGCCGCGCATAACGGCCTACGTTGGCGTCGTCCAGCGGTGCGTCCACTTCGTCCAGCATACAGAACGGCGACGGGTTAAGCTGGAAAATCGAGAAAACCAGCGCAATTGCCGTCATGGCCTTCTCACCACCGGAAAGCAGGTGGATGGTGCTGTTCTTCTTGCCGGGCGGCCGCGCCATGATTGCCACCCCGGTATCGAGCAGGTCTTCGCCCGTCATGTCCAGATAAGCGTGGCCGCCTCCGAACACCTTGGGGAACAGCTCCTGCAGCCCAGCGTTGATCTTGTCGAAGGTCTCCTTGAAGCGGGTACGAGTCTCTTTATCGATCTTGCGGATGGCATTTTCGAGCGTCGTCAGCGCGCGCTCCAGATCGTCGTTTTGCGAGTCCAGATACACCTTGCGCTCGGACTGCTGCTTGTATTCGTCGATGGCGGCGAGGTTGATCGCTCCCAGCCGCTGGATGCGCTGCGCAATCGCGGCCAGTTCGTTCTCGCAGGTGGCCTGATCCAGATCTTCCGGCAGGTTCGCCAGCACAGTCTGCAGATCGTATTTGCTGTCCACCAGCTGTTGCGCCAGTGCCTCGCGCTTGACCAGATCGCCCTCGCACTTGAGGCGGTGCTCCATCAACTGTTCTCGCAACACGCCAGCGGCGCGTTCAAACTGCCCGCGCTGTTGCTCCAGGCCGCGCAGAGTGTGCTCGTTACCATCGGCACGCGCCTTGGCGGCGGTCAGCTGGTCTTCCACTTCGAGACGCTTCTGCAGCTGCATCTCCAGCTCGGCGCGCTTCATCTCCAGCGGGGAATCGGAGTCGGCCAGCTGCCGACTCAAGGACTCGATGCGCTCCTTGGCGCGCTGCACCTGGGAAGCCATGCGGTCCAGCGTGTCGCGCACGGACTTGAGCTGGGAATTCAACGACTGCTGCTGCAGCGCCAGATGATGTGCCACATCTTTATCGTGCCGCGCTTTCTGGCGCGCCTGATCCAGCCGCTCGCGGCGCTCGTCGCGCTGCTGCAGCAGAACCTCTTTGCGCTCGGTGTCCTCTTCCATGGCATCCAGCGCGCTCTGCAGGTTGGAGCGCGCCAGCGAAGTGTTTTCCTCTTCGGTCACCAGCTGCTTCATCAGCTCGTCCAGCTCGTGCTGCAGCCGCTCGCGACGCAGGTTGTTCTGCTCGACCTTCATCAGGCGGGCGCCGAGCTGCGATTTCTGCTCGCTGTACTGGCGTGCCGTCTGGGCAATCTGGCGTTGAACGTCTTCGCGCCGCGACTCGATATCACGCAAAGTCTGTCGACTAACTGTTTGAGTTTCCAGCAATTCATCTACGCGAGACTGTTGCAAAGCGATATTCTCTTCGAGGCGCGTAATCTCGCCTTTGCGCTCCAGCAGGCCAGCCTTCTCGTCAGCCGCCTTGCGCACCCGAATCCAGGATTTGCCGAGCCAGACGCCCTGCCGGGTGACAATCGACTCACCCGCGGTCAGGCTGGCACGCAGGCTCAAGGCAGCAGGCAAATCGTCGGCGACATAGATGCCAGCCAGCAGCGCGGCACTGTCCCAGCTCGATTCAATTTTGGCGCTCAGCAGTACACGTCCTGACGCAGCGGACAGCTTGTCGCTGACCACGCCCATGTCCACCAGCGACAACAGCCCGGCAGGCAGCTCTTTGAGCAGCGTCTCGACATTGTCGATGTTCTCGACACAGATACTCTGCAGGTAGTCGCCGAGCACGGCTTCCACTGCGGACTCGTATCCGCTTGCCACACGAATGCTCTCGCCGAGACGCTTGTGCTGGCTGAGGTTGCGGCTCTGCAGCCAGCGGTTCAGCCCCTCGTTGTTGCGCCCCAGCGCGGCTTTCTGCAATGCCTCCAGCGACGCGGCGCGGCCCTTCAGGCTCTGCAACTCGCTGCGGGCACGGTCCAGATCGCTGGCGATGGTCTGTACACGGCTGCGCTCTTCTTCTATCTCGTCGGCCAGCTCACCGTTGCTGGTCTGATGCAGCTCCAGCTGTTCTTCGAGATGGGAGACCTGAATCGACAGCTCGTCGATGACGTCCTGCTCCGGGTTGTCGCCCAGCGCCTTCTTCTCTTCCTGCAGGCGGGCCTTGCGATCCAAGCCACGCTCCACGATCTTCTCCAGCTGCTGGATGCGTGACTGCTCGACTTCGGCGATCTGACGCGGCTCTTCGGCACGGCGATTGAACTCGTCCCATTCCTGCTGCCACTGCAGCATGCGCTCGTCGGCTTCCTCCAGCGCAAAGGCAGACTCCTCCTCCACGGCCTGCGCCTCTTCCAGCTTGGGTTCGATGATGTGCAGTTCCGCCTCCAGCGAGGCCACCTTGCTGACGTCCGACTCCAGCTCCCCCTGCGTCACGCCGAAGCCCTGCTGGGTCTCGGCCAGATCGCGCTTGAGCTGGCTAACGCGCTCGATATGGTGCTCGATGGATTGTTCGATGCGGGCGATGTCGCTGCCCAGGCTGTAGTAACGGCCCTGAATCTCGCTCAGCTGGTCGTTGAATTCGGAG
>JAUSMU010000315.1 GCA_030645995.1 Gammaproteobacteria bacterium | reverse complement strand
AAGCAGAATTCCTGCACAGTTCAGCTGCCAACCAGGAGTAACAAGCATGGCCGTTCAACAAGTTAAAGTTTCCCGTTCACGCCGCAATATGCGCCGCGCGCACGATGCCTTGCCAGGCGTCACACTGTCTACAGACCAGACCACTGGCGAAGTACATCGTCGTCACCACATCACTGCTGACGGCTACTACAAAGGCAAAAAAGTACTGGATCTCGGTGACAAGTAAGTTTGTCTACGCTTAAGCGCATTGCAATCGATGCTATGGGAGGGGACTACGGCCCCTCCGTAGCAGTTCCGGCGGCACTGAAGTGCTTGGCGCTACATCCAGAGTTGTCTCTGGTGCTGGTAGGCGATCAGGTTAAGATAGAACCTTACCTTACTGGCCAAGCCGAATCCCTACGCAACAGGTTGGAGGTGTTTCACACGGAAATCAGTGTGGATAACGCTACAAAACCAGAAAGCGTGTTGCGAAAATACAAAAATTCATCGATGTACATCGCCGTTGATCTCGTCAAGGAAAAGCGCGTCGACGCCTGTGTCAGCGCCGGTAATACTGGCGCGCTTCTCATGACAGGTCGTCACCTCCTGAAGACCATCCCCGGAATCAGCAAGCCCGCCATTATTGCCAGTATTCCTGCCTCTACGACCAACAGACGCTGCTATATTCTTGATGTCGGCGCCAACATCAACTGCGATGCCCGGCAATTACTTGAATTTGCGGTAATGGGATCTGTCCTTGCGTCCTCTTTGAACAATACTACAGCGCCCAGAATTGGACTGTTGAATATAGGGCATGAAGAACACAAGGGTACCGAGCAGATCAAATTAGCAGCGCAATTGCTTGAGAAATCCGCAGCACTGAATTACATCGGCTTTGTCGAGGGCAATGAAATTTTCGGCGATAAGGTCGATGTTGTCGTTTGTGATGGATTCGCTGGCAATGTCACAATCAAGACCAGCGCCGGCGTAGTCCATGTCATAGAAAATCTGCTGGAAGAAAGCGCCACGCGAACATGGTTGACCCGCCTGTACTACTTGATAGCGTCACCTCTGCTGCGCTCACTAAAATCCCAGATCAATCCAGCAAGATTCAATGGCGCCAGCCTGCTTGGCTTGCAAGGTATTATTGTGAAGAGCCATGGCAATGCCTTGATCGAAGGTTTTTATTACGCCATTGAACAAGCAATCAAGGAAGTCAGCGACGGCGTCCCAGATCTCATCAGTCGCAAAATGTCAGACTTTCTGGGAGAAGCGGACACCATAGATGAGCTGGCGACCTGAAATCGAGAATTCTAAAACTTGCAAGAACACAGGATAATCAACATGCCTAAATTTGGTTTTGTCTTTCCAGGACAAGGTTCCCAAAAGTCCGGAATGCTCACCGCCCTCGCTGCACAGCACCCTTGCATAGAAGAGGTTTTTGCAGAAGCTTCCGAGGCAATATCCACAGATCTATGGAAGATTTCAACGACTGACACATCTGGCCTCCTGGATCAAACTCAAATTACTCAACCAGCGCTTTTAGCAGCATCTGTCGCAATCTGGCAGCTTTGGATGCAGCAAGGAGGGCGCCTCCCTGACCTACTTGCCGGCCACAGCCTTGGGGAATATTCAGCATTGGTATGCGCGGGCGTGCTCAGCCTCAAAGAGGCAGCAAAAGTAGTACATCAACGCGGCAAGTATATGCAGGAGGCTGTTCCAACAGGCACTGGTGGAATGGCCGCAATACTGGGATTGGATGACGACAAGATCATCGCTATCTGCAAGGACGTGCAGCAAGGCTCCGTCGTTGCCGCCGCCAACTTCAATTCTACCGGCCAGACCGTTATCGCAGGTGAAAAGGCGGCCGTTGAAAGAGCCATGCATGCCTGCAAGGAGGCTGGAGCGAAACGTGCTCTACCATTGAATGTTAGCGTCCCCTCGCATTGTGCATTGATGCTGCCGGCGGCTCAGAAACTTGGCGAGGATCTCGCCCGCCTGACCTTTAAAACGCCAACGGTTCCAATTGTGCAAAACATCAACGGACTTGTAGCAAAGACGCCTGACGAAATAAGAGAGAATTTGCTCAAACAGCTATACATGCCCGTCCAGTGGGTGGACACCATTACCTGTATGTGGGAGCTGGGACTTGGGCGCATTGTCGAATGTGGACCGGGCAAAGTGCTCTGCGGTCTGATCAAGCGCATTGAACCGGAGATGGAGTGTTATAGCACTGAAGAACCAGAGAGCTTTGCCCAGGCGAAAGCAGCACAGACAATCTAGAATACAGAATCGATGATTCGTTCATAAATTTGCATGAGGACCGGATACAGCATTATGACCAATGAAATCAAGAAAATTGCCCTGGTCACAGGAGCAAGCAGGGGGATTGGCAAAGCCATTGCCATTGAACTTGGAAAGCAGGGCATGACGGTAGTCGGCACCGCAACCACGGACAAAGGTGCTGCGGACATCTCTGCATACCTTGAGGAGCACGCGATTGCCGGAGCAGGGTACTGCCTGAACGTCGCCGTTACTGAATCTGTCACATCGGTACTGGAGTCGATCGAGAGTCGATTTGGTGCGCCTTTAGTGTTGGTGAATAATGCAGGCATCACCAAAGACAATTTGTTGATGCGCATGAAGGAAGAAGAGTGGGAGTCTGTAATGAATACCAACCTCAATGCTCTCTATAGACTCTGCAAATTAACCCTCAAAGGAATGACCAAAGCACGCTGGGGAAGAATCATCAGTATCAGCTCAGTAGTTGCGTCAAGTGGCAATCCGGGGCAAACCAATTACGCAGCATCCAAAGCGGCAATTGAAGGATTTTCACGCTCACTCGCACGCGAAATCGGCTCTCGTGGGATCACAGTCAATTGCATTGCCCCGGGCTTTATTGATACCGACATGACGAGAGCACTCGCAGAAAAACAGATAGAAGTACTGCTGAATCAGATCCCTCTGGCGCGCTTCGGCAAGGCTGAAGAAATAGCTGCAGTTGCTGGGTTTTTAGCCTCGGAATCCGGTGCTTACATCACCGGAGAAACCCTGCATGTGAACGGTGGAATGTATATGTCGTAAACTCTTAGCTTGAACGCTCAACCACTTGAATTTGTTTAGTATTAATCTGAGGCCATGAATTATTTTAGACTTTCAGATTACAACCCGCTGAAAATAGATGTAAACTTGCGTTTTCGGTTATCTGGGCTGATCAATTTATAACCAGACTTAATCTAAAAGCAGTTTTAAAATTTCGTATTTAGGAGCTAATAATAGTTATGAGTAGCATTGAAGAACGCGTTAAGAAAAT
>JAUSMU010000313.1 GCA_030645995.1 Gammaproteobacteria bacterium | reverse complement strand
TGCGGATTCTCGACGAGCATTTCGGCTTGAACCCTGGCATGACCGGATTCGAGCGCCTGTTCAAGGATGGCAAACTGGCGATTGTGCATGGCTGCGGCTATGCCAACCCTTCGTACTCCCATTTCACCTCGATGGCCTACTGGCATACCGCCGCGCCGAACAGCGGCGAGGAATACGGCTGGATCGGCAAGCTGGCCGATGCGATGGCTCCCGATGCGCCGCCCAATTTTCTGGTCAACATCGCCAGCCGTCAGTCGCTGGCAGTGCGCGCCAAGGCTCACGTGCCAGTGGTCTTCGACGAACCGGAGCGCTTCATGCGTGAGACCTTCTTCGAAGAAAAGGCGGTGCTTGCGCATGCCACAGAGACTGGCCAGGTAAACAATGCATCGCGCCAGTTCCTGCTGGATATCGCGCGCAGTGCCAACGATGCCTCCATTCTGGTGCGCGAGGCCTGGGACAAGTATGAGTCGCCAATCGACTACGGTATCGCCGGACTGGACCTGCCCAAAGTCGCCGCGCTGATCGATGCAGGACTGCCGACCAGCCTCTACTACGTGGCCTATCGCAACAATGCTTTCGACACTCATGTCTTCCAGAATGACCTGCACCAGCGCCTGCTCACCTACACCTCCGATGCCGTGTCCGGTTTCATGCAGGATCTGGAACGGATCGGCCGCGCGGACGATGTGGTGGTAATGATCTTCTCCGAATTTGGCCGCCGGGTGCCGGAAAATGTGAGCCTGGGCACCGACCACGGTGCGGCGAATGTCATGTTCGTGGTGGGCAACGGCGTCAAGGGCGGGCATTACGGGGAGATTCCCAGCCTGACGGCTCTCACCGAGGGCGACAATCTGGCCTACACAACGGATTTCCGCCGTGTTTATCAGACGCTAATGCAGGGCTGGCTGGGGCAGCGGGATACCGCCGACATTCTCAACGGCGATTTCGGCAGTTTTGATATGTTTGTCTGAGCAACGGCTTGACAATGCGTAGCACCGAGGCAAGTATGCTCGGGCACTTCCCGAGAACTTCCCAAATGTACATCAGTGATCCAAATTCACGAAATACCCAGTAGAGGTAGTCCCAATGAAACGTACCCTGTTAGCAGCCATCGTGCTCGGCCTCAGCGCCACTTCCCTGCAAGCTCAGACAATCCCCGAAATGCCCTTTGAATCAGTGCCGAACCCCTTGAAAATCCCTGCGGACATGCATTTTGGTGAACTCGCCGGCGTGGCGGTGAACTCCCATGGTCATGTCTTCGTATTCTCGCGGGGCAATTCCATTGGCCCGGCCTACATGGCCTCGGCCGCGCAACTGCTGGAATTCGATGAAGAGGGCAATTACGTGCGTGAGATCGGCAAGAATCTCCATGCATGGTCCTATGCCCACGCGGTACGGATCGACCCACAGGACAACATCTGGGTAGTGGACAAAGGCTCCAACATGATTCTGCGCTTCAACCCCGAGGGCCATGTGGACTGGGTGTTTGGCAGAAAAGCGGAAGCCTCCCATCTGCAAGTGCCGCCGGACTACGAAAGCGTGATGGCCAGAATGATGGAACGCATGGGCGTGAACATGGAGGTCCCAGAAGGGATCAACCCGCGTAATCCGCTCCCTGTGCACCGGGACAACGAGTTCAACCAGCCCACGGATGTAGCGTGGGATTCCCAGGGCAACTCCTATTTCAGTGATGGTTATATCAATTCCCGTGTGGCGAAGGTCAATGCCAAAGGGGAGTGGATAGCGAGCTGGGGATCGCTGGGCAGCGGCCCCGGGCAGTTTGATACGCCTCACGGGCTTGCTGTGTCACCAGATGATGAAATCTATGTCGCGGATCGCGGCAATCGCCGTATCCAGGTGCTGGACACCGATGGCAATTTCATACGTGAATTCACCATCGATGTGCCCGTGGATACCAGCCGCGGCAAAGTCGTGTACGGCAACGAGAACCCCAATGGCACACGCGGCTCCCTTGCCCCCGGCGCACCCGATGCGCTGTGCATGACTCCCGGACCGAACCCTGTGCTGTTTGTGGGCGACCTTTACCCCAGCAGAATCTACAAGGTCTCCTTGCAGGGAGAAATCCTGGGTGTGTATGGCCAGCCCGGTCGTAACCTGGGCGAGTTCGGGTGGATTCACGCGATCGCGTGTCCATCAGAAGACGAGATCTGGGTGGGAGAGCTGGTGAACTGGCGCCTGCAGAAACTGGTCACCAAGGGGACCGGTGACCTGTAAGGCTCGTCCTCGCGCACGCGCTAGTCTGCACAAACAAAACCCCGCCGCACCAGGCGGGGTTTTCCCCTCCCCTACGGCAATGCCAACACCATCAACTCCGGCGCCGGATTCACCAGAACAGTCAGTGCAATGTACTGCTTGCCATTGACCGAGTAGGTCATCGGAGCGCCGACGCCATTGGCAGGCAGCGGAATTGTTTTCAGCACCTCACCCGTCATCTTGTCACGCGCCACCAGCACCGCCCCATCAAGCCTTGATTGCGCATGAATCAACAGCGTTGACGTTACCAGCACGGGTTGTCGTCCACCGCCGCCCAGTGGTGGCAGATCGATACCGGCCAGGTCCGGGTGATTGGTGACCGCCGCAAAGTCGTCCCCGTTGATCTGCTGCCACAGGATCTCGCCCTTGTTCATGTCGATGGCAGTGATCGTGGAATACGGCGGCTTCAGGATTGGCAAACCGCGCGGACCACGCACGGCCTGATTGGACAGCCGCAGGTAGTTGAAATTGGATTCGTTGGACTCTAGCGTAGTGATCAGTGGTGCGTTCGGGCTGTCGCTCGACGGCACGTAGAGAATACCTGTCTCTGGATCGACACCCGCGCCCGACCAGTTGGCACCGCCACCAGCGCCCGGAAGAATGATCGTGCCACGGTGGCCGCCCTCGATCGTCTCGGTCGGCGCCGTGAACAACGGACCATAAGTGTAGTTCTGCAGGATCGCTTCGGCTTCTGCACGAAGCTCCGGCGTGAAATCAATCAGAAAATCTTTCGACATGCCCTGTCGTGCAAAAGCGGGGGGTTTGGAGGGAAAAGGCTGAGTGGGCGACAGACGTTCACCCGGCAGCCCTTCCTGCGGCACCGGCAATTCGTTGATCGGCCACACCGGCTCGCCGGTGACGCGATCGAAAACATAGGTGAAGCCTTGTTTGGTCACCTGCGCCACCGCTTTGATGACGCGACCGTCGACATTGATATCGATCAGGTTCGGTGCGGCAGGGTTATCGAAGTCCCAGACGCCGTGGTGCACCATCTGGAAATGCCACACTCGCTCACCGGTGCGCGCGTCGAGGCAGACGATACTCTCACTGAACAGGTTGTCGCCGGGGCGATGCCCGCCATAGAAGTCATTGGTGGCGGCTTCCATCGGCAGGTAGATATAGCCCAGCTCAAGGTCTGCGGTCATCATCGACCACACTCCGCCATTGCCAGCGGTGCGCCAGGAATCGTCTTCCCAGGTCTCATTGCCGAATTCGCCTTCCAGGGGAATCGTATGGAAGGTCCAGGCGACTTCACCAGTGCGGATGTTGAAGCCCCGGATCCACAGGGGCGGGCGCTCGACGTAACGCTCCCTGTTGGAAGTGATCTGGGATACCACGAGAATGTCGCCCACCACGATGGGTGGCGACACCGCGCCCAGTGGCTGAGCGCCCTGCCAGTCCAGCTCATCGCGCACTGCGCGCGGGATGCCGTCGGTCAGGTCCACCCTGCCGTTGGCAAAACTGGAGTCAATCGAACCATCCTCGGCTTTCAACGAATACACAAAACCATCATTGGTGCTGAACAGAATCCGTTTCTGATCGCCATCCTCCCAATACGCCACCCCACGCTGGTGAAACCCCAGAGCGCCGACCGCAGAGCCACTCAGATAGGCCTCCGGGTTGAAACTCCACAGGGTCTGACCGCTGACGGCATCGATGGCGGCAACCTGATTCAGTGACGTAATCATGTACAGAACACCACCCACCATCAGCGGTGTACCCTGCATGCGTCCGAAGGAAACGTCGTAGTCGACGTTTTCAAGATTCAGACCGCCATCCAGGGATTGCCAGCGCCATGCTGTTTCCAGCTGATCGAAATTGTCGGCGTTGATCTGATCCAACGCGCTGTACTTCGTCGACCCTGCATCACCGGCATAGTGTCGCCACTCCCCGTCAGTCACGCCGTATTGGGCCCATGCGGGAGTGCTGACAGTGCAGAAAGCACAGACACTGCACAGACTCACGAGGCCCGCGCTGACCAGCTGCCGTACCTTGAATGTATTTTTCATTTTTATTTTTATTCTCACGACCACTCTCTCCGGATAAGCGCTGTTGCGCAGAAAGTTCAAGGCGCCCAGTGTAGCGAACTCAATGGACTCAAAGTAGTTTGAACACCAAATTTCAAATGCACTCGCCCCTGCTTTCTGGCAGATTAGCGCGTACAAGCAAGCCCCCCATTTTTTTATCCACCAAGGAGTTCCCATGCACCACATACTGAATGTACTGGCAGCATCTGCCGCATGCAGGGCCAGCCGGTTCGCCCGCCTCTATGCCATTGCCGTATTCACGCTGCTGGCATCGTTCGCCACTGCGCAACAAGTCGACACAGCCGCAATTGCCAGCGCCGAGATCACGAACCTGAGCACTCCGGCCGAAAACGTGCTTGCCAGCGGGCAGCCTACTCAAGAGCAGCTGCAGCTGCTGGCTAACTCAGGCGTCAAACATATCATCAACCTGCGTCCGAGCAGTGAGCAGGAGTGGGACGAGGAAGCCTACGTCAAATCCCTTGGCATGGAATATCACTCCATTCCTGTGGCCGGTGCCGATGGCGTGACCAGCGACAACGCGAAAAAGCTGGATGATCTGTTGACCAGCCTGAATGGCCAGCCGCTGCTGGTGCACTGCTCGAGCAGCAACCGCGTTGGAGCCCTGCGAGCGCTGACGGCGAGTGCCAATGGCGAAGCGTTGGAAGCGGCCATTACGACAGGAAAATCCTGGGGGCTGGTAGGCCTGGAACCTGCGGTGAGAACCAAACTGTCCCAATGACAAGCAGTCCCGATGACAAGCAGTCCCAATGAGCAGCCCTGCCGAAAGAGCAGCACTTCACAATTAAAAAAGGAGAACGCCATGAACACACGCTTGAAGTTCCTTCTGGTGACACCATTGCTGGTAGCCGCTGTCGGGGCAAGTGCCCAGACAGACGAAGCCTATGCCACGTACATCATGCAAGAAGAATGGCAGAAGGTGAATGAGTTGCCTGGGGTCGACCGGCAGATCGTCAGCCGCGATATCGGCAAGCTGAATCTGTCGGTGGGGATTATTCATCGGGGGGCAGTGACTGCCCCCAGCGCCACGACCAGTGCCGAGCCTGCGGAACGCCCCTGTGGCGTGACCAGCACCACCCGAGACAGTGGCGCCAGAGGCATCCTGCACATGCACCAGACTGAAACCTACATTATCGTGTCCGGATCGGGCACCCTGGTCACCGGGGGCACCATCATGAACGGCAATGAGTCGGAGGAGGAGAGCAATGTGACGCAGGTGCTCAATGGTCCGTCCTGCAGCGGCACCATTGTCGGTGACTGGGTTGCCAAGCATGTGAGCGAGGGGGACATCATCATTATGCCGGCGGGCACGCCTCACGGCTGGTTGGAAGTGCCAGTGCATGTGGATTACCTGAGCGTGCGGCCCGATCCGGATCGCGTGCTGGCCGACGATTACATCAATCCTGCACTTGGCGCCGATTTCAAGATGAAGACGCAATAGTGCTTCCTGCAATGAGACATTAAATTCTCTGGCAAGTGTTAGCCAAACCCCAGCTGAGCCCCTCTGAATGGCATCTGTTGACGCTGCTGCAGCACTGGCCCGACGCATTGGGCGCCAAACCGTCCGAGCTGGCCCGCCGCCAGCGGGTCACTGCAGCCAATGTGACTCACCAGTTGCGCAACCTTGAGAGTCAGCAACTGATTACCCGCGTGCTCGACGACTCGGATCGCCGCGTTGTGCTGGTCAAGCTGACGCCGTCCGGGGAGCAGAAGCTCACACAGGTACGCGATGCTTTCGTCCATCACTACGAACAATTCATCACCCATCTGGGCGCAGCCGAGGCCGATCATTTCATTCGCCTGCTCACGCACGCAGCCGACTTTCTGGAACAAGAGCTGGAAAAACAGGAACCTTCCTCATGCTGAAAATAATCAAATTCCTGCGGCCCTGGCGCTGGCACATTGCACTGCTGTTACTGCTGGTGTTCATTCAGGTGCTGGCAGACTTGTTTCTCCCCACGTTGATGGCCGACATCATCGACCAGGGTGTGATGCGCGGCGACACACCCTTCATTCTGCGCACCGGTGGCTTCATGTTGCTGATCACGGTGTTCAGCATTGTGTGCGCTGTCGCTTCGAGCTGGCTGTCTTCGACCGTTGCCTCGGGCTACGGCCAGAGTCTGCGCTCGGCGGTGTTCGACAAGATTTCACAATTCTCTCTGCATGAGTTCGATCAATTCGGCGCCTCTACCCTGATCACTCGCGCCACCAATGACATCACGCAGGTGCAGATGGTCACCATCATGATTGCGCGGATGTTGCTGATGGCGCCGATGATGGCGGTGGGCGGCATCGTCATGGCGTATTCCAGAGACCCTCAGTTGACGTGGGTGCTGGCGGTGTCAGTGCCCGCATTGGTGGTGTTGGTCGTCGCCATTGCCAGCAAGGCGATCCCGTTGTTCTCCTCCATCCAGCTCAAGATTGACCACCTCAACGCCACGCTACGGGAAACCCTGAGCGGCGTGCGAGTGATCCGCGCCTTCAACCGTGTCGATCATGAACAACAGCGCTTTCATCACGCCAACACCGATCTGGCGGAGACCTATATCGCGGTCAACCGCTTGGTGGCTTACATGATGCCGGGGCTCATGCTGATCATGAACCTGACTACGCTGGCCGTGCTCTGGTTCGGGTTTCAGCGCATTGAAGCGGGCACGCTGCAGTTGGGAAGCCTGATCGCGTTCACGCAATACGCGATGCAGATTCTGTTCGCCTTCATGATGATGTCGATGATGTTCAACATGCTGCCGCGTGCGCAGGCGGCAGCGGCCCGCATCCATGAAGTGCTGCAACTCACACTCAGCATTGTCGATCCGGCCGCGCCGCAGACTTCGGCCGAGCCTGCTGTGGTGGAATTCCAGTCGGTGAATTTCCGTTATCCGGGTGCAGAAGCTCTCGCGTTGAAAGACCTCAGCTTCCGCGCCGAGCCCGGCAAGGTCACCGCCATCATCGGCTCCACCGGGTCTGGCAAGTCGACCCTGATGCGGATGATTCCGCGCTTCTACGATGTCGAAAACGGCAAAATTCTCGTGGGCGGTGTGGATGTGCGCGACTATGCACAGCACGCGCTGCGCCAACGCCTGGGGTATGTCCCGCAGCAGGCCACTCTGTTCAGCGGCACCGTGCGCAGCAATTTGCTGATCGCCAATCCCGAGGCCGGCGAAGAGCAGTTGACTCAGGCCATGAGCACCGCTCAGGCCTTGCCCTTCGTCACCGAGCTGGAAGGCGGTGCAGATCATGAACTGAAGCAAGGCGGCCGCACGTTGTCCGGTGGGCAGAAACAGCGGTTGTCGATTGCACGCGCCCTGGTCAGACCTGCCGAGGTGTATTTGTTCGACGACAGTTTTTCAGCGCTGGATTTCAAGACCGACGCCAGACTGCGCGCGGCACTGAAGCAGGAAGTGCGCGATGCCACCATCATCATCGTGGCACAGCGCATCGGTACCGTGATGGATGCGGACCAGATACTGGTCATGGAAGAAGGAGAAATCGTCGGGCGTGGCACTCATGCGCAACTGCTGGCGCACTGCGAGACCTATCAGGAAATTGTCGCATCGCAATTGCGGGCGGAGGATGCAGCATGAGTCAGAATCAACGCACGGCCGTCTCTTCGTCCACATCCTCTTCTGCCCCCGCTGCGGCCCCCACGATGCACCGCAGCCCGATGGGAATGATGGGGCAACCGGCACGCAAGGCGAAAAACTTTCGCCCCACTTTGAAACGCCTGCTGACGTGGTTCAATCCCTTCAAGGCGCGTTTGATCGTCGTCTTCGTGCTCGCCATTCTCAGCACAGCATTCACCATCTTCAGTCCGAAGCTGGTCGGGCAGGCCATCGACCTGATTACCCAAACCTTGATGCAGCGGCTGCAGGGCCAGAGCGCCGAGTTCGACAATCAGGCCATCGCGCAGGTGTTGCTGTGGCTGCTCGCGTTCTATCTGCTCTCGTCACTGTTCATGCTGGGCACACAGTGGATCATGGCCGCCGTGTCACAGCGCACCGTGCAGGGAATGCGCGACGCCGTGGGCGACAAACTGCGCCACCTGCCACTGTCCTATTACGACAGTCACTCGCATGGCGACATCCTGTCGCGGGTCACCAATGACCTGGACACTATTTCGACCACGCTGCAACAGAGTGCCACACAGGCCATTACCTCGGTAGTGCAGCTACTCGGCTTCATCATCATGATGTTGACGATCAGCCCGGCACTGACGCTGGTGGTGCTCGCCACATTGCCGCTGTATGCCGTCGCCACGGTCTTCATCGCCAAGAAGTCACAGGCGCATTTTGCCGCACAGCAAAAACATCTGGGGCAGTTGTCTGGACACGTCGAAGAAATGTTCTCCGGCCAGGTCGTCGTCAAGGCCTTTGGTCACGAGGGCAATTCCATCGAAAAATTCAGAGGCATCAACGAGGAGTTTTCTCAAGCTTACCGCCGCGCCAACTTCATCTCCGGCATCATCTTCCCGGCCATGAACTTCATTTCAAACCTTGGTTATGTGTTGATTGCGGTGGTGGGAGGGCTGTGGATCAACAGCGGCCGCCTGACCGTCGGCAGCATCGTCGCCTTCATCCAGTATTCACGATCCTTCACGCAACCCATTCTGCAGACCGCCAACATTGCCAACGTGCTGCAGAGTACCGTTGCCTGTGCCGAGCGCGTTTTTGAAATTCTGGATGAGAAAGAAGAGCAGGATCCGGTGCTGAATCGCTTCACCCCCGAGGCTCAAAAGCCAGAACAAGCGCGCGGTGCCGTAACGCTGAACAACATTTCGTTCCGCTACAAACCCGACCAGCCCTTGATTGAAAATCTGTCTTTGACAGTGCAGCCTCGCCATGTGGTGGCGATTGTCGGCCCGACTGGCGCTGGCAAAACCACACTGGTCAATCTGTTGATGCGCTTCTACGAACTCGACGGTGGCGACATCTCCATCGATGGCCAGCCGCTGCAGGCTTTGTCGCGCGCGCAGTTGCGCAGCCACTTCGGCATGGTGCTGCAGGACACCTGGTTGTTCGGCGGTACGATCTACGAAAATATCGCCTTCGGCAGGCCCGATGCCAGCCGTGAGGAAGTCATCGCCGCCGCGACAGCGGCCCATGCTGACCACTTCATTCGCACCCTGCCGGAAGGGTATGACACGGTGCTGAACGAAGATGTCACCAATCTCTCCCAGGGGCAGAAGCAACTCCTGACCATTGCGCGGGCGATACTCGCCGATCCCGATATCCTCATTCTGGACGAAGCGACCTCCAACGTGGACACCCGCACGGAGATGCAAATTCAGCAGGCCATGAAGAAACTGATGAGCAACCGCACCAGCTTCGTGATCGCCCATCGCCTTTCAACCATCAGAGACGCGGAAAAGATTCTGGTGATGAACGAAGGCAAGATCATCGAGCAAGGCACGCACGCGGAACTCATGGAGAAAAAAGGTTTCTATCACGAGTTGTTTCTGGCGCAGTTTTCAGAACTGGAGACTGCTGCATGAACGGAGGAGAATTGCGAAATCGAGGTGGTTTTAATTCAGAGAATCGCCAATAATCCGCCGCTCTTCTGCTTTGGAACCACGCGAGGAAACACCCATGAGACTTTTGATTGTTGCTGCATTGTCCATCGGGATAACAGGCTCGGCGCTTGCGCAAACAGCACTGGAAAGTTGCACTGAAGTGCCGGAACTGGCCGCGAGCGTTATCGCCAACCGACAGATGAATGCCGATATCATGCTGATGATCAACAAAATGAATGGAGAGTTGAACGATAATCCGGCACTGCTGAGCTGGGCACAGGCCATGATCGACATGGCCTATGGCCAGCCTGTTCCTCCTACCCCGGAGGCGCGTGCTCAGCAGGTGGAGGAATTTCGGACACTTTGGAATGAGCGCTGCCTGAGATTACAATCCAAGTGAAATAGCATAACCACAACAAAGTAATTTTGAACCTAGTTTGAAGAAGGAGATTACCAATGCGAATCCTGCTACCCGCCCTGTCGCTCCTGATACTGGCCTGCCCTCAGGTTGGTTTCAGCGCCGAGTACACCATGACCGAATGCAATGACAAGACGGCTGAACTCAACAAGGAATTGCCCATGGAGCTGGACAACGTCACCACCTGGATCAACACAACCTGTGTGGAGAAGGAGAACAACACGATCCAGATTGTCTATGAAAATGTTATCGCCGATGGCAACGACATTACCCAGGATAATCTGGAGAGATTGCGCCCCAGCATGATAAGCACATGGTGCACAGGTCCGAACCTGGTACCGATTCTGAACGGAGTGGACACCGTCAACTATCAGTACGATTTCAAGAATGGCCAGCACATCGGCGAGTTGACCTTTTCGAAGGCGGAGTGCCCGGTTAATCCGTAACCTCTGGCTCCTGAAACGCTTAGTTTGACCCGCCAATCTCCAGCAGCTCGATCTCGAAGATCAGCGTCGTATTGGCGGGCACCGGTCCCCTTCCGGCTTCGCCATAGGCAAGCTCCGGCGGAATGAAGAAGCGAAACTTGTCTCCCGGCTTCATCAGTTGAAGACCCTCGGTCCAGCCGCGAATCACCTGATTCAGGGGAAACGCGGCGGGTCGGCCACGCTCTACGGAGCTGTCAAACACGCGGCCGTCGACGAAGGTGCCGTGGTAATTCACAGTCACCCTGCTGGTAGCCACAGGGCTTTGTGCATCCGCGTTCGCACCTCGGCTGATGACCTCGTACTGAAGACCTGACGAAGTGGTGATGACACCCGGCCTCGTTGCATTCTCCGCCATGAAATTCAACGAACCATCTGCAAGCTGTTGCGTGAAGGGAGTGTTGTCGGCTTCGGCAATGCCCAGCGCAACTGCTTCCAGCGGCTGAATGGTCCAGCCCCGGGCCGCCGTACAGTTGCTCATGGCACGTTCCTGCAGCAGGCCACCTTTCTCTTCCCCCAGCCTTGCAGCAAAATATTCCTTCAACGCGTCGACCTCTTGTGAGTTCTCACAATCAATCCCGATGCCGGGCCGTCGAACTGGCGACTGCAGAACCAGCCACGCGTTCTCCAGCATGTAACGCGGACTTCCGCCGAGAAAGGCCGCGACGCAGGCTGATGCACAAACCTGCCCCTGCACCAATGCGGTGGCAACACCGTATTGAGTCAGCAACTCTCCCAGCGCGTAGCCATCGGTCATCGCGCCGCCCCCTGAACTCAGAATCACGGCGCCGCGCGAGGCGCTGCTGCCGCAAGGCTGCATGGCATTGAGGAAGGGCTCGATGACTGACGTCGTGTCCGGCCCCAGAGGACCAGAGAATTCCAGAAAGTCTCTGGCTCCACAGTCCGCATCATCCACACGGGTGTGCCGGATGCGCAGACCATCGACATCGGTCTCGGACACAAACGTCGCGCGACCAGTCGGCCAGCTAGCCGTAGAACCCAGAATCGTCAGGTTCTGCTGCTCTTGCGCGAACAAAGCTGTCGTGAAAAGCAGTGTGGCAAGTGCAGGCAGCGCGGAGTGTCGCAGGCGCAGCCAAGAGTCAATGATCATGTTCTGTCGACCAGTCTGGATGGTTGAAGTAGTACGCGTAACTTTCAAGCGCGCCGTGAATCCGTGGCAAGCCAACCGCTGATTGTGGCTCACTCTTGAGCACACTGGAGGCATTCAGAATTTCGGCGAGAATGACGTGCAGATTTGCATCAGCCTCAGGCTCCAGCTTGCACTGTTCTATGATGAAGTTGACGTTCTCATCAATCACCAGCGTCAACTCTTCGGCCTGCTGCGCACTCAGAGCCCCGGTGCTGAAATCGAGAGATGCTTTCTCGACGGCATGACGAATTTCAAGCATGCCCTTGCGCAGTGGCTCATCTGTCTCCCAGCGCTCACCTTGGTCTAAATTGAGAGTGGAACTATGAGCCTCGTGAGCATCATGAGCGTCGTGCGCAGAGGAATCGGCTGCTTGAGCAAACGCGGAACCGGAGGCAACCGCGAATACTGTTACCGTACACGCGAGAGTTCGTGCAATCAGGGTTGGCAACTTGAAACTCGTCATCGTATGGCTCCTGGTGTCCATGGAAACTACATTATCTCTCACACTTACAGAAATTGGTCCTCTGTGGATCTATTGTAGCGGGAAATCTTCATCCCTATCGACACTAGACACAGCTCAAGTCCTGCCGGGCCTGTCGATTGTTTCGCCTCACACGATGCCGTACCATGCTCGCCCAACTCCCCGTCATCCCGATAGCGCCCATGTCATACCGCTTCCATTTCAACAGCGCCACGCTGCGCACCCTCTTTGAAATCGCCTTGCCGATGGTGGTGTCGCAAGGGGCGTTCGCGGTGATGACATTCACCGACCGCTATTTCATGTCACAGATTGACCCGGCGCACATGGCGGCGGCACTGGGCGGCAGCGTGGCGACTTTTTTCTCGGTGTGTTTTTTCCTGGGCGTCATCTCTTACGCGAATGCCCTGGTCGCTCAGTATCTGGGAGCAGGGGAACTCGACAAGTGCCCGCGAGTGGTGACGCAAGGAGTGTTGATGGCCGTCTTGTGCCAGCCCCTGATGATGCTGATAGCGCTGTATGTCGTTCGCATCTTCTCAGCCATGGACCACGACCCGCAAGTGGTGGCGCTGGAAAGCACCTATTATCGAATCCTGATGTTTGGTGCGGTCATCACACTCTTCAAAGCGTGCCTGGCCTCCTATTTTGCTGGCATAGGGCGCACCCGGGTGGTAATGGTGTGCGACGTGGCAGGGCTGCTTTTGAACGTTCCACTGTGCTGGGCAATGGCGTTCGGAGAGCTTGGCTTTCCAGCCATGGGTATCAGCGGTGCCGGGTGGAGCACGGTGATTTCGTCGCTGTTTTCGCTGGCCTTGTTCGGCGTGTTCTATCTGGCACGGCATAACCGCGAGAAATTTCACGTGCTGGCATCGTTCCGCGTGGACCCCGCGATTGTACGGCGCTACCTGCGTCTGGGGCTGCCCTCAGGACTCGAGCTATTCCTGAATGTGGCAGCTTTCAACCTCTTTCTGCTGATGTTCCAATCCTACGGAGTTGTACATGGCGCCTCTGCGGCCATCGTATTCAATTGGGACATGTTGTCTTTCGTCCCCATGATTGGCCTGAACATTGGCCTCGTCAGCCTGATTGGCCGCTCGGTAGGCGCACGCAACATGGACAAAGCCAACGAGGTCATCACGGCAGGCTTCGTGATCGGCATTGGCTACTCGGCACTGCTGGGCTTGATCTACATTGTGTTCCGCTTCCCGCTGGTGGATGTGTTTGCGCCGCCGACCGGAGATTTTTCGGAGATCCGGCTACTGGCGGCATTCATGATGGTGGGGCTTTCCTGCTACACCATGGCCGACGCCACCATTCAAGTCTGTGGCGGCGTGCTGCGCGGTGCTGGCGACACGCGCTGGGTGATGCTCACCTCCACCGCCCTGCACTGGATCATGCTGGTGATTCAATACCTGGTGATCCGGGTATGGGACTTCGGCCCGAAGGCCTCATGGATCGTGTTCTGTATCCTGATCGTCGCCATTGCCGCCGCGTTCCTTTTACGACTGCTCGGCGGCCACTGGCGCGATGCCGAGGCACTGCGACAAGTCATGGCGGAGTGAGCAATCCCAAGGACACCAGACAATTGCTGGCCAATTATCGGGACGTGCCGCAGAACCTCATTCACGCAATCGTGGATTCCAATACGACACGCAAAGACTTCATCGCCCAGACCATTATCCAGAAGAACCCCAATGTAGTCGGTGTTTACCGCCTGATCATGAAATCCCAATCGGACAACTTCAGAACATCGAGCGTTCAAGGAATCATGAAGAGAATCAAGGCCAAGGGCATTCAAGTGATCGTCTACGAGCCAGCACTGCAGTCGACTACCTTTTTCCGCTCCTCCGTCGTCAATGACCTTGAGGAATTCAAGCACAGAAGTGACGTCATCATCGCCAACCGGATGACCTCCGCCCTGAACGACGTGGCATCCAAGGTGTTCACGCGCGATTTGTTTGGGAACGACTGACGTTCGCCGACCTCCACTTCTTTGCCCGGTTCTGCCTCCATCACATCGCCGTTACAATTTGCAATTTTTCGAATCTGGACTTTGCGAAAATTTGCCGATATATATCAAGTGTTCTTTATGATTTATAGGATCAACTCAACTCAACGCGATGCAATGAAAGGAGACAAGAATGAGAATAAATCCGTATTGCAGTAGGCAAATCAAAAGCAAAGGCGCATTAGGCCTAGCAGTGCTCGCCATTCTGGGGATGGCGGGAGAGGCCCAGGCTCAGGCCCAGTCGTCCTTGTCGATCAACACAGGCGAGGTGACGTATGCCGATCACGTTGCCCAGATCATCACGGACAACTGTGTGGTCTGTCACCGTGAGGGCGGCGTAGGCCCCATGCAGCTCACGAATTATGAGCAGGTCCGTCCTTGGGCACCGCTCATTCAGTATCGCGTTGAAAACAGGGAAATGCCCCCCTATGCCTACGATCACGGCATCGGCATTCAAGAACTGCAAGGCGATTGGAGACTGGAGCAGAGCGAAATCGACACCATAGTGGCCTGGGTTCAGCAAGGAGCGCCGGAAGGCGATTGGGGCGACCGCTCACATCCTGTTGCCAATCTGCCCGATCCAGATCAATGGAGTTTCGCGCCGCAATTCGGCGAGCCCAGCCTGGTGCTGGATTCTGCACCGATCGATGTGCCCGCACTGGGTAATGACATGTGGCACCGTCCCTATGTGTTGACCGGCCTGACCAGTGACCGCTGCATCAAGGCAATTCAGGTGAAGCCATCAGGCAATGCGAAGGCAGTTGTGCATCATGCCAACTCCTACGTGGAAACCCTGAATGAGGAAGGCGAGTACGAAGAGTACGGGATGTTCACTGAGTATGCGATGGGCAAATGGGGCGAGATTGCACCAGAAGGTGTGTGCCGCACGCTGCCCGAGAACGCGCGTATTCGCTGGGATATTCACCTCTTCCCCGGTGGTGTCGGTGCAACGGCACCCGGTACTGTGATCGAGGACAATGTCGTCGAGATCGGCGTCTGGCTGCATCCCGAAGGCTATGAGAATCAGGTCAAATACAAGCAGGATCTCAAGTCTTACCGTCTGGATCAGGGCGAACTGATCGTTCCTCCGAATGCAACAGCGATGACTCAGGGGATTCACTCCTTCGATCACCCCGTGCGCATCGACAGCTTCCAGCCACACGGCCACCTGCGTATGCGTCAGGCATCACTGGAGATCTTCTATCCAGCCACCGGCCGCACAGAGCAGATCAGCCAGATCTCCAACTGGAGCGCCACCTGGCACCACAGCCACCTGTACCAACCGGACGTCGCTCCGTTGCTGCCAACCGGTGCCGTGTTGATCATCAAGCAGTGGTACGACAACACCTCCAACAACCCGAACAATCCGGATCCGGATTTCTGGGTCGTGAACGGCAGCCGCACCGCCGATGAAATGACTCACGCCTGGATTGCCGTGACCCATCTTGACCAGCAGGGTTACGATGAGATTCTGGCACAGCGTGAAGCCGCGAAGCAGCGCTCAGTGGCCGCTGAGTAGCTGACAGGAAAGTAACAGGTATGAATGACTCCCGGTTTCTCCCAGCAGAGACCGGGAGTCAGAACCTCCCAGAAGCGGACTTGACCCCGCACATGCATCGGTCCAGGGCTTCATCTAGAGTTTTGCCTCGGCAAGCATCTCCTTCAATGCCTCTTCCACATCTACCAACGCCAGAGTATTCAGCAACGCACCTGAGGCGTGTTCCAGCTTCGCCACCCGCTCGGCATGCAACTCGACAGTCCGCTCGAAAAGATTACGGACGAAGCGGCCATTGTCAGCGGTACGACCCTGCGCAAACAGCTGCCGCAGACTCTCCTGCAGAGCCGGGTGGGTTCCCTCCTCCAACACGTACTCGGAGTCCCGCACAAAGCGTTCATAGATGCTCAGCAATTCCTCCGGCTGATAATCCTCGAATTCGATGTAATGGTTGAACCTCGACCGCAGGCCGGGGTTACTGTCGATGAACCGCGCCATCGGTTCGGGATAGCCGGCCACAATCACGGTCAGCTGGTCGCGATAGTCCTCCATCGCCTTGAGCAGGGTATCGATAACCTCGTGGCCAAAGTCCCGCTCATCCCCCTCTTTGACGAGTGCGTAAGCCTCGTCGATGAACAGTACACCTCCCAAGGCAGACTCGATGACCTCCCGGGTTTTCAGTGCCGACTGGCCAACATATTGCGCCACCAACCCGGAGCGATCCACCTCGACAATGCGGCTGGAGGGCAAGATACCGAGATTGAAGTAGAGATCGGCCACGATGCGTGACACGACCGTCTTGCCCGTGCCCGGATTGCCGGTGAATACCAGATGTTGCGAGAATCCAGCCGCCGTCTTGTATCCCGCACTCGCGCGCTCGCTCTGCACCTGCACAAAGCTGCACAGGCGCCGCACCTGTTGTTTGACGCGCTGCAGACCCACGAGAGCGTCGAGTTTCGCCAGCGCGGTCGCATAGTTCTCGGCTACACCGTCCTGGTCGGCAAGCGATTCGCCCAGAGCACTTTCAATATCGACTGGAAGAATCGTCCCCAACTCATGCGCCGACGCCTCGGCCAAGGCATATACGCGCTGGGCGTGGGCCTCCAGCACCTTTTCGAAAAGGTTGCGCACGTAGCGGGCATTACCGAAGTGCTCCCGCCGGGCCTGAATCTCCCGCGCGAATATGCGCTTCAAGCCGTGCTGAATCGAGTCGCTGACTGCATACCCATGCTGACGGCAAAAGCCCTGAAAGATCGACAGCAGCTCATCTGGGGTGTAATTGGAGAAATGGAGGAAGCGATTGAAGCGCGAGGACAATCCAGGATTCGATTGAATGAATTCGTCCATCTCGGCGCCATAGCCAGCCACGATGACGACCAGATTATCGCGATGGTCCTCCATCATTTTCAGCAGAGTCTCGATGGCCTCGCGGCCAAAGTCCTGCTGGGTGGCCCTCGCCAGTGCGTAAGCCTCGTCGATGAACAAAATACCACCGAGGGCGGATTCGACCAGCGCCCGAGTCTTCAGCGCGGTCTCGCCGATGTGGGAACCAACGAGTCCGGCACGATCAGTTTCCACAATCCTGTCCGTTTTGAGGATGCCGAGCTTGAGATACAGCCCAGCGATAACGCGGGCGACCATCGTCTTGCCTGTGCCAGGATTGCCGCTGAACACGAGATGACGTGATGGCCAGTCGGGCACAGGCATCCCTTGCTTCGCCCGCAGTTGCTGCACGTGAATGTAACTGGCCTGGCGGAAAATCTCCTGCCTCACCATGTCCAGCCCGACGACACCGGCGAACGCCGCTTCCAGATACTCATTGATGGCGTCGTTGCGCGCCAGTGGTCGTGCCAGCTCTGGCTGCGAACCGCTGGGCATGCCGCTCAAGTGCGCAAGGCGCTGCTGAGCCTCGGCATAATCTTTGTGTATCGCCACCTCGTACCAGTGCCGCGCCTGTTGCAGGTCTTTCTCCACCCCGAGACCGTTTTCGTACAGCCAGCCCAGGTTGCTGCAGGCCTCGGGATAACCTTGCTCCGCCGCCTGCCGCGTCCATCTGGCACTGGCCTTATAGTCTACGGGCACGCCGAGCCCCTGTTCATAGACAGCGCCAAGACCGCACTGCGCCGCCGGCAGGCCCTGCTGCGCGGCCAGCGTCAGCCAGTGAATGGCCCGAGCCTGGTCCATCTCAACACCGCTGCCGTGCGCAAAGGCGTAGGCGAGATTGTACTGAGCCATGTCGTCACCCTGCTCGGCAGCCAGCTGAAACCAGTGCACACCTTCGACCTCGTCCTTGAGAACCGAGGCCCCCGTGACATAACGGAAACCAAGCTGACGACGGGCCACCGCGTCACCCCACTCTGCTGCAATGCGCAGGCGCCGAATGCCCTCCGACTCGTTCTTTGGGACGCCAATGCCGTGCAGGTAAGCGAAGGCAAGCAGACGTTGTGCATCCGTATCACCTGCCTCTGCAGCGCGCTCGAACCACTGCGCCGCCATGGTGTCGTTGCGGGAAACCCCTTCGCCACGCTCATAGCGCAGCCCGAGATTATACTGAGCGCGGGCATCAGGCTTGTGCCCCGCGCGCCCTTGCGCGAGCTCGAGGAGTTCGTGCAGGGAAAGATCACGGTAACGGTGACTGGACATCAGGGAGCATTCTCGGAGGTGTGCCCCGAACTCTAGCCGAGAACTGACTTTGGAGGCAACGCTCTTCTAAAGTAAGGGTGCTAAAAAACTGCAATTTCTCGTATTATCCAGAACCACTTTCCAATGCTGGAACTTTTTGGGGCGACACTATCATGAGCAACGAAACCTCAACCTCCAATCACGGCAGTCACACCTGCCAATCGGAGGTCAGCACGACCCTTGCCATGCTTATCTCTGTCTTCGGGACTCCCTTTCGGGCCGACGCAGAAGCCAATATTTACGAGTGGCGTCTCGAGCTTGAGGGCGATGGCCGGGTAAGCATTGTCAATCTACCGGGGAACGCCGACAAAACCGCGAAGCTGCAGCGCTGGAGCATTACCGCAGACTCGAAGGAATCTCTTGAGCAGATACAGACGGCACTATCGAGCGGCGAGAATTACTATGACGGCGCTCTGCATCCCGAGCTGTTCATCCAGCGCGAATGAGCGCCAGCAAAACTGACTGACAAAAAAGATGATCGATAGGAAGAATGACCGCATGCTGAACCGCCGTAAGCTCCTCAAGGCCCTGAGTTTGGGGACCACCGCATTGGCAGCGGGCTTGCGCTGGCCACGACAGGCCTCCGCGCAAACCGCCCCAGCTCCAACGCCAATCCACGAGGGCAATTCATTGACGATTCCGCCGCTGCTGGAGGGCATTAGCGATGGCATGGAAAAGCGCTTCGAACTGCAGCTCCAGCAAGGTGAGACGGAATTTTTCCCCGGGGTGAAGACCCCGACGCTTGGCATCAACGGCAGCTTTCTGGGCCCCACCCTGCGCTGCTCCCGCAATGATCTGATCCGCCTGCAAGTGAACAATCAGATTGGAGAGCCAACCACATTGCATTGGCACGGGTTGCACGTCCCTGCCCGCTCCGATGGCGGACCGCATCAGACCATTGAGCATGGAGAACGCTGGGAACCCTTGATTCGAATCATGCAACCGGCGGCCACGCTGTGGTACCACTCGCACATGATGCACAAGACCGGTGAGCAGGTGTACCGAGGGCTGGCTGGCATGCTGATTCTGGATGACGACGTCAGCAAGGGCCTGGCGTTGCCCTCCGAGTATGGCGTGGACGACATTCCCATCATCATTCAGGACCGCCGCTTCAAAAAGGATGGCACGCTGGCCTACATGACTATTTATGACGACATGGTGCAGGGCATGCAGGGTGACATCAAGATGGTCAATGGCGTGGTAGACCCGTACTTCGTGCCCACCACGACCAAAGTGCGTCTGCGCATTCTCAACGCCGCCAACGCCCGCAAGTACATGCTGGCGTTCAGCGACCACCGCCCCTTTCAGGTCATCGCCAGCGATGGTGGCCTGCTGACAGCGCCGGTGACCATGGACATGTTGATGTTGGCCTCCGGCGAACGAGTCGAGATCATTGCCGATTTCAGTGATGGGCAACCCGTGACGCTGGTGAACGTACCGATGGTCTCCAACTATCAGGATTCCCCCGGCGCCATGAGCCGCATCATGCGCGCCATGGGCAGTGAAGGCTTTGACGTCCTGCGTTTCTTTCCGGCTGCCGAACTGCGCGCTTCCGCGCCGGTGCCGGAAGCGCTTACCACCATCAAGCGCCGCCACGCAGATGAAGCCGTGAACACGCGCACGTTCCGTCTGCAGATGGGCACTGGTTCGCGCGGTGGTGGTGATCGCGGGCCGACGACGGGCTACCGCAACGGTTTCGGTGGCGGACATGGTGGCGGCGACTATTTCATCAACGGTCGCCAGATGGCCATGGACTACATCAATGAGCGCGTGAAGCTCGGCGACACCGAGATCTGGGAGGTGTTCAACAGTTCACCAATGCCGCACCCGTTTCACATCCACAGTGGGCAGTTTCAGATTCTTGATCGCGATGGCATTGCTCCGCCGCCCCATGAGTTGGGCTTCAAGGACACGGTGCTGGTCAAGGGCAGGGAAACGGTGCGGGTCATCCTCAGCTTCGTCGATTTCTCCGACGCGGAGCATCCGTACATGTATCACTGCCACATGCTTGAGCATGAGGATCGCGGCATGATGGGCCAGTTTCTGGTGGTCTAGGGCCTGCGCGCCGCGACCAGCGCATTGAAACTCTTGCCATTCCAGGGCAGCAGGCGCTGGTAGTCATGCTCCAGGAGCGTGACCTCGAACCCGATATCCGTGAGCATGTTCTGCAGTTGCAGCAAAGATATTGCCGTCATGGTGTGATGATCCGTCCAGCGTTTGAGCCCGCCTGCAGGAGATTCACGGGTAATGCCAAGCAACAGATCAAGAGTCTCCCCTTCCCCTCGATAGCGCCAGCCCGACTCGAAACTCAGCCGCTGTTCGCCATCAACGACACTGGTGATGGTACTGCGCTGGTTGCTGATGCCGCCGGCGTCGACCGTATTGAAGAGAAACAGGCCGCCTGGCTTGAGTGCCCGCCAGGCTCGCAACAGAGTTTGCTGCAGCGCGGAGGTGGGGTGACTGTAGTGGATCGAATAGAGGAAGCAGGTGATGAGATCGAACTCGGCGGCTTGCTCGAACGCTGCCAGATCACAGAGCAGAAACCGTGCTGCAGGGCATCTCGCCTCGGCCAGCTCCAGCATCGCGGCGCTGTTGTCCAGGCCAGTGCCGACGAATCCTCGCCTTAGCATGTGCAACAGATGTTGGCCTGTGCCACAGGCCAGGTCCAGATAATCGCGCCCGTCGGACGCGCCAAAACAGTCGAAAGCACGCTCGGCAAATGCGCACTGCTCTGCATAGTCCACTTCTGCACAGAACTGGTCGTAGTAGCCGGAAAGGTCGGCGTAGAGGTTTCCGTTGTCGGTCATAGCGGTGATCAGGTTGGCTGCGCGAGAGAGAAAGGGAGATGAGGTTTCAGGACACCAGAAAGCAACAGGCTCGCCAAGGCATTTGAGCCTTGGCGAGCCTGTCAGCAGATCTGAACTTAGCGGAGCATCACACGGTCAGTGCGCGCTTCACCAGATTGTCCATCAACGGCATCTTGAAGTGGTTGTAGTTCAAGGGCTTGGCACCCTGGCTAGCCAAAGACGCTACCGCATCAGCAGTTTCCTGGTTGCGGGCACGGCCTTGAATCGCCTGCTCTACAGAGGTCAGTCGACGTGGTGTGCACTCCACCGCGCCAGCGACCATGCGTGACTCTTCAATCGTTCCATTAGTGACTTTCATGGCAGCAGAGATGCTCACCAGTGCGAAGTCCCAGACATTGCGGTCGGCTACTTTCTCGAAGTAGAACTCGGCGTTCGCCCACTTGGCCGGAATACGAACAGCCGTGAGAACGTCACCGGTGCGCAGTACAGTAGTATGGCGGATGTCGACATCGGGTCCGATGAAGAAATCTTCCGCCGCGACGACTCGCTCGCCGCTGGCATTGCGAATCACCATCTGTGCTTCCAGTGCAACCAGTGCAGGAGCCGTATCGCTTGGTGAAACCGCTACACAGCGGCTGGCACCAAACAGGGCATGCTCACGGTTCTGGCCTTCCGGCGTGTCGGCGTAGCAGAGGTTACCCCCGGCGCGGTAGCAGTTCAGCCCGCGTCGGTAGTACCAGCAGCGTACGTCTTGAGCCACGTTGCCGCCCAGCGTACCGATGTTGCGAATCTGCGGACTGGCTACACGACCGGCCGCAGATGACAGCAGTGAATAGCGCTCTTTTACCAGTGCGTTGTTGGCCAGTTCAGTCAGCGTGACCAGGGCACCAATTTCGATACCGTCAGCCGTTTCGCGGATACCACGCATGGACTCGATGCCGTTCAGATCGATCAGGGCTTCCGGGCGCTTGGCGCGGTCCTTGATCCATCCGTACGTGTCTTGTCCACCGCCTACCAACCATCCCCTTTCGGCCAAAGTACCGGCAAGGCTTATTGCATCCTCCACCTGCACAGGCTGGTAGAGGCTCATTTCTGGCATATTGTCATTTGATGGCATTTTAAAAACCTCAGAATGTATTCGTTTTCAATTCGCCGGTATTGAAGCCATTCTGCGCGACATGATTCACGATCATGTCCGGAGTGACCGGCGTGCGGTTGAACAAATGTCCATCAAGTGCATCGGAGATGGCGCTCATCAGTGCTGCAGCACCACAACCTTGTGCAGGCTCGCCGATACCACGGGCGCCCACTGGGCTCTGCGGATCGGGCATATCCATGCCAGCTGTCAGCATCTGTGCAGGCACGTCGAGGTATGTCGGCGGCTTGGACTGATAAAGCCCCACGTTGGCAGGCAGACCGTTTTGTGGGTCATAGACGTGGCGCTCGTAGCCTGCCATGCCGATTCCCCACACACCGCCACCGTTCATGGCCTGACTCAGGCCCTGTGGGTGCACCACGGTGCCACACTCGGCAACAGCGGTGTAGTCGGTGATGTCGTACTTGCCTGTGTCCAGATCCATTTCGATCTCGACGAAAGCGATCGCGAAACCAGGAGCAGTGCCCTGCTTGGGCAGCGTGTCCTTGGCGACACCGATCAGACCGGTGCCTTTCATCGCTTCAACAGAACGCTTGGTTGTGGCGTTAATGTCTTCCGGGTAAACCTGGCCGCTATACTCGCCACCCAGATCGATCGCCTTCTGAGCTGCTTCTGCAAACGTCAGACCTTTGGCCTGGTCGCTCGTCAGGAACACGCGCTCACCACCGACACTGTAATCGTCCGCAGCGCCACCGAGGTCTGCAGCAGCGATTTCCTTCAGTTTCCTGATGGCATCAAGCGCAGCAACGTGGCTGGAGCGGGTTTCAGTGAACATGGTGTTACTGCCACCCTGATAGGTACTGTGCGGCAGGTTCAGTTCGCTGTTACCGTGAACCACTACACAATTTTCCCAGCTGCACTGCAGAGCTTCAGCAGCCGCTCGCAGAACACCTGCATAAGAGTAGGTGCCGAGGTTACCAACACCGGTATGCAGGTAAATCTTGCCGTCAGTGGCAATACGCAACAGACCGTCGTAACCATTGGCTCCGGCAGAGTGGAAACCCATGCCGAGACCAATTCCGCGTACTTTGTTGTTGGCCATTACCTTGGGCTGAGCGACTCGCTCGTCCCAACGGAACATGGCGGCAGCCTTCTCGATGGCCTCCGGCATATAGGAGCTGGAGAGACCACCCTGACGGGGACCGAACTTCGCATCTGGACGTGGAGCATTCGCACGACGCATGGCAAGACGGTCGAAACCACCCTCTCTGGCAGCCTTATCCATGATTGGAGCAAGCACAGAAGCCATTTCGTTCTGGCCCGGTCCACGCTGCGCACCGCGCGGAGTGGTATTGGTGTACAGGGCAATACCACGGAACCGCATGGCTGTCGGCTGATACATAAGGGAGATGTGTTCAGCTGAGGAGCTGGCGCTACCGCCACCACCTGAACCTGCGTCGTTGATGATGATCACGTCAACTGCGCCGACCTTGCCGTCGTCCTTCAGACCGACCTTGAGCCAGCCCTGCATACCAGAGCGAGCGGAGCCAATGTAGAACTCTTCTTCGCGGGTAACACGCATTTGCAGCGGACGGTTCAGTTTACGGGCGAATTTGCCGGTCACTGCCATTATCGGATACGGGAAAATCTTGGAGCCGAAGCCACCACCAGTGTTTTCGTTGATGAAAACCAGGTTGGCAGGGTCGATCTCAAGCATCGCCGACAACTGTGCATGACCCACTGTGTGGCTCTGCAGCGAACCGTGGAAGTAGCACTTGCCGTTTTCCCAGAATGCCATGCCAGAGCGTGGCTCCAGGGAATGGTGCGGGTAACCGATGGTCACAAAGGGCTCTTCAACGATGGTCTTGCACTGAGCAAATTCAGCGGCAACATCACCATAGGCCCACTCTTCACCGAATGTCGCGCCAACTGGCTCGCGGCCATTACGGAAGGCTGTCACTTGGTCCAAGGACCACTTGATACGGCCAACGTCAGTACCAGATGCAGTGGTACCTGCAGCGGCTTCGCCTGCGTTTCTGATCAGAGTGTTGCCTGTCGGATAAGGATCCGGCCCGCCTTCGAGCAAGGTATCCAGCGGGTCTGTCACGAACGGACGACGCTCGAATACGATCTTGATCTTCTCGATCGCGTTCTCGGCGATCAGATCGCTTTCAGCAGCCACCGCCAGAATGGGCTGACCGATGTAAGTGATGAAGTCTTTGGCAAGCGCGGGGTTGGCAGGAGGCAGTGAGGGCGGCAGATCGTCTGCGGTGAATACACCGAGTACGCCTTCCATTGCCAGTGCCTCAGAGGCGTCAATGCTGACAACACGACCACTTGGCAGCGGACTGGTCAGCAGACGGGCGAAGACCATGCCGTCTCTACGGAAATCTTCAGTGTAACGAGCCGCACCAGTAACTTTAGCTTCCAGATCTGGCGGTGTGAAATTCTTACCAATATGCATATAGGTCATGACAGTTGCCCCGAGGCGCGCATTACGCCGTTCAGATAGTGATCATAAGCCCCGCAACGGCAGAGGTTTCCTGACATTGCCTCGCGTGCCTGCTGGCGTGTTGGTTTCGGATTGGCTTTCAGCAGCGCCACAGCAGACATGACCTGACCTGAAGTACAGAAGCCACACGCTGGACTGAGTTCCTGAATGAATGCCGCCTGCACCGCGTGCAGCGTACCGTCTTCAGCGCGCAGCCCTTCTACTGTCAGCACCGCGCGATCCTTGACGTTATGCGTCAGGGTAGAGCAGGAGTAGTAGTTGACGTCGTCGATCAACACGGTACACGCGCCGCATTCGCCACGGTTGCAGGCAACCTTGGTGCCGGTCAGACCGAGCTTGTATCGAAGAGTGTGCGCAAGAGTTTCTTGCGGGAGTACGTCAACGCGCCGTACGCGGCCATTGACGTTGATGGATACCAGGCGCTCTACGCCGCCTGCCGGATTTGATGCGGCAGAAGCCATATACCATCCCGCGCCGCTGCTGGCGGCAGCGGCAGAGAAGATAACGCTCTTGATGAATCGTCTGCGTGTTAGGGTGATGTTCACTTTGTTGGGCCCCATGTCTGATTTTTCTAACTAAATGGAGTTTCAGCGTCTAAGGCGCTGAGATACTTTGTATTTCCATGCTTCCGCCCTGAATCTTGTCAGCGAGGAGCAATTGCAAACGACGGTAATGTACCACCGTCGCCAAGGCGAATCCATCTTCAGGCAGCAATTCAGTTGGCTAACTTATGATAATCCCTGATAAATTCAGGGTTATTGTTGTGACAATCTGTTGCAACTTCCAGGTATGCCTCGCCAGATCAATCCCATGGCAGCTATCTGCAATGATGACCGGCACGCCCTTCGATTGCAGACTAGCGCTGAAGTCGCTTCAGCATCGACAGATTGCCATCAGTCAACTCATCAAGTTTTGCCTTGATTTCATGGTTGCAGCAATCTTTCTGCGGGGTTTTTTGCGAGACCTCCTGCGAGGTGCTCTGCTGCTCTCGCAACTTTGCCGCGAGAACAGGTATTCGCAAGAAGAACTCGGCAAGAGTCTCGCTGTCAGCGGTGTTGGCAGCCATTCCCACGCCCAGGCGCTCCAGACACAACGCATTCAGCTTCTGCTCAAACTGCCCGTGCATGGGAAAGGCCAGATAGGGCTTCTGCAGATGCATCGCCTCGCTGATCAGCGTGAATCCGGCCGTGGCGATCACCGATTGACAGGCAGCCAGATCCTGGAGAAACCCGTCCGTACTGAATTCGCGATACTCCAGATTGGCGTCGTCGCCTTGATCGCTGCTTCCGCGATCGTTGTATCCATATACAACAAAGCGGTGTGAGGGAAACTGCTTGAGAGTCGCAACAAGAGAATCAAACCGGCCCGTCATATAGACCAGGTGAAAATTTCCCGACGACGTCTGCAGCGAGCACACCTCCCGACGCAGAATCGGAGCAAACAGAAAGGTTCGATCATTGGTGATCTCGCCGCGAAAGAAAGTGATTGCCAGTGCCACATCCGGATTTGGAATCATCAGGCGAATGATAGTCCGGGTCTGCCATTGCTCGAATCGCAGCCAACCTGGCACATCGAATTTCATATAGCGCATGCGATGCTGATTATCCAGACTGATCAGTGGCAACTTGTGCATTCGCGCCAGCCAGGCTGTTGACGGCTCGAAATCCGTAATTACACAATCGGGACGAAAGCTGCCAAACAGAGCACGCAGCTCACGAAGACGCTGCCACGCACGGCGACCTCTGCGCAAATTGTTCCAGATCGTGCCCAATACGCTCACACGATTGTTACGACTGATAATGCGCAGACCTTCCACCTGCAGACAATCAAAATCCGCTGCGAGATTTCGATAACCACGATCATATGACACGATCTTTACCTCGTGCCCACGCTCCTGCAGATGTCGCACCATCTCTCTGGCGCGCGATGAATGCCCCGAACCCTCGCCCGAGACTCCGTAAATGATTCTGCTCATTGCGGTACAGGCCTCCTGTCTTATGCCCGCAAATAATAGCGAGCAATTGTGACAGTTCGCGTCATGCTGTTGCGCAGTCACACGACCGCCATCAGAGTGTCATATGGCGGTCACAAGCGACGGCTACCTTATGCAGCAAATCTGCAACCATGAGGTCATGTAATGATTGCTGAAAAGCCCCCGCGCAAACTGAAATACCGCAGCATTTTCATCTCCGACGTGCACCTTGGCTTCCGAGGCTGCCAGGCAGAATTCCTCCTCAACTTTCTGCACTCCACCAAATCTGATTACCTCTATCTGATTGGTGACATCTTCGATGGCTGGGAGATGCGCAAGAAGGCGTATTGGCCCACTGCACATCAGGAAGTCGTCAACTGCATTTTGCAGAAAGCTGCGTCTGGCACGATGGTGGTGTACACGCCAGGAAATCACGACGAAGTAGCGAGGGCCTACTGCAGCCAGTCGTTCGACAACATTCATGTTCTCGACACAGCTGTTCATGCGACCGCCGATCGAAAACGACTTCTGATTCTGCACGGCGATCAATTTGATACCGTCATCAAGATCAGTCCACTGCTGGCGAAACTTGGCTCATCGATGTACGGTCAATTGCTTTTCGTCAATCGCTTGGTCAATCGCGTGAGAGAAATGATCGGACTGCCTTACTGGTCACTTGCCGGCCATCTGAAACACAAAGTCAAGAATGTGGTCAGTTACATTGGCAAGTTTGAGGAAACGGTAGTGAACTCGGCCCGTGCTCAGCATCTCGATGGTGTCGTGTGCGGGCACATTCACCACGCAGAGATGACTTACTTCGGAGACACGCTGTACTGCAATACCGGCGACTGGGTAGAGAGCTGCACAGCGTTGGTGGAAAATCAGGATGGGTCGCTTGAAATATTGAAGTGGGCCGAACTGGCGCACCAGTTCCCCTCCCTGTCACTTGCGAGAGAACTACATGCTGTGGACGCGTCGTAACGCATCCACAGCAGCTCAACTGCGCTTCCACACATCGTGGGTTTGAGTTTGAGCCGGTGGCTGAGCCTGAATCTGCGGCGGCTCTTCATCGCGAAAGCGTAGTTGCAACCCCTTCAGAAAATTACGCAATAGCTGATCCTCGCAACGTCGATAATGCTTATGACCTGGCTTACGGAACAGGGCTGTCAATTCGTGCTTGCTGAAAGTGAGCCCAGTTTCCTCCAAAAGGGTCAGGATATCGTCGGATTGCAGATTCAACGCAATGCGCAGCTTCATCAGAATCATATTGTTGGTCAGACTCCCTTCTGGTGCGGGCTGAGGGTCTTCGCGCCGACCGCGTCGAGCATTGATCCAGCCGTTCAGGAAGATCGCCATCTGAACGTCATCAATTTCCTGATAACCAGTTTCTGCCTCCTGCTTCAACCAGGCACAGACCTGCTCTCTAGTCACCGAATGATCGGCACAGGCAAACACTTCTATCATGTTATTGTCATTCAGATCGAATATGTAACGAATTCGGCGCAGCACGTCGTTGTGAGTCATGAACTTTATTCTACCAAGAGTGGTTCCGGGACGACGAAACGCGTCCACCTAGAACAAGGTGGCATCTTACAAGAAAACTGTGAGGTTGGCCCTTCTGTCTGACCAAAACTTAATCAACCACCCATCCTTTTTCGAGTTTTTATGCTCAAATCGATGAATTCAATATGGAAATTCTGCTATGACTCGAGCATGAATATGGCAAAGCGGCGGGAACTTGTGTAACAATGCAGACTTTTCCGCCCCTCATGGAGATTTGGTGTAATGAGCTTCAATCACAATGAGCAAAAGCCCAAGAAATTTTTCGGCTTCGAAGTCGGTGACTCGGTCACCTATATTGTTGTCGCCCTCTTGCTGATTATCTTCATTCGACAGGTTTCCGTACTGTTCTGACCCAGTCTTTCACTCCTCAACCCGGATTGCTCTATACGCATCCGGGCGCGCTCTTACTCTTCTCCTGCACACACTCTCCCGCATTGCCTTGTTCCCCAGACAGCCAGCATGCTAAATTACGCGCCTCTTTTACTCCGGCCTCCCGGCCGACTGGCGAATAACATCAGGACACTCATGAGCAAGTACAAGATTGCATTGCTGGATGGCGATGGCATCGGCCCGGAAATCATGGCCGAAGCAGTCAAGGTTCTCAAACTGGTCGAAGAGCGCAACGACGTCGAGTTTGAATTGATTCACGCCCCCTTCGGCGCCAGTGCCTATTTCGAGTACGGAGATCCCTTCCCCGAGCAGACCAAGAAAATTTGCGACGAGGCTGACGCCATCCTCAAGGGACCAATCGGATTGAATCATGAAGACTCCAAAAAGATTCCGGTAGACAAGCAACCAGAACGTGGCGCTCTGCTCCCACTGCGTCGACGCTACAACACTTATGCCAATTTCCGTCCCGTATTCCTGCCCAAGGGACTCGCGCACTTCTCTCCGCTGAAGAAAGAGATCATCGGCGACGGCATCGACATCATGATTATCCGTGAACTGGTCGGAGGCCTGTACTTTGGGGAGAAAGAAAGTGGCATCAACGAACAGGGTATCCGTTATGTGAAGGAGACCCTTGAATACGACGAAGACCAGATTCGTCGCATCGCCAAGGTTGCCTTTGATACCGCCATGAAACGCAAGAAGGTGCTGCACAACATCCACAAGAGTAATGTGCTGAAGTCCAGCGTGCTGTGGAACGAGATCATTGAAGAGGTCGCCAAGGACTACCTGGAGGTCAAAGTAATTCATATCCTGGTGGATGCTGCGGCTACTTATCTATGTCTGAATCCTCGCCAGTTCGACGTCATGGTGATGGAGAACATGTTCGGCGACATCCTCAGCGATCAGGGCGGAGGCATTCTCGGCTCACTCGGACTGATGCCATCTGCATGTCTGGGCGACAACAAGGCCTACTACGAGCCTTCGCATGGCTCAGCTCCGGACATCGCGGGCAAAAACATTGCGAACCCTTACTCCATGATCGGTTCTGTGGCCATGATGCTGGAGATGAGCTTCGGCATGGACAAGGAAGCGAAGAATGTCTGGCATGCGATGCAGAGCGTATTTGCACAGGGCTACTCAACACCCGACCTTTCCAAGCCAGGTGCAGACGTCAAGATGATCGACACCAGCGCGTTCGGGGATCTGGTCGTAGCAGAACTGCGCAAGCTGCCGGTCTAAGGCTCCCACACTATCGTCAAGCTTGCGCGTGCATTCTGATGTTGATCATCCTCAGCGTTGCCTTCACGGCCGCAAGCACTTGATTGGAATCCACGCCTCGGGTTTTCAGCTCCTTGCCGTCGTTGCTCCAGGTGATGATGCACTCGGTCAGCGCACTGGTATTGCCGCCGCGCGGAATATGCACTTCGTAATCAATCAGAGCGGGCATCAGGAAGTTTCGTGTTTCCAGAATCCTGCTGACGGCATCGATGAAGGCTGCGAAACCGCCATTTCCGGAACCCGAGCCACTGTATTCCTTGCCCTCGATATTCACGCGAATGCTCGCCGTGCTTTCCACATCCAACCCGCTGTTGATGTAGCAATTGAGCAAGCGGGTGTAGTTGTAATCGCGGCTCTCCAGCACATCGGCAATGATGAAGGGCAGATCATCGACTGTGATGATTTCCTTGGAGTCGCCGAGCTTGACGATGCGCTTGAGCACCTTGGCCTGATCCTCTACTGATAGCGTCAGCCCCAGCTCCTCCAGGTTGTTGGCCAACGAGGCCTTGCCGCTCATCTTGCCCAGCGCATAAATACGCTTGCGGGCAAAACGCTCGGGGCGCAGTGCGGTGATATAGAGCCCACCCTTGAGGTCGCCATCGGCATGAATGCCTGCCGTCTGCGTAAACACGTCGGCACCAACGATCGGTGCATTGGCCGCAACCCATTTGCCGGAGAAATTCTCCACCATGCGGCTGAGAAGACCGATGCGGGTCTCATCAATGGAAAGTGACATTCCCATCTTGTCTTTAAGCACTACCGCCACTTCGGCCAGCGAGGCATTACCAGCACGCTCGCCCAAACAGTTGACGGTACAGTGAATCGTGTTGATGCCCGCCTTCACTGCCGCCATGACGTTTGCGGTGGCCAGGCCATAGTCATTGTGAGGGTGAAAATCAAATTCCAGTTCAGGGAAGCGAGTGATCATATCGGTCATCGCGGCAAACACTTCGTCCGGTGTCATGACCCCAAGCGTATCGGGCAACATGAAATCGGCGATGCCGATACTCTGAATCCCCTCCAGCAACCCGAACACATAAGCGCGGCTGTCCTGATAGCCGTTGGACCAGTCCTCCAGATAGACGTTGACCCGCAGCCCCTGCTCTTTTGCATAGGCGACGGTCTGACAGATATCCTGAATGTGCTGATCCAGCGTGCGACCCAGTTGTTCACGGCAATGTTTCTCACTGCCCTTGGCCAGCAGATTGATCACCCGCCCGCCGGTTTCGACGACCCAGTCCACACTCTTCTTGTGGTCGACAAAGCCGAGCACCTCCACTTTGTCCAGAAAGCCCTCCTGGGCGGCCCAGGTATTGATATCGATGACCGCCTTCTTCTCGCCTTCCGAAACCCGGGCTGAGGCAACCTCAATGCGATCCACCTTCAGAGACTGCAGCAACGCACGCGCTATATTCACCTTTTCCTTGGCGGCAAAGGAGACTCCCTGAGTCTGTTCACCATCGCGCAGCGTCGTATCGAGCAATTTGATGTGGCGGGCAGTTGTTCTCGTATTCATAAGACTGTGTTCATCCGGCTGCCGGGCAGCGTTGAGGGGAGCCGATTCTAACAAATAACGCCGCCATTCATAACCCCGCATGCCCCCGCAGAAAATCAACCTGCTCAAAACCACTCAAGGATTTCCACTGCCTGCCGATGACCTCAAGCATGAGAATCCTGCCCGACATTTGCCGCACATTCATTCCCCGATCACTCGTCCTCATATGGGCGCTGGCGGGCGATGCCGCACTGGCCGCAGAAGCAGACGTCGAGGCAAAAGTCGCCCCTGAAGCCGAAGCGGGGGCGGAAGTGGCAGTCACGACCGACCCCACGCGCATGTGGCTGCCAGAGAGCGCGGCAAACCTTCACCCATTCCTGAAACTGGCTGTCGTCGAGGCCTTGCGGGACCCAACCTGCACAGAGGTGTTGTACGCCCGTCTCAACGAATATCGCACCATTTACGAAGAGCCCACGTTTACAATCCTCTGCAAGAAGGACTACAAGTCAACCTTCAACAAGGTTTATCACATCACCGAACTCGATCCGGAATACAACAGTCGGATCGCTCAGAACGAAGCCACTTCGCAGCTCACTCAGGGTTTGACGGCCGAAATTGAGTCCCTGCGTCAACAACTGGTCACGCCCGAGAAACCCTCAGAGCCCACCGCCACAGTCGAACTCGTGGTCCCCAAGGATGAGGATCCGAACGATCTGTCACTGGATCTTGATATCGAGCCAAACGCTCAGTAAAAGTCGGATCACGTCATCCACTAATGATTTCCCGCAAAGAAGCTTCTGAAATACGACAAAATCAGCCTTAAGCAAGAGACTTGATGCTTCCTGCAATTCATTACCTTTTGTGATCAGTGGTATACTCCGCGCACTTTTTAAGAGCAGTTCACGAGGGGTGGATGTAATGACGATAAGGGTTTGCGTGCCGAAAGAGGTACGTGTGGGGGAGCAACGAGTCGCCATGGTGCCGGATGTCGTCAAACGGCTCACAGCACTAGGAATCAGCGTCAGCATTCAGAGCGGCGCAGGCGAAACAGCGGGGCACGGCGACAGCGACTACACAGGGGCGGATATCGTCAGTGATGAGACCGCTCTATACAACAGCGCCGACATCCTGCTGACCGTCAACCCTCTGTCGAACGAGCAGATCGGGCAACTGAAGCCGGGAACGATCGTCATTGGCTACCTCAATCCCTACTCGGACACGGATCGCTTCAAACGCTTGCAGGAAAAGAACATCTCCGCATTCTCGATGGAGATGATTCCTCGAATTTCCAGAGCCCAGGCGATGGACGCGCTCTCATCACAAGCCTCCATTGCCGGTTACAAGGCAGTCCTCATCGCCAGCACGCTGCTCGGCAAATTCTTCCCCATGCTGACCACGGCAGCCGGTACGGTTCGCCCCTCCAAGGTGCTGATCATTGGCGCCGGCGTTGCGGGATTGCAGGCCATTGCGACAGCACGTCGTCTCGGCGCCATCGTCGAAGGCTATGACGTGCGGGCGGCGGTGAAGGATCAAGTCGAATCACTGGGCGCCAAGTTCGTCGACATCGACATCAAAGCGGAAGGCACAGGCGGCTATGCCCGTGAGCTCACCGCCGAAGAGAAGGCACAACAGCAGGCCATTCTGGCGAATCATGTGGCGGCAGCCGATGTCGTGATCACCACTGCTGCAATTCCCGGACGCCCCTCTCCAAAGATCATCACCCGCGAGATGGTAGAGCGCATGAAAGGCGGTTCGGTCATCGTCGACTTGGCAGCTGAAGGTGGCGGCAACTGCGAACTGACGCAGCCCGATCAAACCATTCTGCACAACCGCGTGAAAATCTACGGCCCTCTCAACGTGCCGAGTACCGTCAGCGGCCACGCGAGCGAGCTGTATGCGAAAAACCTGCTGAATCTGCTGGCCCTGCTGGTCAAAGATGGGAAGATCACGATTGATCTGGAAGACCAGATTCTCAAGGACAGTCTCGTTACCCATGGTGGCGAGATCGTCAACGCGACAGTCAGGAATAAAGTGGAAGGGGGTGCAAAATGATCGAAGGATTAGCCGCGTTATACATATTCATGCTCGCCGGATTCACTGGCTTCGAGATCATCAGTAAGGTGCCGGTTATTCTGCATACGCCGCTGATGTCAGGCTCCAACTTCGTTCACGGCATTGTGCTGGTAGGCGCGATGATTGCTCTCGGTATCGCCGAGAATCCAACACAACAAGCTATTGGCTTCATCGCCGTACTGCTCGCTGCTGGCAACGCAGTCGGTGGCTATGTGGTGACCGAACGCATGCTGGAGATGTTCAAGGCCAGCGACAAGAAAGGCGCAGCTGGAGAGAAGAAATAAATGGGAATCCTCATTCAAGCAACCTATTTCCTGGCAGCGGCGCTGTTCATTCTGGGCCTCAAGCAGATGAGTTCTCCCGTGACCGCGCGCCGCGGCATTCACTGGGCCGGCGTCGGCATGGTGCTGGCCACTCTGGTGACCTTCCTGGCGCCGGAACTGTCTGATAATCCACAGGCCGTCACCAATTACATCCTGATCATCATCGCCATCGCCATCGGCGGCGGCTATGCGTGGGTCACCGGCAAGAAGGTCGCGATGACCAACATGCCGCAAATGATCGCCATGTACAACGGCATGGGCGGTGGCGCAGCAGCCACCATCGCGGCCGTGGAATTGCTGAAAGCACAAGGCGAAGTCGCCGCCGGAGCGGAGCCTGCCAGTCTGCTGGGAGCAATCGGTCTCGAAACCCTGAATGTCGCGCCGACCAGCATCTCCGAGGCCATGGGCACCGACATCACCATTCTCGCCATTCTGGGCGCCATCATCGGCACCATCGCCTTCAGCGGCAGTATCATCGCGTGGGCGAAGCTGGATGGACGACTGAACACCAGCAAACTGCTGCCACAACAGCAGCTGATCAATCTGGTGCTGGCACTGGTGATGGTCGGCTTCGGTGTCGCGGTGTTCTTCACTGGCGACCTGATGCCCATCGTCGTGTTCTTTGCGCTGGCCCTGATCCTCGGCGTGTTCATCACCGTGCCCGTGGGTGGCGCAGACATGCCGGTGATCATCTCGCTATTCAACGCTCTGACCGGTCTGGCCGTGGGTTTTGAAGGCTATGTACTGGGCAATGCTGCCATGATCATCGCTGGCACCGTGGTTGGTTCAGCGGGCACCCTTCTGACCCACCTGATGGCCAAGGCCATGAACCGCTCCGTCAGCAACGTGTTCTTCAGCGGCTTCGGCACCACTCAAGTGGCCAGCGCAGGCGCAGTGGAAGGCGGCGGCTCGATGAAGGAAATTCAGGGTCAGGACGTCGGCATCATGATGGCCTATGCCAGTCAGGTTGTGATCATCCCCGGCTACGGCATGGCAGTCGCCCAGGCCCAGCACAAGGTGTGGGAACTGACGCAGTTGCTCATCGAAAAAGGCGTGAAAGTGAAGTTCGCGATTCACCCGGTGGCGGGCCGCATGCCAGGGCACATGAACGTGCTGCTGGCCGAAGCGGGCGTCCCCTATGATCTGATCTATGACATGGAAGACATCAACGCTGACTTCCAGAACACCACCGTGACGCTGGTGATCGGAGCCAACGACGTGGTGAACCCGGCTGCGAAGAATGACCCGAGCAGCCCGCTGTTCGGCATGCCGATCCTCAATGCCGAGCAGTCCGACAACGTCATCGTGATCAAGCGTGGCCGTGGCACAGGCTTCTCCGGAGTGGAGAACCCGCTGTTCCTGCTCGACAACACCCGCATGCTGTTCGGCGATGGCCAGAAGGCCGTCAACGAGCTGATTCAGGCCGTGAAGGAACTGTAAGGGCATGACTAGAACGCGCGATAAGCAGGACGAAAACAGCGGTGCGGCAGCATCGATCAAAACATCGACCGAAGCATCGACTGATGCAGCAGCAGAACAGGAAGCAGCTGTTTCCTCCGGGCTGCTGCGCCGTCTGGCAGCTCTGCTGTACGACGCGTTTCTGGTGGCAGCCATCTGGATGACAATGGGCTTCGCGCTACAATTCATCGTTGGGGCGGATACCAGCCAGCTGGTGGATGGCCGCGTGCAGACGGACCCCGTGCTGGATGTGATCCTCTTTACAGGAGAGGTGCTCAGCGCGTCGACCTTCTACATCTGGTTCTGGATGCGCACCGGCCAGACACTGGGCATGATTGCCTGGCGTATCAAGGCAGTGAATGTCGATGGGAAGTTGATGAGCCTGAGGCAAGGAGTGTTGCGCTTTCTGCTGGCGTGGCCAGCCTTCTTCTGCTTCGGAATCGGCTACCTGTGGCTGTACATCGATCGCAATGGCGATGCACTGCACGACAAATTCTCAGGAACCCGCGTGATCGTCCTGCCCAAGAGCGCGCTCCCGTTCTGAACAACGGCCCGCTCCCACAGCCTGTTGTTACACCCGGCGCAACAACACTATCCCCAGCAACAAACAAATCGCGATCGGCACCAGAACCGCCACCAGTGGGCTGAACCCGTACAGCAGACTCGCTGGCCCCATCACCCGCTGCATGATCGTGAACACCAGCCCGATGCTGATAGCGACGAATATCCGCGACCCCATGGTGGCGCTGCGCAGCGGCCCAAACACAAAAGAGATCGCCAGCAAGACCAGTGACGCAGTCGCCAATGGCTGCAACAACTTCTTCCAGAAGGCGAGATAGTAGCTACTGCTCTCCAATCCTTCGTTTTCGAAGTAATTGGCAAAGCGGTAAAGACCCGAGATGGACTGTCGCTCCGGCTCCACCAGCAACACACTCAGCAACTCCGGGGACATGTCCACCCGCCAGTCGAAGCTATCCAGATGGTTGAGGGTAACCGTTCCTTCTCCGAACACCGTCTCCTGAACATCGTGGAGAAGCCAGTAGCTTTCACCATTGGCGTCGACGTACTCCGCAGCGGTAGCGAAACTGCTGCTGGCAACACGACGATCCTCGTCCAGCACATAGCGGGTCACGCCCTGCAAGCGCGTACCACCTGGCTCGATCACGTTGACGTGAATGAAGACGTCGCCGATCTTGCGCCAGTCACCGCCGGTGGAACTCAACGCCAGCCCGCCGCTCTCGATGATGGCGAGATCGCTCTGCGCGCGCTGCTGCAGCCGGGGTGCAACCGACTCACCCAGCACCAGACTGAGCAGCATCACCCCGATCGTCGGCTTCATCACAGCCCAAACGATGCGCCCAGTGCTGATACCCGCCGCCTGCATGACAACCAGTTCGTTGTGCGAGGCGAGAATGCCAAGCCCGATCAACGCCCCTCCGAGAGCCGTGAAAGGCAACATCTCGTAAATGGAGGTGGGCATGATGCGCAACGTGAAGAACAACGCCTGCCCCGCTGTATATGCTTCGACGCTGCTACTCAGTTCATCGGTCAGAGTAAAAATAAAGTCGAGGCTACCCATCAACGCCATCACGACCAGCATGGAGAGAACCACTGTGTTGCGAATATAGGCGTCGATTTTTCTCATCACGTCCTCCGCCGACGTCCAGGCAGCCCGAACAGCAGCACCAGCCCGAACGCAATAAACAGAATGTGTACCCACCATAGCCCCACAGTGGCGGGAATCGCCCCCTCGCCCAGTAGATTCATGCCCATCTGCAATGAGACGTAGTAAACCGCATACAGGAGCGTCGCCGGCACCAGCTTGCTGAAGCGCCCCTGACGCGGATTGACCCGGCTCAAGGGAACAGCGATCAGACCCAGCACAGGAATCAGCAGGATCGCCGAAATGCGCCACTGCAGCTCAGCCTGGGATTCCGGCTCAGGCGAATTCCACAACTGAGTTGTCGGCATCGACTTCTCGCGTACCACTTCCTCGATGCGCGTCTGCTCGGGCATCAACAATGCCTGCTGTTCGAAACGGGACACTAGATAACCGGCCTGACCGGGAACGCCATCATACAGATAGCCATTTTCCAGCAGCATGAAGCGACGCCCGCTGTCCTCGTCTATGACCGGGCGAGCCGTGTCCGCAACAATGATGCGCAGCGGGGACTCGCCTTCCGCACTATCTGGCCGCCGCCAGGCCACAAAGGTCTTGTTGAGCTGGCGTCCCGCCGTGCCTCCTGTAATTGTCTCGGCATAGGTGGTGCGCAGACCGTCGTCGAACTCCTGGAATTGGCCCGCAACGATCAGATCAATCTCGGTCAGCTCATCCTGGCTGTTCATCAACTGTTCGGTTCGCGTCAGCCCCCAGGGCGCTATCTGCAAGCTCAGCAACCCCACCACAATCGCCACCACGGCAGAGCACATGAGGGTCAACGCCAGCAGTCGCTTCTGGCTCAGACCGCAAGCGCTGAGCACCGTCATTTCGTTATCCGCATACATGCGCCCATAGGCGAGCAGAATGCCGAGAAACAGCGCAAAGGGAAGAATCACGAGCAGGAACTCCGGCAGCCGGTAGAGCATCAGCAACGCCAGGATGTCAGAGGTAATTTCGCCAGCCACTGCCTGACTGAGATAGCCCAGGAAACGACTGATCATCGCGACCACCAGCAGGATGACCGTGACGGCGGCCATCACCTGGAAAATCTGTCTGCCCAGATAGCGGAATATGATCACAGGGAAACCTTGGCGCCGACGTTACTCAGAGGGAGTCCTCGTTCTGACCCAGCAATTCGCGGAAGGCCTTGGGGACAGGCGCAATCTTGTGCTTGTCGAAATCGAAGAAAACCACGCCCATCTTGGTGTTGCAGACGACGCGGTCGAGTGCGGAATTGGTAATTTGAAAACATATGTCGCAACCATAGCGATTGAAGCGACCCACACCAACGTCGATGATCAACAGGTCATTGGCAAACGACTCGGAACGATAGTCCACCGCGAGATCGGTCACGACCATGCCCAGCCCGAAAATGTTGGCCTCTGTGAAACCCAGGTTAGCCAGAAACTGCAGGCGCGCCTCATGCACGATGTGCACCATGGCCACACTGTTCAAGTGCTTGGCATAGTTGAGATCACTGATGCCGACCGGATAACGCATTGTGAACAGGAATACTTCAGGCATGCTGATTTTGACGCGCGGCATACAGACCCCATTGTAAGAGTGAATGGCCCGACAGGGCATGCGGATGGTGTGTGTTGTTGTCAGTTGCCAGACATCGGCAATCCACCCGTCGATAAGGCCGCCAATTCTAATCACCGTCGCCTGATAAGTACACTTCTTTACCCTGGAGAGCACCCGTCCGGCCCTCGTCTATTGCTTAACATACTGAATATCTTTAGGATTGTGACCAACTTCCAAGCGCACCTAACGCTTGATTCACCGGCATTCGTCATCAGGGAAATACTTAGCATGAAATACTCATTACAGTCCGGCAGCATTCCTTCCAAAGCCACAGACTGCATCGTCGCAGGCGTTTGGACCAAGGGGAAACTCACGGCGCCAGCGGCGGCCCTGGATGCCATGCTGGAAGGCGAACTGACCCGCATCATTGCCACGGGTGATGTCAGCGGCAAAGTCGGCGACACTCTGTTCTGTCATCCCAAATCCGATTTGTGCAAACGCGTTCTGCTGGTTGGCTGCGGTGATGAGGGAGCTCTCGATGCCCGCAACTTCCGCAAGGTTGCAGGCGCCGCCATCAAGGCTCTGCTGAAAGCGACGGCGAAAGATGCCGCCTTTACGCTGGCAGAGCTACCCCTGAAGGATCGCGATGCGGCCTGGGCCATTACTCAACTGGTGCAGGAGTGCAGCAGCAACGTCTATCAATACGATCACACCAAGAGCAAGAAGAAGTCCGCGCATCATCTCAAGAGCATAGCGGTGAGCAGCGCTGTGGATGCCAATCGCAAGGCGCTCGGCGAAGCATTGAAGGCCGGTGAGAGCATAGCCAAGGGCGTGAGTGCCGCGAAGGAACTGGGCAATCTGCCTGGCAATATCTGCACGCCGACTTATCTTGCCGACACCGCCGTGAAGCTGGCCGGACATTACAAGTCTCTGAGCACCAAGGTGCTCACCGAGAAACAGATGGAGAAGCTCGGCATGGGCTCACTGCTCTCCGTCAGCCATGGCTCGAAGGAAGAGGCCAAACTGATCGTCATCGAATACAAAGGTGCCAGCAAAGACGACAGCAAACCCTATGTGCTGGTGGGCAAAGGTGTCACCTTCGACACTGGCGGCATCAGCCTGAAACCAGGACTGGGCATGGATGAGATGAAGTTCGACATGTGCGGCGCCGCCAGCGTGATCGGCACCATGACCGCCGTGGCAGAACTGGGCCTGCCGATCAATGTCATCGGCGTGATCGCCGCTGCCGAGAATATGCCTGGTATTGGTGCCACCAAGCCGGGCGACATCGTCACCAGCATGTCCGGCCTGACCATCGAAATCCTGAATACCGACGCGGAAGGCCGTCTGGTGTTGTGCGATGCTCTCACCTATGTGGAACGCTTCAAGCCCAAGACCGTCATCGACATTGCCACGCTGACAGGCGCCGCAGTAGCCACCTTCGCCGATCAGACCAGCGCCCTGCTCAGTACACACCAGCCGCTGGCGGATGAGCTGTTGGAGATCGGCCAGCACACGCTGGATTTCGCATGGCAGCTGCCTCTCTGGGAGGAGTATCAGTCGTTGCTCGACAGCAACTTTGCCGACATCGCCAATATCGGTGGCCCCAAGGCTGGCACCATCACCGCCGCCTGTTTCCTGTCGCGCTTCACCAAGAAGTATCACTGGGCACACCTGGACATCGCTGGTACCGCCTGGCTCTCTGGCGCCCAGAAAGGCGCCACTGGCCGCCCGGTGCCGCTGCTGGTGGAATACCTGCGCCGCCAAAAGGCTTGATTGAGTTTGCCCCGCAAGAGCGGGCTGCGGGCAAGTTCAGCGGCGACCGTCTTGAGCCATGGATGGCGAAAGCGAGCCAACACGGACGTATTCACGGCGTGTCACCGCTGAACTTGCCCGCAGCCCGCTCCTGCTGAGGTATACTCACTGCCAATTTCACACCCACCCGATATCATAGTTGCAGCATTCAATGGACAAGACTTACCAACCCAATCAGATCGAAAGTCACTGGTACAAACACTGGGAAGAAAACGGCTACTTCGCCCCCTCGGGCGACGGCGAGGCCTACTCCATCGTGATACCACCACCGAATGTGA
>JAUSMU010000470.1 GCA_030645995.1 Gammaproteobacteria bacterium | reverse complement strand
GCCGCCGCCACCGAGGTGCCGGGGCTGCAGCTGCGAATCACGCCGTCAGCCCATACCAAGTGCGTGCGCTGCTGGCATCACCGTGCCGACATCGGCTCGAATGCTGCGCACCCGGAACTGTGTCTGCGCTGCGTCGAGAATATCGATGGTTTGGGCGAGAAGCGTCTGTATGCCTGACAAGGCCGTGATCGCACAGGGTAGCCGCGTGACGCTGCATTTTTCGCTGGCACTGGAAGACGGCGCGGTCATCGACGGCAACTTCGACAAGCCTCCGGCGACCTTTGTGGTCGGGGATGGCAGCCTGCTGCCGGGGTTCGAAAATGCGTTGTTGAACCTGACCTCGGGCGAGAAGGTCAGCGTGCTGCTGCCTGCCGAGCAGAGCTTCGGGGCCAGCAATCCGGATAACGTGCAGGTGCTGCCGCGTCGCAAGTTTGCCGGGCTGCTCGCCAATTCGACAGACCCGGTGGTGGAGGGCACGGTGCTCTCGTTTACGGACACCGGTGGTTTCGAGATTCCGGGCGTGGTGAAGTCGATCGACGAGGACACCCTCGTGGTGGATTTCAATCACCCGCTTTCAGGCCGTGCGATACGGTTTACTGCCGAGATATTTTCTGTGATTCCTGCCGGGGTGCAGGTGATGGAGTTCAAACCATGAGCGCAGTGCAGATTCAAGAAGCCACGCAGCGTCAGACGGCCCATATTCATCTCGCGAATCCGCGCGGATTTTGCGCCGGGGTGGACCGTGCCATCGACATCGTCAACCGGGCGCTGGACATCTACGGCGCGCCGATCTACGTGCGTCACGAAGTGGTGCATAACAAGTTTGTCGTGGACACGCTGCGCCAGCGCGGCGCCATCTTCGTGGATGAACTCGCCGACATTCCCGCGATCGATTTCGCCGGACGCTCCTCCATCGTCGTGTTCAGCGCCCATGGCGTTGCGCAGGCCGTGAAGGAAGAAGCGGAGCAGCGTGGCTTCAAGGTGTTCGACGCGACCTGCCCGCTGGTGACCAAAGTGCATCTGGAAGTGGTCGGGTTCAGCCAGGCCGGACGCGAGTGCATCCTCATCGGCCACCAGTTTCACCCGGAAGTGGAAGGCACCATGGGGCAGTACGACGAGAGTGCCGGAGGCAAGATCTATCTGGTCGAGTCCGTCGAGGACGTGCAGAAGCTGCAGGTGCTCAACCCCGAACACTTGTCCTATGTCACGCAGACCACGCTGTCGATGGACGACACCTCACGCATCATCGACGCGTTGCGCGAGCGTTTTCCGCAGATCGAAGGTCCGCGCAAGAAGGACATCTGTTATGCCACGCAGAATCGCCAGGACGCGGTGAAGCAGCTCGCGCTGGAGTGTGAGCTGGTGTTGGTGGTGGGGTCTCCGAACAGTTCCAATTCGAATCGCCTGAAAGAGCTGGCTGAGCGGCTGGGCTGCGAATCGTATCTGATCGACAGCGTCGAGGACGTGAAGCCGGAGTGGTTCGTCGGCAAGACTCGTTTCGGTGTGACCGCTGGGGCCTCGGCGCCCGAGGTGCTGGTGCAGCAGGTGGTGGAGCGGCTGCGGCAGATCTGCCATCAGGACCCGGAAGAGCTTAACGGCGTCGAAGAGAACATCGTCTTCAGCATGCCCAAAGAACTGCGCCGCGTGTGATTTTGAAATTTCCTGAGATCAATCGCGGGCAGGCCCGCTCCCACAAGTCCTTCTAGTTTTTGGCCTGCCGCGCCTTCACGATTTCACGCACCTTGTTCGGGTCCGGCATGCCCTTGGCGACGATCTCCGGCTTGTCACCAGAGGTGTAAAGCTCGATGGTGCCCACGCCGAACATGCGGTTCATCAGCGACTGTGTCACCCTCACCGTGCGAACTCCATCCAGATCAATCTCCGAACGTTCCTTGCTGAGCAGCCCCTTCTCGAACAGTACGCCGTGCTCGGTCACGACCAGCTTCGAAGACTTGTTCATCAGAAACCAGTACAAAAAGATGAGGATGCCGACGCCGACCGGCACCAGAATCAGCGCCAGGATGAATCCCAGCGGGTTGCTTTTGAACATTGCGGGGTGGTGCGAATACAGTTCGTTCATGTGAAATCCTGTGTTAGAAGAACGTGAAGCCCGACTCCATCAGGAATTCCTGAATAGTCGTGTAGATCAGTTTGCGCTGCTCGCCGGTGAAACGGCCGTGGCCGCCTGCGGGAATCGTCAGCAGCTGATTGCGCACGTTGGTCGTCGCCAGCGCCCGGTGCAGTGCCACGCCTTGGGCGTAGGGCACGATCGGGTCGGCATCGCCCTGAATAGTGAGAATCGGCGGCAGATCGTTACGGACGTAGCGCATCGGCGACAGGCGCTGCGCCAGCGTCCTTGCATCGGCCACGCCCGCGAACCAACGCGCGGCGTTGGGCTGCGCATTGGTGCCCTCAATCACATCCTGCACATCCGTCACGCCGAACCAGTTGATCACGGCGGCGACCTGTGGCGTTGTCCCCTGCGGGCAGCCAGCGGAGAAGCCTTCGGTGTCGGGAATCATGCCCATAGACAGCGCGAGATGCCCGCCTGCGGATTGGCCACTGACCACGATCCGTGACGTATCGATGTTGAAGCGCGCGGCCTCGGTGCCCACGAAACGCAGTGCACAGAAGGCATCGACCAGCGCGGCCGGAGCCGGTGCAGTGCCGCCGAGTCGGTAGCCGACATTGACGACATTCCAACCCATCTCCAGCCACGGAATCAGCGCCAGCATCTGCGCATCCTTGGAACCCGCTACCCAGAAGCCGCCGTGGAAGAACACCAGCGTCGGCTGCGGCGTGGTGACGTCGCGGCGCGAATAGATATCCATCGCCAGTTCGGCCCCGCCCTGAGATATATAAGGAGTGTCGATGCTGACCTGATAACGGCTATCGACCTCGGCCGCCCATTCTGCGGAAGGGGCGAGCTGGGCGAGGGCCGGGCTGACGGCACCGACGACAAACAATATCGGAGCGAACAACGAAAACATGGTGATGCGCATGGGTAAATCCTTTCACTGGAAGTTACGGACGACCAGGCATCTCGGCCTGACGCAGTCAATTCTGCGCCGGTGGTGACAAGAGAGACGCCTCGGCTATACTCGGCCGGAGGTTATCACAGTCAATAATAAGAACAAGGAAACCGAATGATCATTTATGGTGTTGCGCTCCTCTCGGCCTGTCTGCTGGCTGGTCTCTACGTCGGTGAATTGCTCGGCCAGCTGCTTGGCGTACAGGCAAACGTGGGAGGAGTAGGCATCGCCATGCTCCTGCTGGTGCTGGCCTCCAGCATGCAGCGCTTCAAGCCACTGGTCACCGGCGCCTCCGCCAACGGCATCAACTTCTGGAGCGCGATGTACATCCCCATCATCGTCGCCATGGCGGCGAGCCAGAATGTGGTGGCGGCCGTCGACGGCGGTTTGCTGGCGTTGCTGGCAGGGGTCGCTGCGGTGGTGGTGAGCTTTGCGCTGGTACCGGTGCTGAGCCGCTTCGGACCGCAGAGTGATCCGCTGCCGCCGTTAGATAGCTCTTCCGGCACACCCGGCACTCCCAGCAAGACCGGCGGAGGTGTGTAATGGAAACTCTCGTTGCGGTCATCAGCGCCAACGGTCTCATCACTGCCTTCGCGGTGGTCGGCATCACAGTCTGGATCTCCTACCTGATGTCGGCGCGCCTCACGGCGGGGCGCATTCACGGCTCCGCCATCGCCATCATCCTCGGCCTCGCCGCGTCCTACTGGGCGGGCTCCGTCACCGGCGGCAGTAGAGGCGTCGTCGACATCGGCGTGCTCGCGGGCATCGGCCTGATGGGCGGCGGCATGATGCGCGACTTCGGCATCGTCTCCACCGCGTTCGGTGTGCACATCAGCGAACTGCGCAAGGCCGGGGTGGTGGGCGTAATCTCCATCTTCGCGGGTGTCATCGTCTCCTTCATCGTCGGCGCGCTGATTGCCGTGGCCTTCGGCTATCGCGACGCGGAGAGCATCACGGCGATTGGCGCCGGTGCCGTGACCTATATCGTCGGCCCCGTCACTGGCACAGCGATTGGAGCCAGCTCTGACGTCATCGCGTTGAGTGTCGCCGCCGGTGTGGTCAAGTCCATTCTGGTGATGATCGGCACGCCGCTGGTGGCGAAGCAGATCGGCCTCAACAACCCACAATCGGCGATGGTGTTCGGCGGCCTGATGGGCACGACCAGTGGCGTTGCCGGTGGTCTCGCCGCGACCGATCCGCGCCTGGTGCCCTACGGCGCCATGACGGCCACTTTCTACACCGGACTCGGCTGCCTGATGGGGCCGTCCATTCTCTACTTCATCGTGCGCGCGCTCGTTTGACGCGCGCCTGCCATCGCCCGGAACCACATCATGACGACACACACACACGCGACAGCTGAATTCTTCCCGACGCTGAACCCGACCAATGAGCACATTGCCCTGCAGTCCGGCTCCGGCGACCAGACCTGGACCTACGCGGCACTGCATCAGCGCGTCAATCAGTTCGCCAGCGGCCTGCTCGCGGGCAAGGCCGATCTGCAGGAGGAGCGGGTCGCCTTCTTCATGCCCGCCAGCCTCGACTACGTCACCACGCTGCTCGGCGTCTGGCGCGCAGGCGGCATCGCGGTGCCTCTCAACGTGGCCGCCGCCATTCCAGAACTGGACCATGCCCTCAGCTGTGCAGGTGTCACGCGCCTGCTGGTGAGCAATGCGGACGACCCGGCACTAGCCGAGCTGAAAGCGTTGTGCCAGACCTTGAAGGTGCAACTCGTCAGCGTCGCCGATGTGCTGAACAGCGTCGAGGCAAACGCCGTCACCAAATTGCCCGCGCTCACGCCCGAACGCCGCGCCATGATTCTGTTCACCAGCGGCACCACCAACAAACCCAAGGGCGTGGTCAGTACCCACAAGAACATCCGCGCGCAGATCACCACGCTGCTCAAAGCCTGGGCCTGGCACCCGGACGACACCATTCCGCTATTCCTGCCGCTGCACCATATCCACGGCATCATCAACGTGCTGTGCTGCGGACTGTGGATGGGGGCTCGCGTGTCACTCTTTGCGAAGTTCGATATGGAGGCGATTCTCGATCAGGTGACTGCGCGCAAATACACCGTGTTCATGGCTGTGCCCACCATCTACGTCAAGATCATTCAGTATCTGGAAGCACTCGACGACACGCGCCGACACGCCATCTGCGCGGGCTTCCGCGCCATGCGTCTGAACATCAGTGGCTCCGCAGCGTGCCCGGTGAAACTCTATCAACAGTGGCAGGCGCTCACCGGACAGACACTGCTGGAACGCTACGGCATGACCGAGATCGGCATGGGCCTCTCCAACCCCTACCACGGCGAACGCCGCGC
>JAUSMU010000460.1 GCA_030645995.1 Gammaproteobacteria bacterium | reverse complement strand
GGGGCGCTCCAGGCTGGCGGTGGAGGTGATGTTCGACAAACCATCGATTTCCCGCAACTGTCGTTCTACGGCCTGGGCACTCGCAGTCAATGCGGCGGCATTGTCGCTGGCGAGGATGATCTGCAGCCGCTCGCTCGGGCCGCCGCTGCTTATCGAGAAACGTGCGCCGGGAACGGTCAGGAGTTGCTCACGGACGGCGCTTTCGACCTCCCGCTGCGAGGGGCGCTCTCCACGCGGCGCCAATGCAACGGTCAGCGAAGCGCGGCGAACTTCACCGGCCTGCATTCCGCCCATTCCCGCCACCTGTGCAGCGCCTGCCGTGACGAAGACACGCTCGACGCCTTCGACATTCATGATGGCCAGTCTGGCTGACTCGGCTGCCTGCAACGTATCTTCGAGGGAACTCGCGGGCGGCAGTTCCACGCTGACGCTGGAGAAGTTGCCGTCAGGCGGTGGGATGAAACCGGTCTGTATCATCGGCACCAACGCCAGTGACGCGGCCAGAAATGCCGTCGCGCCCGCCATCGTAGTCTTGCGGTGCGCCAGACACCAGCGCACCAGACCCAGATACCAGTGCATCACGCGGCCATCCACATGCGGTTTGGTCGGTTGAGGTTTGAGGAAGTACGCGGCCATCATCGGCGTCAACAGTCGTGCTACGAGCAGGGAAGCGAGTACCGCGATCACGGCGGTCCAGCCGAACTGCTTGAATACCAGTCCCGCAATGCCGCTCATCATGGCAGTAGGCAGGAACACTGCGACCAGGGTCATGGTCGTGGCTGTCACGGCCAGAGCGATTTCCGTGACTGCGTCCTCCGTGGCCTCCCGGATGGATTTGCCCATGTGCCGGTGGCGCTCGATATTCTCGATCTCGACGATGGCGTCATCCACCAGAATACCCACGACCACTGCCAGTGCGAGCAGTGTGACGGTGTTGAGTGAATAGCCAAGCCAGGCCATCGCTGCGAAGGCAGGAAGGATGGACAGAGGCAGGGCAGCGGCAGACACGAGCGTCGCGCGCCAGTCCCGCAGGAAGACCCAGACAACGAGAACTGCGAGGATGGCGCCTTCAAACAGCATCAGCATCGAGCCTTCATATTGCTCGAGAGTTTGTTCTACGGTGCCTGAAATGTACGTCATCTCGAGGCTCGGATCGCTCTGCTGAAGACCTTCCAGCGCTGTCTGAACGTCCTCCGCAATGGTGACTTCGTCGAAACCTCTGGCGCGGTATACGCTGAAGCCGACGACGGGATTGCCATCGAGCAGGGCGGCCTGGGCGCGTTCGGCTGAACCATCCACGATCGTGGCTACCTGATCCAGACGGAAGCTTCGTCCATTCGGCAATGATATCCGCAATGCGGCGAGTTCCTCCGCGCGTTGCATCGTGGCAATGGTGCGCAGCGACTGTTCCTGTCCGCCGAGTTGTCCGCGCCCGCCAGACGATTCCTGCTGAATCTGGCGCAGCGCGCGCGAGATATCCCCGGCGGAAATACCCAGAGATGCCATCCGTATCGGATCAACTTCGATCAGCACTTCGCGCTGAACTCCTCCGACGCGCTCGAACCGGCCGACTCCGGTGACGCCGAGCACTGTCTTCGCGACGATATCGTCGACGAACCAGGAGAGCTCTTCCTCGTCCATGCGGGAGGAGGCTATGGCGTAGGTGAATATCGGCGCGCCCACGCTGGTAGCCGCGCTGACGGTGGGTTGCATGAGCTCTGTCGGCAGATCTGCCCGAATGCTGTCCACGGCATTCTTGGTTTCAATCAGCGCGTCCGAGAGGTTTTTCTCGAGCACGAATTCAACGCCGATCGAGACCCTGCCATTGGTCACCGACGTGTGCAGATGATTGAGCCCGCTCAGAGTGGCAAGCGCGTCCTCGACCTTGCGCGCGACCTCTGTCTCAAGTTGTGCGGGCGCCGCGCCAGGCTGCGACAGGTTCACCGAGACCATGGGCATATCGAAGTCGGGCAGATTCTGCGTGGGCAGACTTTGAAATCCCCATACGCCCGCCAGCGAGAGCAGGACGAATAGCAGGATTGCCGGGATGGGATTACGGATGGACCACGTGGCGAAGTTCATTGTGGGCCTCGCACGATGCGCACAATGTCGCCATCGTTGAGAAAGCCAGCTCCCTGCACGACCACGCGTTGTCCGGCGTCGAGCCCCTCGGTGATCTCGATCTCCTCACCAAGACGTCGCCCGACCGTGACTCGTCGCAGTGCTATGGTGGAGACAGCGCCCTCTTCGGCAAGCGTGGGCACATGACTGCGCCCGTCGCGGATGATGACGCTCTGCGCCGGCACGACCAGTGCGGCACTCTGTTCGAGTTCAATGCGACCTTCCGCGTACATGCCTGCGCGGGCATTGCTGCCTTGGTCGACGTCGGCGTAGACGATGGCCAGACGCGTGGTTTCATCCAGAGTAGGGGAGGTCTGGCGAATCGTCGCTGCTGCGGTAGTACCGTCGGGCAACTGTAGCGTGACTTCCTGCCCGATCCTGACCTGGGCGAGTTGCATGGCGGTCAACTCGCCACGCCACTCCAATCTGTCCTGACGAATCAGTCGGAACAATTCCTGCCCTGTTGGCACGACGGCACCAAGCGTCGCAGTACGCGAGCTGATCGTTCCATCATCAGGAGCGACCACGTTGGTATAGCGGAGCTGCAGGCGTTTGCCGTCGAGCGACGCGGCCGTGGTTCGGGCGAGCGTAATGGACTGCAGGGCATCCTGATCGCTGATCGAGCCTCGGCTTTGCAGCTCAAGGGCACGTTGATGATTGGCCTCCGCCTGTTCGTGGTTGGCGAGCAGTACTGCCTCTTCCGCCTGCAGCAGGGCTGGATCGAGGCGCGCGAGGACCTGACCCTGGCTGACATGATCTCCCACGTCCACAAGCACCTCGATCAATTGATAGCCACCTATCTGGGCGCCGACACTGGCCTCCTGCCAGGCCGTGACTGACCCGGAGGCATTGAGCAGGATCGGCCAGTTGACCTCGCGGGGAGTGGTACTTGTTACGGTCAAGGCTGGAACAGGCTGGGCGGCCACAGGCGCGGTGGGCACTTCGGTCGCCGCGCTGCCCGAATCGGTGAAGGTGATGATTGATATTGCAGCCAGCGCTGCGATCCCGAAAGTTGCCAGGACGAGCCAGTTACGTCGTGCGTGAACTTTGGCGCGACCTTGGACGGGTGCATCGTGTTTGAGAGAGGAGTTCATTGGAAATTTCCCGAGTGATGAAAGCGACACATTGCTATTGCTGATCCGTTACTGTTGATCCGTTACGAGGGAGAAGGCTTTTTCCATGATGGGGCGAAGGTTTGCCTTGCCCCCGCCCAAGTACCATTCGTCCAGGGCGGCGGTCCAGGCGGTCATCGCCATTCCGACAGTAATCCGGGCCTTGAGGCGGGGCATGACCTTCGGTCCTTCTCTTTCTATGAGAGTGGCCGTCAGTGCCTGCTCCCACACCATTCGTCGCTCCATATCCCGGCCAGCCAGGGACGGGGTTTCCTTGAACAGACGCATCAACTCGAACGCCAGTTGGGGGTTCGTGTTGATACGGGATGCCAGCGACAAGAGCGTCTCGCTGACGGCTTTGAATGGCGCTTCTTCCCTGGGCCTGCTGTTCAACTCGTCGACAAAGGCAGGCGTCATCTCCGTTTGCCATTCGACAACCAGGTCTTCCTTGGTGGCAAAGTATCGGAAGAAAGTCCGTTTGGAGATGCCCAGCGGCTCCACGATCTGATCGATTGTGGTGGTGGCGAAACCCTGCTGCAAAAACAGCTCTAGACCCACGCGAGTCAACTCCTGCCTGGTAGTTGTCTTGAACTGCTCCCGCAGGTTCGTGATTTTTGCCGTCATGGGCTGGTGTTTCCAGGTCGTGCTCAAAGTTGTGGGAGCTTGCCCTGCAAGCGATGGGTACGCCCGGTGATTCAATCGCGGGCATGGCCCGCCCCCACAAATTGTTGTGCGAGCTGGCGGGCGCAAAGAGTGGACTTGGTGTCACTAAATGTCAATACGTCACTAAGTGACAAAATGTGTCGCGCGCTGACTCTCAGTCGTCTGCAAGCTCTTCCTCCAGCGACACCAACAATTTGTTCACCTCCCGCACATAAAGCGCCTGTAGAAAGGGCTGCCGAGGATTAGGGTTGCTCTCGACCCTCTCCAGCAATTGCAGATAGTACTGCTGTGCCTCCGTATAATTCCCATCGACAATATCGATGGACCCGTAGAAATACCGGTTCGAATCCGTGGTGTTGTCAATTGCCCACGCTTCCTCGAGCAGTTCCTTGCCTCTGTCTTTGTCGCCAAAGCTCAGCGGCCAACCCGGCGCTCCGATATAGAGGTACCCCAGGAAAGCCTGAGTCAGCCCTCGGTTGCTGAGACGGTCTAATGTGAGGGCATGCTCCAGTTCTTCACGAGAAAAATTCATCAGACGCGGTCCGTTGATAATTCCCTGTGTTGATGCGTAGCCGAAACGAATCCGCGCTGTGGCAACCCACGCGTTTGGGTCTGTCACAGTGCTCAGCTTGCTGTGTTCCCAGTATCGGACTTCGCTTTAGAAGGGGATTCCCGATATTGGGAACCTGATCGATTGCCAGGATGGGTGGGCAAACTGCCACTCACGGAACGCTTCGAGTTGTGCGGTCGCGGGCCATTTGATTTCCCGCCACTCCAGTTCGAGGTCAACGCGCCCGATCAGGTATTACTGGACCAGGGACTGCAGCGACTGTCGCCCACTGCAGGTTTGGAGCCAATCCTCGCGTCTTTTCCAGAACGAGCTATGCTTGAGTTGTGCGACGCCCACACGGACGCCGCGCTTATCTACGAACTGGATGCGCTGATGCAGGGGATGACTACTTTGCGCCCGCAGCGAGTCAGCATGTTGTTGCGCCATTGTCGGAGCATCAAGGCCAAGCGCCTGTTTCTGGCGCTGGCAGATCGTCATCGCCATGTCTGGCTGGAACATGTGTCACTTGCAGAGGTCGATCTGGGCCGTGGCAAACGTTCGCTGGTGCCGGGAGGGCGGCTGCATCCTGTTTATCAAATCACGTTGCCGGGAGATATGGATGAGCAAACAAGATAACCTTGGTTGTCGATTGACAACCCTTCGCTAGGCAACTACTCTTCAGAGCAACGGATGGCTCGACTAAAGCACCCAAACAAGGAAGTGGAAGCCGCATTGCGCCATGCCGAAGTTAATGGTTGGCGCATTGTCACTGGTGGCAGTCACGCATGGGGCAAGATGTA
>JAUSMU010000456.1 GCA_030645995.1 Gammaproteobacteria bacterium | reverse complement strand
AGGGCGGAGCCACCGTCCAGAACGATCTCCATGCGGCTGAGGGCGATGTCCGGCACCGTGCCACCAACGTTTTCAGGGTCCACAACACGACGTCCGTCGAACAATGTCAGTGTACTGCTGGAACCGAGACCACGCAGGTTGAAACCGGAGGTATTGCCATCCTGACCGCCCCCTGGTCCGCCAAGCACGTTGGATACGGCATCGACGTTGTCTGTGTAAACCAGGTCGCGCATGAATTGACCAGTACTGATTGAACCAGTGCTCATCAACGCATCCTGATCAATGGTGTCCACTGGAGAGGCTGTCGCAAACGCACTGTTACGAATGTAGGTACCGGTGACGACTACTTCCTCCACTTCATCCTCAGCCGCTGCAGCCGCCGTGTTCTGTGCGAACACCGCGCCTGGCAGCGCCATGGCCACAGCAATAGAGGTATAGAGTAGAGATTGTTTCAGGAATATCTTTTTGCAGTGAAGACTCTCACGCATGGGGTGTTTCTCCGATAGGTAGACCAGCTTTTATTTTTGTAATTTTAGTCGCGTCACCAACGCCGCCCTTGCCCGGCGGCATACGCAACTTATTGTTACCCGCGTGCTTCTGGACAGCTATTCTGAATATCCAGAAGCACACACGGGTTTCAATTCCTGGCAAGTGTTCAGGGCGTGACGTTGACCGTCACATACTGATCGTGGAACAGACCTCCATCGTCTGCGCGTGCCCACAGGACATAGGTCCCCGGTTCGTCGAACGTAACGTTGACGGAGTACATGCCATCCTCAGGCACTGGCGGTGGGGTCCAGAGTGGGCCCCAGGGAGAATTGGCGGAGGTGCGGGTGTCTTCCCAAGGCTTGGGCTGGGGTGGATCGAAAGTGACCGCACCCTCGCCGCGATATACGTTCCAGGACAGGAACAAACCATTGGTCTTGCCGACTGTGGAACGTCTCGGCGGGGTCAGGTAGCGCTCCAGTTCCGTCGCCGGCGTGATGGTGTTCGCGCCTGGAGCACGCGGTTTGGGCAGGCCGTCATCTTCGACGTGAGCGAACAGGTTGAGAGACTCCCCGACGCGGATGTTGCGAACGATCTGCTCACCAACGCGATCCCCTTGTACGGTGACCAGTGGCGGCAGATTGGAGCGTGACTCCGGGCTGCTGGTGCCTGCGCCCAGAGATCCGGTCTCGGAGGCGATCACCACGTTGTCGACGACGTAGTCGCGAGCCAGTGTGGCGTATGCAATCTTGGTGACGCCGTTCGACGTCACCGTCCACGCCAGCTCCTTGTCACCCCAGTCAGCGGGAACAGGAACCTCGAAGGTGAAGCGGTTGCGGCGGGGAAGAAAGTGAGTGGGCTGCCCGCGGTCCTGGGCCCCAGGCGTAAAGAAGTTGTTCTCGCCGACGGGGACATTCAGCTCCTCTTCCCAATTCTCGTTGTGGTATCCGAAGATGAAGACGTAGGAACCGTCTTCCAGCTGACGCCAGCCTTCGTAGGCGGGCTCTATGAATTGCCCCTTGCGATAGGTTGGTTCGGCGCCCAGGGTTGCCTGACTGAACAATGCTGACAGCAGGATGATTGATAAAACTTGTTGAATCGTGGACGGCAGTCGAAATGCCGTGATCAATGCACGCATTCTGGACCTCTTTATTATTGTTTATTGTTGTCAATACCGCTTGTCTAACTCATTACTCGGTTTGTCAGACTGAGATTGGACGCCGTGCAGTGGAACACCGCGCCGGCCGCAACGTCTCCCGTAATCCAGAATAGTTCTGACGCATTCCTGAAATGCGGTAATTTCATTTTGAGCCAGTCCGGCTTTTACTGAATCACCTGACGTATTTCGGAGGCGCCCTGACGCGATCCGGCAGGGAACCAGTTGGCAGCTGTTGCGCGGAGCGCCGACAACGAGTCAAGCCATAATTCCCTTTACAAGGCAGGCTGCGGTCATGCTATAAAAAGCCGCGCCATGGGCCGGGTAGATAGAGACAAAGGGTAATAATGGATATGCAGAGCGGGAATTTTTCGAAAGTCATGAGCAAGTCAGGCGTAAAGTCTGTTGGCGGCCGAGTTGCCGGGCTGCTGCTAACCACATTGCTGTGGGCCGTCATCGCGCCACAAAGCAGTTACGCGCAACATATCATGGTCCCGCTCGGCAGCCAGAGCGATGTGGTGCTGGAGTCATCTCCCGCCAACGACGAGATACTTCCTTCCTCACCGGCCGACTTGATGCTGCGCTTCAGCGCCTATGTGAGATTGATGAAGCTGACGCTAAAGGCCCCGGACAACCAACCGATCGATATCGGTTTTCGCTACCAGACAGAAGCCAGCAAGGTGTTTTTCTGGAATCTACCCGAACTGCCGGCGGCTGATTATTACGTGGTCGAATGGGCCGTGCTTGATCCGTCGAACCTGATTGCCAGAGGGTCATTCGGATTCTCCTTCGGGCCGAATGCGCGCCCCGCCTCAGAACTGATCCCCGTAGAGGAAGAACTGGATCCCGTTATCGTGCCGGACTTCCGTCTGATCGGTCAGTAACCACGCGCCAGACACCGGGATTCACCCCGAATTCCAGATAATCTGCGTCGCCGCACCTCCATATCGTCAGCGGCGCAGCGTTACCATGATGGCGCCCGTGTTACCGTGCTCGTGATCGAAGCTCAGAATCTCTCCGGAGTGCCGCAGCCAGCTTAACTGACGCAGCACCTCATCCCGGATCAGTCCGCGACCGACCACGACTCTTACACCACGAGCATGCCCTGCTCTGGCCTCGGCCAATACCTGTTCCAGCTTGCCGAGCGCAATCCTGATGGTCTCGTGCTGATGCGCGATATCGACATGCAGCACCGAACCATCGCTCTGCAACGCCAGCACCGCATCACACTTCGGGCAGCGTACCGCAGTCAACGGCACCTGCATCCCGCAATCCAGACAATCTCTCATAGCACCCACTGCTTACTGTCAATCCCGACCCATTATGACGCCACAATACCGTCACATTGCACCGTTAAGCTGCACCATTACAGCCCCGAAAAGCGACAATTATGCCCCGAAAAACCACCGGAAAAATAATTTTTGCCACTATTGCATTCTAAGATTTTATAACCATAATTCGCATCGTAATCACCCAGACCGAAACCCTTGACAAAAGGCTAAAGGTCACATTAGCAGTGCCGAAGAAGTATCAAGTCTCACCGACTATCAGCAACACCGAAACGAGAGATCTATCACATGAAAAGCCATCAATGGGATGATATTGCAGATACATCAAAAGACTTTTTTGATTCAGGTGCGTTCATACCAGAGACAGAAGTCGAAGAGCCCACTGACAAGCACGTCCACAAGCGTCGCCTGACAGAACTGCGACGCAAGACTGAAGAACGTCTTGATTGGAAGCGCATGTACGGTGATCTGGAGTTCGAAGACGATAATGACGACACCCATTCCAAGGACGTGCACGAATCTGACGATTTCGACGACTACGATGATTCGTTAGACGACCATTGATCCAGGCTCAAGGAGAGCCCTCCCGGTTTGCTGCCTCCGCGCAGACAGGCCAGGGTTTTCGACCCTCCGAAATACTGACGGCACCCCGACAATACTTCAACAATAATCCGAATCTGCGTCCCTATCGCCATGCACAGGAGTGGAAAGATCTGTTCACCTTGCGCGTGAAGTAGTGTACTGTTCGAGTCGTCCATTACTCATTACAGATTCATTTCCAAGCAACCCGGTTCCATCACCATGACTTATTGTGTAGCAATCGCAGTAGATGCAGGCATGGTCTTTTGCTCTGATTCGCGCACCAATGCGGGGATTGATCAGGTCAGCACCTACGGCAAGATGTACCGCTTTGGCATCGAAGGCCAGCGCCAGTTTGTTATCCTCACCGCAGGAAATCTCGCCACCACCCAGGCCACCATCGCGCAGGTCAAGCGCGACATAAAAGAGCGCGCCAATGTCAGCCTTTTGACCGTGCCTACGGTCAGTGAAGCAGCAGACTATCTGGGCGATGTGAGCCGGACTCAGCAGGAGAAGCACATCAAAAGCGGCAATACTTTCGAAGCCAGCTTCATCATCGGCGGGCAGATTGCCAACAGCAAACATCGCATCATGCTGGTCTATCCCGAAGGCAATCACATCACCAGTTCGAAAGACACTCCTTATCTGCAGATTGGCGAGAGCAAGTATGGCAAGCCGATTCTCGACCGCATTCTGACTCCGGATTTGAATCTGGACACCTGCGCCCTGTGTGCTCTGGTATCGATGGATTCCACCATGCGCAGCAACCTCAGCGTTGGCCCGCCCATCGAAACACTGGTGTACCGCACCGACACGCTCACCCTCAACGAACCTCTGCGCTTCGACGAAGACAGCGAGTTTCTGCGTGAACTCAAGCGCAGCTGGGATCAGCGCCTCAAGGATGCATTCCGACAGATGCCACCGTTTGCTTGGGCGTCGAGTTGGGATAAATCTTCCGATGGACGAAGCGGATCTTATTGAGCGTTTGCGCCGACAGCACAAACGGATAGGCATCTTCCAGCCCCATACTGCGGTTCAACGAGTTGAGCATCACACTCACCTGTGACCACTGCTCTATCTGCTGCTCTATGCACAGGTCGACGGTCTGTTCGCCGCGCGTCAGCCCGAACTGCTCCGCTGTCTCCAGGGTGTCGACCATGTGCAGGTAGTGCGCCCAGCATTCCGCCCAATCCTCTAGAGGATGTACCTGGGCGTAAGCGCTGATCATGTCGGCGCGCCTCTCCCGCTCCATTCCGACCCTGTAGTAATCCTCAATCGCCAGATCGTAATCTGCGCGCTCGTCGCCAAACAGTGCGCGAAATTCCTCATGATCAGCAGCAGTGACAATCAGACGCTCAAAATAGTAGTGGCCGCTCTCATGGCGAAAGTGTCCCAGCAGCGTCCGATAGGATTCCCCGAAGCGCTGTCGTGCCTGCTCGCGCAGCACGTGATCCGCCTCGGCGAGATTCACGGTGATGAGCCCCTTGGCGTGACCGGTCAACACGTGCGCCTCGTCCACGAGCGGGTTCGAGCGCCAATCCTCCAGAAAGGCAAAGGCAAGACCGAACTGGGGATTCTCACTCTTGCTCTGCACGGGCAGGCCGAGCTCCAGGAGCGTGAAGAGAAGACGTCGCTTTGCCTGTTCCATGCTCCGCCACCAGCGATGACACTGCTGCCAGTCGTTGTCCACCCTGACGCCGGGGACCGTCTGGTTAAGAGAACAGGCAAGACAATAGGGCTGACCTGGCGTTGTCACCAGCCAGTTGCAGAGATCGAATTCGGTGTCATTACGGCAACGATGGTAGAACTGACCTGTCTGGGCTGCGCGCCACCAGAGCGTGGCGTCGCTGCGCAAATCACGCACGGGATCGAGGGCCAACAGATTACGGCTCACGGGATCGAAGCCGAGACGGCGATGGCAGTGGGTACAAAGCGTGTTTTCAAAAAACAGCACCTGCCCACAGGAACAGAGGAAATTCTTCATGGCAAGACATCACTGATTGCGCGCGGCAGCCAGACCATCGTCACGCGGACTGCTGCTGGCCACTGACCACTGGCAGGAACCAGGTGGAGGCTATGCATGCATGCACTCGGGCAATCTCCACCTGCAACTGATCGATATATTCCAGCAGTCCGTTTTGCAGCAATTCCGGAATATTCGCTTCACTGGCGAGTGTGCGGGTGACTTCCAGCTGCTTCAGGGTCGCCGCATTATTGGGCAGCGATTGCAGACAGCTCTCCAACTTGGTCAGGCTGTGCACGACCGAGCGTGGGAATTGCGCATCCTGCAGCAGGAAGGTCACTACATCCTCGCCATTAACCCTGTCCAGCACATGCTGACGATACATCTGATACGCGCTGAGCGAGCGCAACACACTCATCCAGACCATATTCTCATAGGGCTCGGGGACGTGCTCGGCGTGCCCCGCACCGGTCAGCCCGGGCAAAAGGGTCACCGAGCCGACATCGACGATACGCGTCGTCATGTCGGCGCGTTCGAGACTGCGGGCAATGCGAATGAAATTGTAGCCGCTGTTGTGACTCATGGCACCAGACAGCAGGCCGGTAATCAGCTGGCAATAGGAAATGATCTGTTGCAGCAATTGAAGACGCGGACCACGCCCAGCGCTTTTGCTGACATTGTCACGCGCAAACAGGTACAGATTGTTGATCTGCTCCCACGCCTCGGAAGGAATGATCTCGCGGGTGGTGCGGGCATTTTCGCGCGCCATCGACAACGAATTCAGAATCGACGATGAGTTTTGGGAATCAGCAAGCAGAAAATGGATGACAGAGCGCTCGTCTGTAATCTGGTGATGTTCGTGAAACTCCGGATGACTGCCTGTGATTTCCACCAATGTGTGCCACCCGATGCGTGCACCACGCGGCAGATCAAGCAACAACGTCGAGTACACGGTCAGCAATCGTGCTGTGTTCTCCGCGCGCTCCAGATAACGACCGAGCCAGTAAACTCTTTCAGCAACGCGGGACAGCATCTACGCGCCCTCCTTGTCCGACACGATCCAGGTATCCTTGCTGCCGCCGCCCTGCGAAGAGTTCACGACATAGGATCCCTTGACCATGGCCACACGCGTCAGCCCACCCGGCGTCACGTAGGAGCCCTTGCCCTGCAGAACGAATGGACGCAGATCGATGTGACGAGGCTCGGCACCACGCTCACCCAGCACCGGAGCTGTCGACAATCCAATCAGCGGCTGCGCCATGTAATTACGCGGGTCGGCCTTGATCTTCAGCGCGAACTCTTCGCGCTCCTTCTTGCTGGCCTGCGGCCCCATCAACATGCCGTAGCCACCGGATTCGTTGGCGGGCTTCACCACCAGCTTGTCGAGATTCTTCAGCACGTACTCGCACTGTTTATCATCCACACACAGATAACTGGGCACGTTTTCGAGAATTGCATCCTCGCCCAGGTAGTATTTGATCATGGCGGGAACATAGGTGTAGATGACCTTGTCATCAGCGACCCCGGCGCCGGGGGCATTGGCAAGTGCCACGTTGCCCTTTAGCCATGCGCGCATAAGCCCGCGCACACCGAGTGCAGAGTCGGGACGAAAAACTTCTGGGTCGAGGAACATATCGTCGATGCGGCGATAGATCACATCGACACGGGAAAGTCCGTTGATGGTGCGCATGTAGACACAATCATTTTCCACCACCAGGTCACTGCCTTCGACGAGCTCAGCGCCCATTTGTTGCGCGAGAAATGAATGTTCGAAGTAAGCGGAGTTGTAGATACCGGGCGTGAGCACCACGACTTCGGGATAATCCAGAGGCCGGGGAGAAATCGCTGCGAGCATATCGAACAGCTGCGCCGTATATTCAGTGATAGGTTCGATGTCGTAGTTTTCGAACAATTCCGGAAACACGCGCTTGGTGACCTGGCGATTTTCCAGCATGTAGGAGACACCCGACGGAACGCGCAGGTTGTCTTCCAACACATAAAAACGACCATCGGTATCGCGAATCAAATCCGTGCCACAAATGTGTGCCCAGACATCGAAGCGCGGCTTCATGCCGATGCACTCTTTGCGAAAATTGACCGACTTGGCAATTAATTCGGCGGGGACAACTTTGTCCTTGAGAATCTTCTGATCGTTGTAAATATCGTGAATGAAACAGTTCAATGCACGCAGGCGCTGCTCAAGACCTTTACTTGTCTGGCGCCATTGTGTTTCTGTGATAATTCGGGGAATAATGTCGAACGGCCACTCCCGATCGATATTTCCTGCTTCGCTGTAGACAGTAAAAGAAATCCCCATCGCCTTGATGGCCAGTTCTGCGGCTGTCTTGCGTTGCTGAAGGTCTTCACTCTTGAGTGAGGCGAGATATCCGGCCAGAATCCGACCAGAGTTTCGAGCATTTCCAGGCGAACTTATCAGCTCGTCGTAGAACGCTCCAGGGTTGTAGGAATTCCAGTCAATACGCATATTCGGGCACATTACCTTATGACAATTAAAGTAGCAATACACCACCAGACCACGTATCGCTTTGATCGTCTTGTACCGATCATGCCACACGTTGTACGCCTGCGACCCGCACCACATTGTCGCACGCCGATCAGTGCATACTCGCTCAAAATTTCTCCAGCCACGCATTTTATCAATTGGCAGCAGGATCCTTTTTCCAATCACCTGGCACGCATTGTCTTCCCGGAACCGGCGAAGGAATTGTCCATCACAGTCGAATTGATTGCCGACATGACTGTCATCAATCCCTTCGATTTTTTTGTCGAAGAAAGCGCTGAACATTTTCCATTCAAGTACGATCTGCAACTGGCCAAAGACCTGGCACCTTATCTCGAGATCAAGGAGAACGGTCCGCAGATGAAGACCTGGCTCAAGGGCGTCAACAGCAGCAGACAACCCATCGTCAGTTTCCTCGTCGGCGAGAACAGCCGCACCCAGCACGCCGTCAATTATGTGATCCGCATGGAGCCGGGCGTGCAAACCTGCGAGGAAACTCTCACCCGCAAACTCGGCTCTTGTCGCGACAGTGCATGGTTACTGGTGCAAACTCTGCGCCATATGGGGCTGGCCGCACGCTTCGCTTCGGGATATCTGGTGCAATTGAGTGCAGACGTCCGCGCCATCGACGGGCCTTCCGGCCCTGCCGAGGATTTTACGGATCTGCATGCGTGGACAGAGGTGTTCATCCCCGGTGCGGGCTGGGTCGGACTCGACCCTACCTCCGGCCTGCTTGCTGCCGAAGGGCACATTCCACTCGCCTGTACGCCTGACCCGGTCAGCGCTGCACCAATAACGGGCAGCACCGGCGTCTGCGAGGTGCAATTTTTTCACGACAACAGTGTGACGCGCATTCACGAAGACGCGCGTGTGACCAAGCCTTACACCAGCGAACAGTGGCAGGAGATCAATGCGCTGGGAATGCGCGTCGATGAAGAATTGCAGGAACACGATGTGCGCCTGACTGTCGGTGGTGAGCCCACCTTCATCTCTATTGACGACATGCAGAGCGCACAGTGGAACACCGCCGCGCTTGGCAAAGAAAAACGCAAACTCGCCGGTGAACTGCTGCACGCGCTGAAGAAACACTACGGCCCGAATGGGATTGTGCACATCGGGCAAGGCAAGTGGTATCCGGGCGAACCGCTGCCGCGTTGGGCGCTGGGACTATTCTGGCGCACCGACAAAAAACCACTCTGGCATAACCCTCAGTTGCTGGCCGACGACCGCGTGACCGGCCCCGTGAATCAGCGTCAGGTCGCCAGTTTCATCGGCGCACTGGCGCGCCGTCTGCGAATCAGCCCGCGCTATGTGCTGCCAGCCTTTGAGGATAAGACTTGGTATCTGAAACGGGAATCCGAACTGCCAGCCAATGTATCCTTGTGGGACAGCAAGCTGATCGACCCCCTGGAAAGTGCGCGCATCAAACGCGTGTTCGCGCACGGGCTGGACAAGGAGGTCGGCTACGTCCTGCCACTTGCCTCCACCGAAATCGAAGGCGATATCCGCTGGCTCAGTTGCAGGTGGTATTTCCGCAAAGAGAAGCTGGTGCTGATTCCCGGCGACTCCCCTGTTGGATTTCGACTGCCGCTGGACAGCCTGCCATGGCAGGAACCCAAAGAGGGCGAGCATGAATCCGCGCGCGACCCTTTTGCGCCGCGCGAGGAGCTCCCGTATCCGCTGCTGATCGACGAAGATCAGGAAGCGCTGGACGCCGCCGAACCCGGTGATGGCCGCATTTTCCACACGGCCTTGTGTGCAGAGGTCCGCGACGGCAGGCTCTATCTGTTCCTGCCGCCACAGACCGATCTGGAGCGTTATGTCGCCCTGCTTGCCGCCATCGAGGCTACAGCAGAGGAGCTTACCTGTCCGCTCATCATCGAAGGTTATGAGCCACCAAAGGATCATCGTTTGCAGAAACTGTTGATTACCCCCGACCCGGGAGTCATCGAGGTGAACGTGCAGCCGTCGTCGAGCTGGCCGGAGCTGACGGGCATCGTGCAGACCCTGTATGAACAGGCACGACAGACTCGTCTGGGTACAGAGAAGTTCATGCTCGACGGTCGTCATATGGGCACAGGCGGCGGCAACCACGTCACGCTCGGTGCCGCCAAGCCGGAAGACAGTCCGTTCCTGCGGCGCCCCGACCTGCTCGGCAGCCTGCTGCGCTACTGGCAGAATCACCCTTGTCTGTCCTATCTCTTCTCCGGACAGTTCATCGGCCCGACCAGTCAGGCTCCGCGCGTGGACGAGGCGCGTGACGACAATCTCTACGAACTGGAGATCGCGTTGCAGCAACTCGAACAGGAGACGACGGGGCAATACTGGCTGGTAGATCGCATCCTGCGCAACTTCCTCGTGGACCTCACCGGCAACACGCACCGTGCCGAATTCTGCATCGACAAACTCTACTCGCCCAACAGCGCCAGTGGCCGCCTCGGCATCGTGGAATTCCGCAACTTCGAGATGCCTCCGCACTGGCAGATGAGCAGTCTGCAGGTGCTGCTGCTGCGCACACTGGTCGCGCATTTCTGGCAGAAGCCATACGACCGCCCACTGATCAACTGGGGCACGGAGCTGCACGACCGCTTCATGCTGCCTCACTTTGTCTGGGAGGATCTGGGCTGGGTGGTGGATGATCTGAAGAAGGCAGGCTATCCGTTCGATCTGGATTGGTTCGCGCCGTTTCAGGAGTTCCGCTTCCCGCATTACGGCACCATTCACGCCGCAGGCATTCAGCTCGACCTGCATCGTGCGATTGAGCCGTGGCATGTACTCGGCGAAGAATCCACCGGACAGGGCACAGCGCGCTACGTGGACTCGTCGGTCGAACGTCTGCAGGTCCGCACGCAGAACATGACGGGCAACCGCTTCATCGTCACCTGCAATGGTCGCAAGGTGCCACTGCGCAGCACAGGGACAGAGGGCGAGTTTGTCGGTGGCATCCGCTACAAGGCGTGGGCGCCCTACTCTGCGTTGCACCCGACCATCGACGTTCATTCCCCGCTGGTGATCGACATCGTCGACACGCACCACAACCGCTCTCTGGGCGGTTGCACCTACTTCGTATCGCACCCCGGCGGACGCAATTACGACACCTTCCCTGTCAACGCGAACGAAGCTGAGGCTCGCCGCGTGGCGCGCTTCTGGCAGCACGGGCACACTCAGGGAGCAATGACACCGGACCTGGGTGAGCCCCACGCAGCACATCCATACACGTTGGATTTGCGCTACCGGGCAAAGTGAATATTTCTAGAAGGGTGCAAGCCGATCAGCGCTGATTGGCCTGCACCCGGTTAGAGCCTATCAGCTCCTGTTGTAATACCCGGCGGGATCCCACCATTCGAAGAAGTCGGTCATGGCGTCGACAGCCCAGTCGTAAGCTACCATGAGGTCGCCACCATCAGTGTCAATACCAACCCAATCGGTACCGATGTGAATATCAAGACCACCAGAAACCATTTCAATTTCATTCATCCCTAAAGTACGCATAAGAACTCTCTTTCCCTGAGATAAAACCGGGTACACGAAATGAGGACCCAGATCACCGCCGCTCGGGACTCGGCGCGTAATACCACAAAACAACATAGAATTAGCCAGCAAAAATTTGCGCAGGAAAAATCAGCGCAGAATTGATCCCCGCGTGCATCGACATGGAGGGGTACAACGATCCGCTGCAAACTCTTAGCACAACCAGAAATGTGGAATAAGACAGTAGCGCCAATATGTTGACCCAGTATCCATCAAAGTATGCGTCGGGGTGAACTGAAGCGAATAAAAGGGTAACAAAAAGTGCAGCTACTATTCTCCCAAACGATTTCTTGAAGCCCAAGTAGAGCGCACCTCGGAAGAGCGCCTCCTCATTCAAAGGCGCCAACACAATGAGACAGAACACAGCTATGTATGTAAAACGTTCTGCGACTTCATTTATCCCCTCTAATGCATCAGGAGAGCGCTCGCCATCGAACGGAAACAGTTCACGTAAATACACCATGAAAAACAAACTCAGAGTTAGTCCAAGCAAGTAGAAAAAAATACACTTTACCCAGCTGCTCCGCACAAACCCCAACTCAGCAAAGCTCACTGCTTGTGGCATTCTCTGAACACATCGCCGCAGGAGGAAAAATAATATGCAGCCACCAAACAACATCCCGCTGATGCGCTTGATCACAACCAAAATGACGCGTGCATCGGAGCTGGCGGTCACCGAGTTTGATGCGGCATCGGTGGCATACACGATGTCGTACAGGACCGATCCGATGACTCCGCCTACGTACATTGATGCGAAATAAACGAGAAAAAACCCAAACGCCAACAGCGCCCCAAACCTGTTCTGCCTGGCTGTAAATTCAAAGCTCATAAATCAATCCTTCTGGTTATGTTTACTTTGAATCTAGTACAGAACTCAGATTTTGCCAGTTTCAAACCACAAAAAGAAAAGGCCAGAGCCGACTGACTTTCGTCAATCAACTCCGGCCCTTTGGGGAAGGCGGGGTTCAGGCGTTGCGCAGCGCTGCAATCCTCTCGGCCAACGGCGGGTGCGACATGAACAGTCGCGAGAAGGAGTGGCTGCCCTTGCTGTTGATGCC
>JAUSMU010000443.1 GCA_030645995.1 Gammaproteobacteria bacterium | reverse complement strand
GCCGCCTCAAGGTGGAACTGCAGTGTGGCAATACGCTGCAGAATGCGTTTCGCCTGCGCAGTATCCTGCACACCCGGCAATTCCACGACGATACGATTGGCGCCCTGCTGCTGTACGACGGGCTCGGAAACACCCAGTGAGTCCACACGGTTGAGGATGGTGGTCTTGTTGGCGGCAATGGTGTCGCGCTCCATCTGCTGAATGTCGATCTCGGACAGACTGAGATCGAGGAAGAAATCACCGCCAGTCTCACGATTCAGGTTCTGCAGTTCTGCGAAATTCTCACGCAGCAAGGCACGCGCAGCAGAGCGGGACTCTTCATCATCGAAACGGATTTCGATGTGATTGCTGTCCACGAGGTTCAACGCTCTGGAGCGAATGCGCTCTTCGCGCAGCAGCTGGCGGATATTGCTGATGTTGTTTTCCATGCGCCGCGTCAGAGCGGCCTCCATGTCGACTTCCATCAGGAAATGCACGCCACCTTGCAGGTCGAGTCCAAGACTCATCTTGCCGGCGTTGATAGCCTGCATCCAGCCCGGGGTAGTAGGTGCCAAATTCAGCGCCGTGAAGTAGCCGTTGCCAAGAGTCTGTTCGATGACGCCTTTGCCGAGGAGCTGTTCTTCCAAGTTGCGAAAACGCACCAGCCCCGTTCTGTCCTGAACGACGTCGCCGAAGTACTCGATTCCAGCTCCGCGCAGAGCATCGGTGGCCGTGCTCATTTCAAATTCGGTGATGGGCTCACTCTCGTGGGATATCTGGACGGCGGGATCATCCGGATAGAGGTTGGGCGCAGCATAGAGCGCTGACAGCAGGACAACAAAGAGGATCAGCAGATTCTTCCAGAGAGGATATTTATTCAGCATGAAGCATAGACTCTTTCAAAATGATGGCGCCGCCTGTAAGGGCGGCACTGACGACAAGGGCAGCACTGGCAACAAGCCACCGCTCACTGGATCGACTTGATCGTCCCCTTGGGCAAGGCCGCCGCGATGGACACTTTTTGCAGACACAGCTCAACGCCTTCAGCTACTTGAAGGGTCACGTATTCTTCGGTCACCTTGGTCACCTTGCCAAGCAAGCCCCCGCTGGTCAAGACCTCATCACCCTTGGCGAGACTGCTCACCAACTCGCGATGTTCCTTGGCGCGTTTGGATTGCGGACGCCAAAGCACAAGATAGAACAACACGAACATCCCACCGATGAAAATCAGGTTGAACATGGGAGAGGCGGCCGCAGGAGCGGCTTGTTGCGCGTGAGCCGCGCTTATGAAAAAACTCATGTCGATAATCTCTTGTGGCTGAGTTGCAGATGGCTGCAGATGTTAATGGTGGAGCCGTCACGGAGTTTCAAGGTCTGCGGGCTCTTGCCGAGCGTAGAAGGCCGCGACAAAGGCGCCCAATCTACCCTGTTCTATAGCCTGACGCAAACCCTGCATCAGTTTCTGATAGAAGCGCAGATTGTGAATTGTATTGAGCTGCGCGCCCAACATTTCCTTGCATTTATCAAGGTGATGCAGATAGGCAACGCTGAAATTGCGGCAGGTATAACAGTCACATTCCTCATCCAGGGGGCGGGTGTCATCCTTGTAGCGGGCATTGCGCAGGCGCACCAATCCTTTGCTGGTAAACAGGTGCGCATTGCGGGCGTTGCGGGTAGGCATCACGCAATCGAACATGTCGACGCCGCGCAGCACGGCCTGGATGATGTCGTCGGGCGTCCCCACGCCCATCAGGTAGCGCGGCTTGTGCGCAGGCATCTGATGAGCGATGAGATCAAGCACCTTGATCATCTCTTCTTTGGGCTCACCAACCGACAGACCACCGATCGCATAACCATCGAAGTCCATAGCAGTCAGCGCCTTGAGCGACTGTTCGCGCAGCGCCGGATACATGCCGCCCTGCACGATCCCGAACAGTGCCGAGGGGTGATCGCCGTGCGCCTCCTTGCAGCGCAACGCCCAGCGCAGTGAGAGGTTCATGGAGGTTTCCGCGTCTGCTTCGCTGACCGGATACGGGGTGCATTCATCGAAGATCATGATGATGTCGGAACCCAGATCTTGTTGGACTTTAATTGCTGACTCCGGCCCAAGAAACACCTGGGCGCCATCGACAGGAGAGCGGAACTTCACGCCCTCCTCGGTGATTTTGCGCATGTCACCAAGGCTGAAGACCTGGAAGCCGCCGGAGTCGGTGAGGATGGGTTTGTCCCAGCCGATGAATTGGTGCAAGCCGCCGTGTTTGCGAACGATGTCGGTGCCGGGGCGGAGCATGAGGTGGAAGGTGTTACCGAGGAGAATCTCGGCGCCACTCTCGGCAACTTGCTGGGGGGTGACGCCTTTGACGGTGCCATAGGTGCCGACGGGCATGAAGGCAGGTGTCTGCACTTCGCCTCTCGGAAACTTGAGCGTTCCTCGTCGCGCGAGTCCGTCAGTAGCTTTCAATTCAAACTGCATGTTGATCTCGTGTTTTGGCTCTTGTTCAGAGCTTCTTCGTTCCGAGGCGGGGAGAGGGGAGGCAGGGGCGGGACACGCCCGTGAATACGTCCTTGTAGGGCTCGGTTCGCGCCATCCATGGCGCTCAACGGTCCCGCCCCTGCCTCCCCTCTCCCCGCCTCTACCATTTGTAGACTGTTCAAGAATGTGTGGCTGCATCACTGCCTCGCACCCACCTGTGGGAGCCTGCCGCGAGCGCATCAAAGCCCACCCGCAACCGAATTACGCGCTGCGCCTAGAGCTTGGGTGGGCAGAGGCAGCACTGCAGGACCGTTGAGCGCCATGGATGGCGCGATCGAGCCCCCCATGGATGGGTTCACGGGCGTGTCCTGCAGTGCTGCCTCTGCCCGCCCAAGCTCGAAAGACGGAGCACTAAAAAATCAGTGCTCGCGAGTCGCATGAAATTCGATGTCGGGCCAGCGCTCTACCATCAGTGCCAGATTTACTCGGGACGGCGCCAGATAAGTCAGATGATCACCCCCATCCACCGCGATATTCTCATACGCCTTCTTCCGAAACTCATCCAGCTTCGCCTGATCCTTGCTGTAAACCCAGCGCGCACTGTAGACACTCACCGGCTCGTACACGCAATCCACCTTGTACTCATCCTGCAGCCGGAACGCCACCACCTCGAACTGCAACACACCAACCGCGCCGACAATCAAATCGTTGTTCTTGGAAGGCATGAAGACCTGCACCGAACCTTCTTCTGCCAGTTGCCTCAGCCCCTTCTGCAACTGTTTCATCTTCATCGGATCCTTGAGGCGGATACGGCGGAACAGCTCTGGAGCAAAGTGCGGGATGCCGGTGTACTGCAGCATCTCCCCCTCAGTGAAGGTGTCGCCAATCTGGATAGTGCCATGATTGTGGAAGCCCAGGATGTCGCCAGAGACGGCCTCCTCTGCCTGCTCACGCTCCCCCGCCATGAAGGTCACCGCATCGCTGACGCGCACCTCCTTGCCGAGTCGGGTGTGCAATACCTTCATGCCTCGCAGATAGGCGCCGGAGCAGACTCTCAGAAAGGCCACGCGGTCCCGGTGATTCGGGTCCATATTCGCCTGAATCTTGAAGACGAAGGCACTGAACTTCTCCTCGTCAGGAGCCACCATGCGCGTCTGCGTAGCTCGCGGCAAGGGCGATGGAGCCCACTCCACGAACTGGTCAAGCATCTCCCGCACGCCGAAGTTACCCAGCGCGGTACCAAAGTACACCGGGGTCATGCGACCAGCCAGGTATTCATTGACATCAAACAGGTTGCTGGCGCCCTTTACCAACTCGATCTCGGCCTGCACGTCGTCGGCGTAATGACCGAGCAGCTTGCGAGCCTCGGGACTGTCCAGGCCCTGAATGCGGATGTCATCCGGCAGGCGATCGCCCTGCCCGTGCTGATAAACATGGACGGTATCAGTGTATAGATTGTAGACACCCTTGAATTCCTTACCCATGCCGAGCGGCCAGTTGATGGGCGCACAGCGGATTTTGAGTACGGTCTCGATCTCATCGAGCACATCGACTGGCGCGAGAGTCTCGCGGTCAAGTTTGTTGACGAAGGTGAAGATGGGCGTATCGCGCAGACGGCACACATCCATCAGCTTGATGGTGCGCTCCTCGACGCCCTTGGCACCGTCAACCACCATCAGCGCCGAGTCCACGGCGGTGAGCACGCGGTAGGTGTCTTCCGAGAAGTCTTCGTGCCCTGGCGTGTCCAGCAGATTGACGATGCGGTCGTTGTAAGGAAATTGCATGACCGACGAGGTGACGGAGATGCCGCGTTGCTGCTCCATGGCCATCCAGTCCGAGGTGGCGTGACGATCAGACTTCTTGCCCTTCACCGTGCCAGCCTTTTGAATCAGACGCCCGAGCAACAAGAGCTTCTCCGTGATTGTCGTCTTGCCCGCATCCGGGTGAGAGATAATCGCGAAGGTGCGTCTGCGGAGGATTTCGTCGGCGAGTACGCCCTGGCTCATGGCTGTTTGTCCTTGCGAATTACGGGATGTGCACGAAAAGTCGCGGATTATACTCGTGGCCCCGCATTGTGCCCAGCACAACAAGGTGTGGGAGCGTGCCTGCACGCGATTGAATTGCGAAAAGCCCAATCGCGTGCGGGCACGCTCCCACACCTTGTTGTGCTGGGCACAATGCAGAGC
>JAUSMU010000424.1 GCA_030645995.1 Gammaproteobacteria bacterium | reverse complement strand
CTTCGTGGTTGGGAGGCCGCGCATTATACGCACTTGCTCAATCTTGGCAAGAGAAGATTTTGAAATCTTTCAACTGCCTAGGAAGCTCGCTTTCCGCTTCCCTCTAACCCTTGCACATATCGTCACAAGGGCGCGCATTATGCCACAACTTCAACCAGAGACAATCTCCAAATTCAAATTTTATCGACTTTCTTTTAGGCACCGAAACACACCAAGTGAAACATCTTCTTGCCCCGTTTAATAATCGCATATCTGCCAAACAAGGACGCTTCAATACGAAGATCAAAATCCGGCGAATCCACACAGGCCCCATTGACGGCGACAGCAGTATTGGCTATGAACTCTCGGGCCATTTTATTGGACGACGCGAGACCAGTCTCCACTAACGCCTCAACTATATTCTTTCGCCCACCTATAAGTAGTGTATTCGGTAACCCATCTAATTTGAGCTGTTCGCAATCTTCTCTGCTTAAGGTATTGGTATCTCCTGTAAATAGCGCACGGCTAATCCGTTCTGCGGCAGCTAGCCCTTCAGCTCCATGTACCAATCGCGTGACTTCTCTGGCAAGAATGCTCTGAGCCTGCGGCTTGCCTCGCTCAGCCATATCGGCCACCTCGATATCATGAATTGTCGCTACATCAAGAAACGTAAAATACTTCAAGTAGGTATATACGTCAGCGTCGGCGGCATTTAACCAGAACTGGTAGAACGTGTAGGGCGAAGTCTTCGCGGCATCCAACCAGATAGTGCCAGTCTCTGTTTTACCAAATTTCTGCCCGTCGGCTTTTGTAACCAAAGGGATAGTGAGACCGTATACCTGAGCCTTGTACATGCGCCGAGCAAGGTCAATACCACCAGTGATATTGCCCCACTGATCACTTCCACCTATCTGAAGAGTGCAACCGTACCTATCATAGAGCTCGGCAAAATCATAGGACTGTAAAATCATGTAACTGAACTCTGTGAACGAAATCCCGGCGCCCTCCCGTTCTAGCCGCTGTTTTACAGAATCTTTCTGAATCATTGCATTGACGGAAAAGTGCTTGCCTACATCACGCAGAAAGTCCAGAACACTGACACCCTTTACCCAGTCCAGATTATTAACAACGATCGCAGAATTCGCCCCACCGTCAAACTCCAGAAATTGAGAGACCTGCCCCTTCAACCGTTCAACCCACCCCTCAACAACATCACTCGCATTCAATTGCCTTTCTGCCGCCTTGAAACTGGGATCACCAATCAGTCCAGTCGCACCTCCAACCAAAGCGATTGGCGTATGTCCTGCAAGCTGAAATCTTCTAAGTGCCAACAATGGAACCAAGTTACCAATGTGCAGACTTTCAGCTGTAGGATCAAAACCGCTGTAGAGCGTACGCGATCGCGAAAGAAATGTTTTCAGCTCATCACCGGAGGTCATCTGAGACACTAAACCTCGACTCTCCAGATCGTTAATAATATTGATTGATGTAGCGGACATAGATCCATCCTGAAGGAATAAATGGCCCGGTAAAACCTGCGACTACGCCAACGAGCAGCATCTCACGCGGACTCTGATTGCAGCGGCGAACCAAGGCGCCAGACAAGGCGGGCAATTTTACACTACTAAACGGAATAAGACTTGACCTGCCCGGGAAAAGTCATAAGAATTGCCGGTCTAGCAACACTTCACAAGCCGGATTCGGCAATAAGAAAAGAGAAAGGCTATCAGCATTTTCATGAATTTTTGGGGGGCAGCCAAGCTGCTGATCAGCAAATATTACCCCCATGACCATTTGGTACTGGCCAGCGCTTTGAGTCTGTTGCTGGCTGTTACTCTCATGTTTGCTCCTGAGGAGTCGGCGCATGGTGATCGTATCAATTATGACACACCGCTGAATACCAGCATCGTTGCTGCACCAACTCCCGAACCGGTCCAAGTGGACCAAACCCCATGGACTGAGCATGAGGTGCAGGCAGGAGACAATCTCTCGGCAATCTTTACTAAGGTTGGACTGGATGCTCAAGATATGTACAGAGTTTTGAACAGCAACGAAGAAGCTCAGGTGCTGAACAAGCTTTACCCAGGCTACCAACTCAGCTTCAACATCTCCGAACCTGGCACCCTTTCCCAATTGAAAGTATTGAAATCCCCAATTGATGGCTACCTTTTTACGCTGAACGACGACGCTTACCAAGTAGAGCCAATCCAACGAACTCCCGACATCATCGAAACCTTCAAAGAAGGCGTCATCAACGATAGCTTGTTCATGGCAGGTCAGAAGGCCGATATACCCGCCGTTTCCATCATGGAGATGGCGGATATTTTCGGCGGCGTGATCGATTTCATCCTGGACCCCCGGGAAGGCGATAACTTCAGCATCGTTTACGAAGAGAAGTATCTCGACGGAGAGTTCATAGGTAACGGGGAGATCATTGCTGCACAGTTCACCAATCAGGGTTCACAATACACAGCCTTTCGATATGAAAGCGCAGATGGCGAAGTAGGCTATTACAATCCGGATGGCGAGAGTATGCGCAAAGCATTCCTGCGAACCCCGCTGGATGTGTTCCGTATTAGCTCAAATTTCAATCTCAGCCGCAAACACCCCATTCTCAACACGATACGCGCCCACCGCGGCACCGATTATGCAGCCCCAAGAGGAACTCCCGTCAGAGCCACCAGCGATGGAGTCGTGACTTGGGCCGCCAGAAACGGCTCCTTTGGCAAACTCATCGTAATTCAGCATAACGGCCAGTTTGAGACCAAATACGCACACTTGAATGACTACGCTCAGGGACTCAAGAAGGGATCTCGCGTAAGCCAAGGCGAAGTAATTGGCTATGTAGGGACCACTGGAGGATCAACCGGCCCACACCTGCATTATGAGTTCCTCGTGAACGGCGAACACAAGGATCCCGCCAAAATTCTCGATCAAATGCCTAAAGCCAATTCCGTAGATCCCTCCGAACTACCACGCTTCCGCTCCCATATTCGAGAGCAGTTGGCAAAGCTGCATATCCGTAACACCGACACAAGAATTCTCAGCTACAACACTACAACCCCGCGAAACCAAAACTCCTTGGCGCAGTAAGAGCGCCAAATATCCACTGCAGTGCAGACTCCCTTTCCATACAGAGGAAGATTGCCATAATGCCCACTCCTGAATACTTCATTGGATTGCTTTCTGGCACCAGCATCGACGGCATTGATTGCGTTCTCGTCGATTTCTCCCAGACTCCCCCACACCTTGTCGCCACGCACTCGCATTCAGTACCTGCATCTCTGCGACAGAACCTGCTGCTGTTATGCCAGGATCAATCGATCTCACTGCGGTTATTGGGGGAAACCGATATCGCACTTGGGCGATTGTTTGCGGAGGCAGTCAACACTCTTCTAGCAAAGAGTGAGCTGAAGCCTGCAGATATCATTGCGATTGGGAGCCATGGGCAGACCATTCAACATCACCCCCAGGGATCACATCAGTTCACAATGCAAATTGGTGATCCCAACACTATCAGTGCAATGACCGGCATCACGACAATTGCAGACTTTCGCAGAAAGGACATGGCCGCTGGTGGCCAGGGTGCTCCGCTCACTCCGCTGTTTCATCAAGGGTATTTCGGCACCGGTACCGCGCGCAGGGCGGTGCTCAACATTGGAGGCATAGCCAATATTTCACTATTGAGCGTTGACGCCGAGTCACCACTGATTGGATTCGATACAGGACCTGGAAACGTCTTGATGGACTCCTGGATAAACCTGAAGAGTGGTTTGCCATTTGATCGAAGTGGGGCATGGGCACAAAGCGGTACAGTTGACAGCACACTGCTTGAACGCCTAATGAGCGAAGACTTTTTTACCTTGCCAGCCCCAAAAAGCACTGGTCGGGAATTGTTCAACCTGCCTTGGTTGATCGGGAAACTCATCGAACTGGAACCCATCGCAGATGCAGACGTGCAGGCGACACTACTGGAGTTCACTGCTCAGACAATCGCACAGAGCACCAATTGGCGCTCTCGAAAGATCGAGGAGCTCATCGTTTGCGGTGGAGGAGCCTACAACACGGCCCTTCTGCAAAGGCTCAGAGCGCTGATGGCACCAGTCCGCGTCATTTCGAGCGATGAGGCTGGATTAGCACCAGACTGGGTGGAAGGTGTGGCATTCGCGTGGATGGCCAGAAAGACCTGGCTGGGGGAAGCAATTGACTGTCGCAGCGTCACTGGAGCGCGACATCCATGCATACTCGGTGGCATCTATCGCAGCGAGGCTGATGGCAAGAGACAAGGCTCTTGGTCACTTTCAAACCGAGAATGAAGAGCCGCAACCGCAGGTAGTAGACGCCATGGGATTGTTCACAACAAAGCGAGCCCCCTGCAATCCTTCGACGTAGTCGACTTTCGCGCCCTGAAGGTACTGAAAACTGAGCGGGTCCACCATTAAATCAGCGCCGCTGTTACTGACTACCGTATCGTCTTCGTTGACCGTCTCATCAAAGCTGAATCCATACTGGAATCCTGAACACCCGCCCCCCGTCACAAACACACGCAATTTCAGTCGAGGATTCCCCTCTTCCGTAATCAAGGTCTTGATCTTGTCCGCGGCATTCAGGGATAGAGAGATGTTGGTCGGATCGTGTGACTGAACAACGGACATCGGCATACCATGGATTGTCTGTAGGAGGAAGCGCCAAACAGGCTGGCGCCAAGCGCAATTCGGCGATTATGGCGAAAACCAAGTAATTCAGTCAACTATTGTTTCATTGCCCGTATCGTAGGAAAGCACGTTGCCGGAAGCACCGGCCAGCCGCTTCGAGTCCTGCTGAGCTCTGCCAATGTGCATCAGACTGCCATTGACCTCCGACCCCATGACCATCTCGATCAATGAGTAGTACACGTTGCCGATCACCACTGCCTTTGCCGCCAGCTCCAAGTGCTTGGCACAATGTACATCGCCTCTGACAAGACCATTGATAATCGCTGAGGGAACGCAGATCTCCCCCTCGACTACACCCGTTTCAGCCACTCTCACCAGAGCTGCAGACTCATCCTCAGCAAAGATATTGCCTCGGACAGTGCCTTCGATGATCAACTCACCGCTAAAGCGCACATCTCCGGAAATCTCGGTCTGACGCGAAATCAGAGTATGTGCCGGACCTTGCTGCCTTGGTTTGCTCTTTCCCGACGCTCCAAACATCCTCAACCCTCCGCGACCGTCCAGTTAAACAGTTTTTCCAGTTTTCGCTGTTGCGGCTCCATCGACTCCGCCCGAATCTCCACCTGCGTTGGCAGAAAATCAGCAGGCACGACCAGCTCACCTTCAATATTCTGGAAATAACGAAAATTCAGCACGGTATTGACTGTCTCCGCGCCAGATACCAGCTCCTGCAGCGGCAGCAGCACCTTCTCGCCAGCTCGCGTGCCCGCCACATCAATCTGCACTTTCCCTTTGAGCTCCCTGTCCCCAGCGCCAGCCTGGCGAAAAACGGCTCTGTAGCGATAGGTATCTGGCAAGTCCGTGGGCTGCACGGTGAACTCGGCGATGATCAGACCTGGCTCGGCGAGCTCCGGCGTCATCACCTGCCGATAGAACATCACATCCTGCTCCAACTGCATGATGCGCTGTCTCAAGCTGTTGATGGTCTCCTGCACTTCTTCGTTGGCACGCTGATCCATGATGCTGGTACGGTCTGATATAACCACTTGCGACCGCAATCCCTGTAGCTCATCTCGAGCGTCGGCAAGCTCCAGCGCCATCTGCTGGTTATCTGCCGAAGTGGTGGCGAATTCGTCTGCAGCATCAAGATAGCCAAATCCAAAACCCAACGCTGCAGCAGTCAGCACTCCAGCCAGCAAGGCATAGCGCAACCAAGGCCTATGCGGAACCACCACCATGTGCTGCTGTTTGCTGCCTTTCACGACTCCGGGCATGAGACCTCAGTCTGCTATCAGTTCAAGGCAGGAGAGCGACCACCTGCAGTCCCTCGGATTCGTCGAGACCAAACATGATATTCATGTTCTGGATGGCCTGCCCGGAAGCGCCCTTCACCAGATTGTCGATGACAGACAGCACTACCACCATGTTGTTGTGCGGCAAGTGGCAGACGGCAATCTGGCAACGATTCGAACCGCGCACATTGCGAGTCGCAGGAAATTGCCCCTTCGGCAGAACGTCCACAAACGGTTCATCCTTGTAGCGCTCCTCGAACACCGCCTGCAGATCCACTGCTACTTCAGGATTTCGCAGTGGCGCATAAAGAGTGGCATGAATGCCACGAATCATCGGCGTCAGATGCGGGATGAAGGTCAACTTGACCTCCTCCCCGGCATATGTGTTCAACCCTTGAGAGATTTCCGGCAAATGACGATGTCCAGCCACGCCATAAGCGTGCATCGACTCGGACGCTTCTGACAGCAGGCTGCCGACGCTCGCCTTGCGTCCCGCACCACTAACGCCGGATTTGGCGTCCGCAATCAGACTGCCAGTATCGATAAGACCCTTTTCAAGCAGTGGCAGGAACCCCAGTTGAATCGCGGTAGGGTAGCAGCCCGGCACCGCCAACAGACGCGCATCAACAATCTGCTTCCTGTTCACCTCTGGCAGCCCGTAAACGGCCTGCCCCAGCAGGTCGGGACTCTCGTGGCTGACGTTGTACCATTTTTCCCAGAGCGCTCGATCGCGCAGCCTGAAGTCAGCAGAAAGATCGATGACGCGCACGCCTCGGGCGAGCAATTGCGGGACCGTCTTCATGGCCACCGCGTGAGGCGTTGCATAGAACACCACGTCACAGGCGAACAGCTCCTCCGTGTCCGGGGTGGAGAATGCCAGGTCAATGTGCCCGCGCAAATTCGGAAACAAATCGGCCACAGAGGAACCTTGCAGCTCACGTGACGTAATGACCTTGATACTGACATCCTTGCGCGGGGCGAGCAGACGTAATAATTCCACTCCGGTATAACCTGTTGCTCCGACGATTCCGACCTTGATCATTGGCTCCTCCTGTCTGCGTATCTAATTGCGAGCCCGCGATAATACCCGTGTTTTCCGGCTCGATCCATTTTATCAGCTGTGCTAGTGTAGCCTCTCCCTCCGCAGGACCACCCGTCAGCACCTCTCGTTGTGGCGCCTGCGGCATCAGCTTGCATTCACGAGGAACGTTATGGCCTGGGTCAAAGCCTTTCACATCATCGCTGTCGTCTGCTGGTTCGCGGCAATCTTTTACCTGCCTCGCCTGTTCGTCTATCACGCCATGAGTGAAGACAAGATCAGCAAGGATCGTTTCATCATTATGGAGCGCAAGTTGTTCAGAGGCATTGCCACGCCTTCCGCGATCGCTACCGTTATTCTGGGTATATGGCTGATTTCCTACGATCCATCCTATTACATGAGCTCCGGCTGGATGCACGCCAAACTCACGCTGGTCATTCTGCTGAGCATCTATCACTACTTCTGCTGGCGCATCATGATCGCGTTCCGCGACGAGAAGAATACGCGCAGTCATGTCTATTTCCGTTACTTCAATGAACTCCCCGTGTTCCTGCTGATCGGAATCGTCATTCTCGTGGTCGTTCGTCCGTTTTAGAAGGCACACCAAAAGCGAGTCCTCACTGTGCAGAATATTGCAGACAAGAAACCCAATGTCATGTGCTTCTCAGGGCTCGACCCCACTGGCGGAGCGGGCATTCAGGCAGACATCGAGGCGCTGTTCAGCACTGGCTGCCATTGCCTGCCGATCGTCACCGCGTTGACAGTGCAGGACACTGGCAACGTCATGGCCTCACACCCGACTGACCCGGCGCTTCTGATAGCACAGGCGCGCGCCGTCCTGGAAGACATTCCGGTCCAGGCCTTCAAGATCGGATTGCTCGGCAGCATCAAGACGGTGGAGGTCATTCACACTCTTCTGACCGACTATCCGGATATTCCCGTGATACTCGACCCCATCCTGCGGGCTGGGGGTGGTTATGAATTCTCCCGCGAAAGTATTGCCGAAGCGATTAATACACTACTCCTGCCGATGACGACTGTTATCACTCCAAACACCAACGAGCTGCGCGCCTTAGCCCCCAATGGCGACAGCTTCGACGCGAGCGCGAATGAATTGCTGGATCGTGGCTGTCAGCACGTGCTGCTCACCGGCACTCATGCCAACAGCCCCCAGGTCATCAACCGTCTCTATACCCGTCATCAGCCTACCCAGTCCTACTCATGGCAGCGTCTTGAACATGAATATCATGGCTCTGGCTGCACGCTGGCCGCCGCTCTCGCTGGCTACCTGGCGCACGGACTTCAAGTCAACGAGGCGGCCCAGCAGGCACAACGCTTCACCTGGGAATCGCTGAATCATGGCACCCGCGCAGGCTTCGGGCAGTTTCTGCCCAACCGCAGCCACTGGAACCGCTGAATGGCGCAGGCTCCCATCCTATCTCGCGGTGTGTACGCCATCACCGATGAAACCTTGCTCACTGGTGATCTGCTGTGCGAGCGCGTGCAAGCAGCATTGGAGGCAGGACTGAGTGTTCTGCAGTACCGCAACAAGCACTCACCCCAGGCCGAACGCGTGGCGCAGTGCCAGGCTCTCAAGACGCTTTGTGGGCAATTCCAAACTCCATTTCTGATCAACGATGATGTCAACCTGTGTCTGGAAGTGGGGGCGGACGGAGTACATCTTGGGCAAGGAGATGCCCGGTTGCGCTCTGCGCGCCAGCGCCTGGGAGACTCGGCCATCATCGGCATCACCTGTCACAACAACCTGACACTGGCTCGGGACGCGCAGGCACAGGGGGCGTCTTACGTCGCCTTCGGACGTTTTTTCCCCTCCAACACCAAGCCTCTGGCTCCACCGGCAACACTCGACGACCTCCGTCAGGCGCGAGCAGCGCTGCGGCTGCCCATTGTTGCAATCGGAGGCATCAACGCCGAAAATGGCGCCACATTGATCGACGCTGGCGCCGACATGCTGGCCGTCATTCACTACCTGTTCGCCACGCCCGATGTCTGTACACGGACCCGGCAACTGAATTCACTATTCCAACCATCCATTGCACCCCCGAACAAGCGGTAGCATCGAGGAACCCATGTCTGCGAGTGAAAGCAATCCAGAGAAAAAAGTCAGCCGCTCGGCGAAGCTGTTTGAGGAGGCCAAGCGCTATATTCCCGGCGGCGTGAATTCTCCCGTCCGAGCCTTCCGTGGCGTAGGTGGCAACCCGTTATTCTTCCAAGGCGGTGAAGGTGCCTGGCTGATCGACGAGGACAACAATCGCTACATCGATTATGTGGGCGCCTGGGGTCCGCTGATCCTCGGACACAAGCACCCGGCGGTCATCAAAGCCCTTCAAGAGCAGCTGACTCACGGCCTGGGTTATGGCGCCTCGACCGAAGCGGAGATCACCATCGCTCGCACCATCTGCGACCTCGTGCCGTCGATTGAGCGCGTGCGCCTGGTGACCTCCGGCACGGAGGCCACCATGAGCGCGATTCGCGTAGCGCGCGGCTTCACGCGTCGCGACAAGATCGTCAAGTTCGAAGGCTGCTACCACGGTCACGTCGATGGACTGCTGGTGAAGGCGGGCTCTGGCGCCCTCACACTCGGCGAGCCGGATTCTCTCGGCGTGCCGAAGGCTTACACCGATCTCACCTATGTGCTGCCCTACAACGATGTCGATGCGCTGGAGAAACTCTTTGCCACCCGTGGCCACGAGATCGCCTGCATCATCGTCGAACCGGTGGCAGGCAACATGAACTGTGTGCCACCAATCCCCGGTTACCTGCAGGCTCTGCGCGACGTGTGCACTCAGTACGGCAGCGTGCTGATATTCGACGAAGTCATGAGTGGTTTCCGCGTGGCTCTCGGCGGCGCACAAGCTGTCTATGGCGTGACTCCCGACCTGACGACGCTCGGCAAGGTCATTGGCGGTGGTCTGCCGGTCGGCGCCTTTGGTGGACGCCGCGAGATCATGGAGATGATCGCCCCGATGGGCCCGGTTTATCAGGCAGGCACGCTGGCGGGCAGCCCACTGGCCGTCGCCGCTGGCATGGCGATGCTGACGGAGATTCAGAAGCCAGACTTCTATAAGCAGTTGTCACACCGCGCCAACGCCTTGATGGCCGGACTGCAGGATCGCGCCGACGCCGCGAAGATCCCCTTCAGCACCAATCAGGTCGGCGGCATGTTCGGTTGCTTCTTCACTCACGAGCAACAGGTCACCACATTCGATCAAGTCATGGCCTGTGACGTGCCGCGCTTCCGCAAGTACTTCCACAGCATGCTGAACAATGGCGTCTATCTCGCGCCATCCGCATTCGAGGCTGGCTTCGTGTCGGCCGCGCATGGTGACAAAGAGATTCAACTGACGCTGGACGCCGCCGAGAAGGCCTTCGCGACGCTCTGAAAATTCCCACTGATCACAAGCACAGGACTTAGAGATTCATGCAAAAGTACGACGTTTACGGCATCGGCAACGCGCTGGTGGACAAAGAGTTCGAAGTGGAAGACCAGTTCTTCATCGATGCGGGCATCGAGAAGGGCTTCATGACGTTGATCGATGCAGACAAGCAGCAGGAGCTGGTCGCGATGCTGACCCAACGCTTCGGCCTGAAGAAACGTGCGGGCGGTGGCTCTGCGGCCAATTCCATGTATGCGCTCAGCCAGTTCGGCGGCCGCGTGTTCTTTTCCTGCAAGGTTGCGAATGACGAGACCGGGCACTTTTACGTCAAGGAACTGGGCAGCCAGAACATCAGTACCAACCTGTCGAGCTCTCTCGAACAGGGCGTCACTGGCCGCTGCGTGGTCATGGTCACCCCGGACGCGGAGCGCACCATGCTGACCTCGCTCGGCATCTCGCAACTCGTCTCGGTGGAGGAACTGGACTACGACGCGATTCGTCTTTCCGAATACGCCTATGTGGAAGGTTATCTGGTCACCTCGCCCAGCGCCCGCGCAGCGGTGCTGGAGCTGAAGGAACACGCTAGAGAACAGGGCGTGAAATTCGCGCTGACGTTCTCTGACCCGGCGATGGTGGAGTACTTCCCTGACGGTATCAACGAGTTCATCGGCGAAGGCGTCGATCTGCTGTTTTGCAACGAGAAAGAGGCAATGCTGTGGTCCGGCAAGGACACGCTGGAAGAAGCCTGCAAGGCACTCGAACAGAAGGCGGCGCAATTTGCCGTGACACGCGGGGCACATGGCGCTCTGTTGTTCGATGGCAACAATTACATCGACGTAGCCCCGCACGCAGTGAAGGCAGTGGACACCAATGGCGCTGGCGACATGTTCTCAGGCGCGTTTCTCTACGCCCTCACCCAGGGCATGGATTTCGCGACGGCTGGGCGCCTCGCGAGTCTGGCCTCGGCGAAAGTCGTTTCCCAGTTTGGCCCCCGCCTCTCACCGCAACAGCATCGCGAGCTGCTGGCACAAATCAAATAAGGTCAAAAAAAAAGGGGAGAAAGGTGCGATCCTTTCTCCCTCAAATGGCTGTGTTGCAAGTGTCAGAGTCAAAGATGTAATTCTGTCCTTACTGCGGCATGCGCGCCGCTCGGATTTCCACTTCCAGCAGCCATCCTTCCCGCACCAGCGCTGCTACCTGCACGAACGAGCGCACCGGCTTCATTGGATTGATATCCGAGCCGAAGAAGCGGCGATAACCCGTGTTGAAACCCTCGAAATCCAACGAACCATCCGGACTTGCAACGGCGAACACTCGCACCTGAACGATATCCTCAAGGGACCAGCCCATGCCTTCCAACGTGGCCTGGAAGGTCTCGAAAATCTGAATGGCCTGTTCTTCCATCGTTCCCCAGCTGCCGTCCTCTTTCGGGCTGGCTCCGGCGCCGCTCAAATAGAGAGTCTCGGCACCTGGCGGAATCGCGATCACACTATAGAAGTTGGTGCCTTCGTTGAAACGCTCAATCGACGCGGCCGCCGCTTCGACAACAGGCTCTTCCTGTGCCATAACGACTGACCCTGTGCCAGCCTCGTCGGCGCCGCAGGCTACCAGAAACAGCAGAACGGACAGGAATAGCGGACGTATGATGACTGATTTCATAATGGACTCCTCGCCTCAGCGACCCAATGTGTTGATGTAACTGACGACGTTTTCAATTGCGGCCTGATCGGCCAACGCTCCTGCCATGGGGGCCATCTGAGCACCCAGCTTGTCATCCGCGTGGGAACCCCGGTAGCCTGACTTGAAGTTTTTCAATTGCGTGACAAGGTACCAGTCGTTCTGGCCGGCTAATGCAGGCGCACCCAATGCCTCGTTACCCTGTGCGGCGTCGCCATGGCAGGCTGCACAAGTGGCGTACAAGGTGCGACCCGCGCTGGCATCGCCTGCAAGCGTGACTTGCGTCGGTTTGTATTCCCAGCTCCCAATCCACCCCAGCAGATCGGCGATGCTTGCATCGGTCAGTGGCATGGCCATCGGGCGCATCTCGCGCCCCTGCAGATCCATTTCATGGGTGCCGCGGATGCCGGCGCGAAAATTCTCGAGCTGACGCTTCAGGTACCACTCTTCCATGCCCGCCAGACGCGGTGCGCTGATGCCCTCACTCCCCATGCCATCAGCACCGTGACAGGTCGTGCAGTAGCGATCGTTGTAATAGTGATCGTCGACCTGCGCCTCGGATTGCGCCAGTGCCTCCACACTCACCAGAGCCCCCAACACTATGCCGCAAACGGCCAGATTTCTTTTCTTCATGGTTTTTAAACTCCTACGTTCCAGAATATGCCAACAATGGCGGGCGCTGAGTAAATCTTGTGCTGCTTCAAGCGGCTGCGCTGCGGACGCGCTGGTCCATATCGGCCAACGCCCAGTGCGCGGATAGAATTGCACTCTCCTGCCAGGCGCCGTGATAGGCCATCTGATCTCCGATCAGGTAATGACGCCCGAATGCCGGCTGTTGCAAGGTAGCAAACAATTCTTCTTCCGCCAGGGTCATGCCCCCACCGGAGCGACCCCAGCGTGCCGCGCATCCCAGCATGTGGTTCATGCGATGCCAGGCGATAGTGATCGGCTTCTCGACCAGCTGCCGATAGTTCGGGTGTACTTTCTCGCCCTGAGACAACAGCATCTCAACACGCTCCTCCTGCGTCATGCGGGTGTAATTCATGCCGCCACCAAAGTCATAGGCAGCCAGGATGACTCCCTTATCCTTGTGAATTCCATGGCTCGGATACCATAACTGCCTGATCGGAGCGTTCACCCAACTGATGCCGCCATAGATACCTTCCTTCTCCCAGAAGCGCTCCTTCGCCTGGAATGCCCCTTTCATCGCCTCGCCACGACGGATGTACTTCATCGCATGGACATACTCCGCTGGGAAATTGTGTTCGATGCCTGACATGAAATGGGCCGGGATGCAGTTGAAGCAGTAATCCGCGACGATAGTTTGCGGCTCTCCGTCACGCAGATACACGACTTCGACACTGGAGTCCTTGACCTTGACCGACTTCACCGGAGTCTCGTATTTCACCCTGTCACCCAGTGCACGAATGAAACCTGCGGGCACGCGATCCATGCCACCGACGGGTTGCATCAGCATCGGCCCGGTTTCGCCCTCGTTGGCGGTGAAGGTGAGTGAGAGCATGCGGCTCTTCATGAAGTTCTTGAAGGCAATCATGTCCTTCTGCACACCATGGTTGATGAAGCCGCCGCTCACATAGCCCGCGCGGGAACTGCCCTTGTAGAGCATGTCTTCGTCCAGACCGCCAAACTGGGAGATCAGGCCCATGATGGTTTCTGACTCTGCTTCGGTGAAGGGCTCATCCAGTTGCGCGCTGGAAAAGGACTTGGCAAACAATTCGCCCAGGAACCCGCGCACGTTGGTCGAGAGCTCGGCATTGCGGATCGGCTTGCCATCCAGCATGGCGTCATCCTGCACCCACGCGGTCTTGGACTCATTGATAAAGACTTCGAGGTCAACCTTCAACTCTTTGCAGTAGGACAGCAGATTGCTATGGGTACTCGGAATACGCGCCGCACCGGCATTGAAGTACATATGAGGTTCGGCATCCCACTCGCAGACCTGACGATTGCCGATCTCGTCGATCACATCACCAGAGCGCACGGTCATGACGCGGCCACCTGCACGGTTGGAGGATTCCAGCACAGTCACATCATAGCCAGCCTTGGTCAGTTCCCACGCTGCCGTCAGACCGGAGATGCCAGCACCCAGCACAACTACCTTGCCCGCTCCGGGAGCGGGTGCGGCCAGTACCGGGCGGGACAGCGCTGCGACGGCAGGCATCAAGCTGAGCGCGGAACCAATACGTATCAATGCGCTGGTGCCGAAGGTGGCGCCCAGCAGATTCATGAACTCGCGTCGACTAACAGATTGGGGCATTGTGCTGACTCCTGTAATTTTGCTGTTTATAGAACGATCCCGACACTGCGACGTTATGTAAGACTCATATGTCGGATCGTCCGCGCGGGTCGACCTCTGATGAGGAATGTTCGACTGCAGCAGGACTGAACGGAGTATTCGCCTTCCAACGGCTGAATTTCCTTCCAATCTTCTTCCAAACTTCTTCCCAAACTTCTCCTATTTCTCCTGCGAGGTATCTCCTCGTTTCTCCCGCGCTTCTCCTCAGCCAGTTATTTCTCCTCTGTCTGGTACTTATCTTGCAAATGCTTCACCTGATCGCGCAAAAAACATGGAGAGCGCGCTGGCAAGCCACCAAAGACGCGGAGCTTGCTCAAGGATGTGTGCCACAAAGGGGCAAGCGCCCCGAAAAGCGTCACCAATTCGCAACAGCGGTGCAAGAATGAACGCAGAACTCAACAGAACGCTCACCATCGGCCCGTTCGAAATCTCGCGGATTGACAGCAAGATTGTCCTCGGCGATGTGGAGCATAAGGTTTCTCCTCGCAGCATGGAGGTTCTCATCTATCTGGCAGAGCATGGAAACCGTATCGTCAGCAGCGAGGAGTTACTGAGCAAGTTCTGGAGCTCGGTGGCCTCGGATCACGCTATACACAAAGCAATCGCGGAGCTGCGCGCAGCGATGGGGGATAGTGTACGGAGCCAACGCTATATCAAGACCGTCCCCAAGCGCGGCTACAAACTCCTGGCCACAGTCCCTGGCGTCGGTACTATCGGTGGTTCTGTCGATGGAACTATCGGCGACACTATCGGTGGAACTATCGACAAACAGATAGATAGGGGTGCCCCTTCAAACCCGCTGCAGCGCATAAAGCTGGGTCTGGAATTGAGAGATGCACGGCAAGCAGCTGTAGGTTTGTGCGTGAGTCTGGTGCTGATCGCATTGATCTGGATAACCGACCTCGAACGCGGGCAACCACTGGAGCGGGAGTTGGTGATCGGCGTGCCGACCTTCCGCTTCGAGACCAATGGCATCGAGACCAATCGCTACCTGGTCGAGGGTTTGACGAGCACACTAATCAATGATCTTTCGATGCTGAATTCGCTCAGTGTCGTCTCTCTACCTGACGAATCAGAGGTCGGCGAGTCGCGCGCTCTTGTCCAACCATTACCTGGCAAGGTAAGTCATGTCCTGCAAGGCACCTTGATTCAGGCGGAGGATCGACTGCGAGTGATCGTGAATCTGGTGCGCGCCGAGGATGGCGTCCACGAATATTCTGGCCGTTTCGACATGACCGAGGGCGACCTGTTCGCCATACAGGACACGATTGTGACCAACATCATCAGCGCACTGGAGATTCATCTGGACGAGAAGGAACGTGCGCGCATGCAGGACTGGGGCACGCAGGACGCGCTGGCTTACGAGCGTTTCATGCATGGCGAATTCCTCAATGCTCAATTCAATCCTGTGGACTGGGAGCAGGCGATTATCTTCTATCAGGATGCCATTGCACTGGACCCCGGATTCATCAATGCCTATCTGGGAGCAGCGACAGCTGCGAACAACCTGTCCGTGTACAGCCGCATAGAGAAGAAGCAGGAGCTGATCGCGCTTGTGGCGGACCTCCACCGCGCGGTGGCTGCCATGGATCGTCAGCATCCGGCACTGGAATCCATTCGCGCCATGGAGATGAGGATGGCCGGCAATGAATACCGTCAGGAAGAGGCTCAACTGCGACAGCAGATTCTGTCCGGCACGCCGCCGCCGTTTGCAATGGCGCATTATGCATTACTGTTGATTGGTGCACGACTGTATGACGAAGCCTCGCAGTTTCTCGACAAGGCCTCTGAAGTCGGCCCCTTCGAAATCTCACCCGACGAAATCTGGAGCTATCGGGTCTCGCTGTTGCCTCCCACGGAGGCGATCGACGCCCGCAAGCGCGAGTTACAACAACGTCCCAAACACATCGGCTATCTGGGTTCGATTGCACGAGAGCTGGCTTACACGGGCAAAACCATGGAGGCGCAGCAATTCATGGAGCGTCAGCGTCAGTCCGACAGTGAGGGCATTTCTTCAGACTATACGCGCTCGGTCGTCGAGGCCCACCAAGGCAGGTTGCGCTTGGGCACAGAAGCCTTCGGGACAGAAGTCGCCGCAGGTCAGGACGCAGCCATCACGAATGGCGTGGTGAGCTTCATCAATGGGGACATCGCACTCGGCACGAAGTTCTGGAGTGAGCTGCATCCTCTGCAGAAGCGCTGGCTAATCAACGCGGTGCACTCCAGCGAGGCGTACTATCCAGAGGCAGTGCTCAACGACCCACGCTATCAAGCACTGCTGGAAGCCCTTGATGTCGGACTTTCCTGGCAGCGCACGCTGATGGAAGGGGTCATGGTGCTGCAAGGTGTAACGGGCATTGCGCTTAGCGAGACTGCCTACCAGCATTATCAGCAGAAGCGTTTCATGAGCCACAACAATCTGTGGCCGTCAGAATAAGATCGGGGTCGGAGGGAAATTTCCCTGACCCCAAATTTCCATCAGGCGCGCAGTTCGTCCACAAACTTCTTCACGCCATCAAACCACGAAGACTTCTTCGGGGATTGTTTGCCTTCGCTCTCCGCGATGTCGTGGAACTCGGCGAGAATCTCCTTCTGGCGCTTGGTGAGATTCACCGGCGTCTCGACCACCACGCGACACAACAGGTCCCCGGTCACGCCACCACGTACTGGAATTACCCCTTTGTTGCGCAGGCGGAAGAGCTTGCCTGTCTGGGTCTCCGGCGGAATCTTCAGCTTGACGCGGCCGTCGAGAGTCGGCACTTCGAGTTCACCGCCGAGGGCAGCATCCACAAAGCTGATGGGAATCTCGCAATGCAGATCGATGCCATCGCGCTCGAACAGTTTGTGCTCACGCACCGAGACCTGCACATAGAGATCACCGGCCGGGCCGCCGTGACTGCCAGCCTGCCCCTCGCCGGAAAGCCGAATACGATCGCCGTTGTCGACACCGGGCGGAACTTTAACTGACAGCGTCTTCTGTTCTTCCACCGCACCGCGCCCATGACAGGTGCCGCACGGGTCTTTGATCTGTTTGCCAGAGCCCTGGCAACGCGGACAGGTCTGCTGCACGGAGAAGAAGCCCTGCTGCATGCGCACCTGACCGACGCCGTTACAAGTGCCGCAGTCGACAGGACTGGAACCCTTCTTCGCGCCGCTGCCCTCGCAAGTCTTGCAGGTCACGGCCGTGGGAATGCGAATCTTCGAGGTTGTGCCGCGTACGGCCTCCTCCAGATCCAGCTCCAGGGTATAGCGCAGGTCAGCGCCCTTGCGCACATTGCTGCGTCCGCCACCCCCGCGCTGGCCGCCGAAGATGTCACCAAAAATGTCGCCAAAGATATCGCCGAAATCGCCGGTTCCCGTGCCTCCGCCGCCACCCTGCTGATTCACACCGGCATGGCCGTATTGATCATAGCGGGCACGTTTCTGGGCGTCGGAGAGAACTTCGAAAGCCTCATTGGCCTCCTTGAACTTATCCTCGGACTCTTTGTTGTCAGGGTTACGATCGGGGTGATGCTTCATCGCCACGCGACGATAGGCCTTCTTCAAATCGGCCTCTGAAGCATCGCGTGGCACACCCAATACTTCGTAGTAATCTCGTTTGGACATAATCTGCTTCTGTGTCTGTTGTGCGTAAATGTCAGCGGGTTCTGTTGTCGGTCTTGCTGACAACCCTACAACGCAAAAAACCAGACAGGGCTTCCTATCCGGTTTTTTTGCATTGCCACTTCAGCTTGTCACCACCGCGCAAGGCAGTGGTGTCAGCTTATTACTTGTCGTCTTTGACTTCTTCGAACTCGGCATCCACGGCGTCTTCGTTACCAGACGCGCCGCCCTGGTCAGCACCACCACCAGCAGACTGAGCGCCCGCCTGTTTCTCGGCGTACATCTTCTGCGCCAGCCCGGAAGAGACATCGGTCAACTCCTTGGTCTTCGCTTCGATGTCGGCGATATCGCCAGCCTTGATGGCAGCCTCTGTGGCCAGAATTGCCGCTTCGATCTTCTCCTTCTCGGCCGCATCCACCTTGTCACCAGCTTCTTCCAGCGTCTTGCGGGTGGCGTGCACCAGACCATCAGCAGTGTTGCGTGCGGTGATCAGCTGCTCGAACTTCTTGTCTTCGGCGGCATTCGCTTCAGCATCCTTGATCATGTTTTGAATCTCTTCCTCGGACAGACCGCTGGAAGCCTTGATGATGATCGACTGCTGCTTGCCGGTCGCCTTATCCTTCGCGGACACGTTCAGAATACCGTTGGCATCCAGGTCGAAGGCCACCTCGATCTGCGGCATGCCGCGCGGCGAGGGAGGAATGTCCGACAGATCGAACCGACCGAGGGACTTGTTCTGGGCCGCTTGCTTGCGCTCGCCCTGTACGACGTGAATCGTCACTGCAGTCTGGTTGTCGTCCGCCGTCGAGAACACCTGAGTCTTCTTGGTTGGAATCGTCGTGTTCTTCTCAATCAGGAAGCTGGCAACGCCGCCGAGAGTCTCGATACCCAGAGACAGCGGCGTCACGTCCAGCAGCAACACGTCGTTCACTTCGCCTGACAGAACGGCGCCCTGGATGGCAGCACCGAGGGCCACGGCTTCATCGGGGTTCACGTCACGACGCGCTTCCTTGCCGAAGAAGTCAGCGACTTTCTTCTGCACCATCGGCATACGGGTCTGACCACCAACCAGAATCACGTCATTGATCTTGGAGATATCCAGGCCGGCGTCCTGCAGACAGGTTTTCACCGGACCCATGGTGCGGTCAACCAGTTCTTCCACCAGAGATTCGAACTTGGCGCGGGTCAACTTCTGCACCAGGTGCTTCGGTCCGCTGGCATCGGCCGTGATGTAAGGCAGATTGATCTCGGTCTGCTGTGCAGAGGAGAGTTCAATCTTGGCCTTCTCGGCTGCCTCTTTCAGACGCTGCAGGGCCAGAGGATCGTTGTGCAGATCCATGCCGGTTTCTTTCTTGAATTCAGCCGCGAGGTACTCGATCAGACGCAGGTCGAAGTCTTCACCACCGAGGAAGGTATCGCCATTGGTGGCGAGTACTTCGAAAGTGTGCTCGCCATCAGTCTCGGCGATCTCGATGATGGAAATGTCGAACGTACCGCCACCGAGGTCAAACACGGCGATGGTGGAATCACCAGACTTCTTGTCCATGCCGTACGCAAGCGCAGCGGCTGTCGGTTCGTTGATGATGCGTTTGACTTCCAGGCCCGCGATGCGGCCTGCGTCCTTGGTCGCCTGACGCTGCGCGTCGTTGAAGTACGCAGGGACGGTCACTACCGCTTCGGTCACTGGTTCTCCCAGGAAATCCTCAGCAGTCTTCTTCATCTTCTTGAGCACCTGCGCAGAAATCTGCGGAGGAGACATGTTCTCGCCGTTCACGCGCACCCAGGCATCGCCATTGTCAGCTTTGACGATCTCGTAGGGCACCATCTTGATGTCTTTCTGCACAACGTCGTCTTTGAACTGACGGCCGATCAGACGCTTGATGGCAAACAGTGTGTTCTTGGGGTTGGTCACGGACTGACGCTTGGCGGGCTGACCTACTAGTGTCTCGCCATCCTTGGTGAACGCGATGATCGACGGGGTGGTGCGATCACCCTCCGCATTCTCGATCACTCTGGACTTGCCGCCATCCAGAATCGCCACGCAAGAGTTCGTGGTACCAAGGTCTATCCCGATAATTCTACCCATTCTCGTTTCTCCGTTGCGCAGATCCGGCCCGCTGTCTGCCGCCGAAAGTGCTGATGTCTGTTGTCAGGTTAATGGATTGCTTCTGGCCACCTATATTGGCCCTGCCGGGCTTATTTCAAGTCCGGGCAGTAAAATCACTGTCAGACTCTTTCGTCTATCGACCCAGCGGGCGCCTTGGCAACCACCACCATGGCGGGGCGAATCACCCTGCCGTGGAGGGCATAGCCCTTCTGCATGACCGCTGTGACGGTGCCTGGCTCAGCATTCGGGTTTTCCTGCATCACCATGGCCTGGTGCTGCTGCGGATCGAAGGGCTCGCCGAGCGGGTCGATCTGTTCGATACTGAACTTGCGGAAGCAGTCGACAAAGCTCTTCAGTGTCAGCTCCACGCCCTGCAAGAGCACCTTCACGGACTCGTTTTCCTTGTCGGTGGACACCTGGATAGCGCGCTCCAGATTGTCCATCACGCCCAGCAGCTCGCTGCTCAACTTCTCCTGTCCGAACTTGTGCGCTTTCTCCACATCCAGCTCGGTGCGGCGGCGCAGGTTCTGCATCTCCGCCTGCACACGCAGCACTTCGTCCTTCTGATGCATGATCAGAGTCTCGGCCTGCGCCAAACGCTGCAGCACTTCGACGAGTTGCGATTCTTCTGTCGACTGATTCTGACTGTTCTCTGCGTTTACGGATTCCAAATTTTCCTCCACCCCGTTTTCCTCCAGCTTATTAGTTCCAGCAAAATTAAACCTGCTGCCGATATGGGGGCAGATATTTTCCAATTCAACCCAGAGGGTAAAATTTGTCGGCACAGGCCGGCGACGGCGCACTGACAAGGTTGGGGCGGATGCGCTATATTCTCCAGCAACAGCGACGCGTTGATAACGTTCTCAACAACAGCGCCCTCAACCCCCTGCTCTGGAACAATCCGGCCCGCATGCTCACCCAACTCTCAATCCGCCATTACGCCATCGTCGACCATCTGGAAATCGATTTCCGCCGTGGCATGTCCGTCATCACCGGCGAAACCGGGGCCGGCAAGTCCATCATGCTGGGGGCCTTGGGGCTCACGCTTGGGGATCGCGCGGACAAGGGCGTCATCAGCAGCGGCGCCACACGCGCGGACATCACCGCGCATTTCGATACCAGCGATCAACCCATGGCGCGGGCATGGCTGCAGGACAACGAATTGCTCGCCGACGCTGAGCCACAGGTCTGTCTGCTGCGCCGCGTGGTCAGTGATGACGGCCGTTCGAAGGCCTGGGTCAATGGTTTTCCGGTGACGCTGCAGGTGCTCAAGACCATCGGCGAGATGCTCATCGACATCCACAGCCAGCACGAGCATCAGTCACTCCTCAATCGCAGCACACACCTGCGCCTGCTGGATGAGTTCATCGGGGATCACGCCCTAACCGAGGACGTGCGCCGCATCAGCCGCGAGTGGAAGAAGAATCGCGAACGTCTGGAGGCATTGAGCCAGCAGTCGGAGGAATCTTCCGCTCAGGTGCAGCTGATCCGCTATCAGATCGGCGAACTGGACGAACTGACACTTGAGGCTGGCGAGCTGGAGTCTCTGGAGGAGGAATATCGCACGCTCAACAGCGCCGACAGCTCGCTGGCCACCGCCCGGCAACTGCTCGATCTGTGCAGCGAAAACGATGAATTCACCGTACAGGGCGCGCTCAATCAGGCACTCACCCTGTTGCAGGAGTTGGGTGCGAAAACTCACGCGCTCGACCCGGTGGCCGAACTGCTCAACACGGCCTCCATCCAGATCGACGAGGCCGTCGTCGAATTACGCCACGGCGTCGACCACTTCGAGGCCAATCCGCTCAGACTGGAGGCGATCAATCAGCGCCTCGCCGACATCCAGCAGATCGCCCGCAAACACCGCGTCAAACCGGAGGAGCTCGCGGCTCTGCATGCCCGCCTGCAGGAACAGCTCGCAGCCTGGGAACATGGCGATGAAGACCTTGAGACGTTGCAGCGACAGGACACGCAGCTGCAGCAACAGTATGGTCAGCTCGCCGAACGTCTGAGCGCGCGACGTCGGAGCGCTGCGACCGAACTGGCGCAGCAGATCAATCTGCAGATTGCAGAGCTGGGCATGAGCAGTGCACGACTGACCGTTGCCCTATCCCCGGCCGACAGCCAGACACCCGCAGCCCACGGGCAGGAGAGCGTCGAGTTTCTGGTCAGCACCAACCCCGGCCAGGAGCCACGCCCGCTGATCCGCATTGCTTCGGGCGGGGAGCTTTCCCGCATCAGTCTGGCTATTCAGGTCATTACCGCGCAGACCTCAGCAACCCCCACGCTGGTCTTCGACGAAGTTGACGTCGGGATAGGCGGCGGTGTTGCCCGTGCCGTCGGCAGGCTGTTGCGACAGTTGGGTGAGCGCGGGCAGGTCCTGTGCGTCACCCATCAGGCGCAGGTCGCCAGTCAGGGACACCAGCATCTGTTCGTCAGCAAGTTGATGCAAGCGACAGAAGGGCGAGCTGCCATGATTGGAACGCAGATTCGTGAACTATCCAGAGAGGAGAAGGTACGGGAGATCGCGCGCATGCTCGGAGGAGAGTCCGATAAACAGGGACTCACACCGGAATCACTGGCGCACGCCGAAGAAATGTTGAGCGCCTGAGAATGGCGCTCGTTTTGTCAGGAGGCCTGGCAGGCCTGGCAGATACCATAAAGGTAGAGGCTGTGATCGGTAATCTCGAAGCCGAATTTGGTGGCGATCTTGTCCTGCTGCTTCTCGATCACCTCGTCGAAGAATTCTTCCACAAGCCCGCACTTGTTGCAGACCAGATGGTCATGATGCTCCATGGTGCTCAGCTCGAACACCGAATGCCCACCCTCGAAGTGGTGACGCATTACCAGCCCCGCCGACTCGAACTGGGTCAGCACCCGATACACCGTCGCCAGACCGACATCCTCGTCAGCCTCGATCAGCGCCTTGTAGACATCCTCCGCACTCAGATGTCTGGTAGCGGAACTCTCCAGCAACTGCAGAATCTTGACGCGCGGGAGAGTGACCTTGAGGCCGACTTTTCGTAGTTCCTGATTCTCTGATGACATGCTTCTCTCGTGGTGGCCAGACCGGTTAGCAAAGAGGTATTATGCCCACTAACCGATCCAGAAGAAAGTTAGCACCATGCCGAGAATCCTGAACTTGACGAAATCACCAGCTCATCAGCCCGCTGTTCTTCAGCCCGCCCGTCATCAGCCCGCCAGTCGCCTGCCCGCCCGCCACGCAAAACTGGCTCTGTTGCTGGGCTGCATGCTGGTCACCGGCGCCTGCAGTTACCTGCCAAGCCTGCAATTCCCCGGCGTTTACAAGATCGATATCCAGCAGGGCAATATCATTACCCAGGAGATGGTGGATCAGCTGCGCCCGGGTATGACCAAGCGGCAGGTCACCTTCGTGATGGGCACGCCGCTGGTGCGCGATCCGTTCAATCAGGATCGCTGGGACTATGTTTACAGTTACCAGCCCGGCGGCGGTGTACGCGGGCAGGAACGCATTACCATGTTTTTCGAGAACGATCTGCTGGTGAATTTCACGGGTGACTTCAAGCCTGGCGAAGGGACAACAGCCGACACACCAGCCACCAGCGCAACGCCGGCGGCCAGCAACTCCTGATCAAAACTCGATCCGCAATCCCAGCTCGACACTGCGCCCGGCCTCGGGTGCCACATCCTTGAGCAAGGACGTGTGGTTGCGGATCTCCTCGTCCAACAGATTGTTGATCTTGCCGAATACCGTGGCCTCTCCGGCAAACAGCGCTGCGTGGTAATCAACCGACGCATTGAGCAGCGTGTAGCCATTTGTCTTCGTTTCGCGCAGCGCGACGTCGGACTGGCTGGCCACTCGCGTGGCGCGCAGCTTGTAGATCCAATGGTCGTGCCCATGACTGATCTCGGCCCCAAACCGCCTCGCGGGGATTTGCGGAACATTGCCGCCACGCTGCAATCGGGCCCGGACGTAGTCGCCGAACAGTGTCAGGTCGGTGCGTTGCACGTCATTGCCAGCAATCGGTAACGTGAACTCCACCTCCAGCCCTCTGAAATTTGCATCTTCCTGCGTCAACATGGCGATGGGAATCTCATCAACTTCTATGCCCGTATCACGCATGTACAGATAGTCGCGGATGCTGTTGTAGAACACATTGACCTCCCCCGTCACCTGCCCCAGATGGCGGCGCAAACCAATCTCGAAGTTGGTGGAGCGCTCCTTGTCTGCATTCGGATTGCCGATCTCCAATCGCTGCGTGGCCGCGTGGGCAATCAACTGGTGCTCGTCGTCCTGTGTACTGCAGGTGATTGCATCGATGTTGGAGTAGAGCTCCTCCACCGTCGGCGTGCGCTGCGAGTGCGCCACCGAGACCAGCAGATTGATATCCTCCCGTGCACGCCACAGGCCGGACACGCTGCCGCTAAGGCTGCTGTCCGAGTTTTCACAGTTGCCCACCTGCTGCAGATTCTGATGCTCACCACGTATGCCGAACTCATACATCATGTCGCCGACGTCGATGCTTTGCAGCGTAAACAGCGCAATGGAATCGATATCTGTGGTGGCAATGTAGGCCTCGTCACCCAAGGCGCTGAAGGTCTTGCTGCCATACTGCACGCCGGTCACCCCCATCAGGCTGCCGATAGGGCGATGCGTGAAGGTAAAACGCCCCTCGCTACCCTCGTTCTTGTACACCGTGCCCACCTGCCCGTTACTCTCGATCTCGGCGTGCTGATAATCCACGATACTCACTTTGCCATTGGCCTCCTCGAAGAAGCCGCCCAGCGGCGCCTTACCCTCGAAGTCGAGGCGCTCCTGCTGCATGGCGATGCGAATGCCGCCCTCTGGGCCTTCTTCCTCCGGCTCGCCTGCTACGTGATCTTCCTCGTCATGTGGCTCATGGTGATGATGTGCAGCTGTCGGCAGACCGTAGTAGCTCTCGGAGCGATTCAGCGCCAAACCCAGATATCCGCCATCAAAGACCCACGAGAGTCCGCCGGTCAGTGCATGCGCGCGTGTGGAAGAGTTGTCGATGAATCCCTTGCTGGCTAACAACTCGGTAAACGCCTCCTCGTCCTGCAGGTTGACGGTGTCGGGATTGATGGCATAGCCCTTGATGCGCGTGTCGTTGCTGGCGCGATAGGTTCCATCCAGATGCCACGCCAACTGGCCTGCGCCATTTTCGAGTTTGAAGACGCTGGTCTGTTGATCCGAGGCGCTCTGGTGCCGGGTTTCCAGCAGCCCGGTCAGGGCATCGGGCATCGAGGTCGGCACGCGGTTGTCAATGACATTGACCACACCGCCAATCGCGCCATTACCATAGAGCAGCGTCGCCGGGCCACGCACGACCTCAATGCGTTCAGCCAGCGCCGCCTCCACGCTGTTGGCGTGATCCGGACTGACCGCCGCCGCGTCAATATTGCTGACGCCACCCTGCAGTACCTGCACTCGATTGCCGCTCTGACCGCGAATCACCGGCATGCCGACCCCTGTGCCAAAGGACGCGCTATTGACGCCCACCAGCTCCTTCAGGGTTTCCCCCAGCGTGCTGGCCGCTTTCTCCCGCAAGGCCTCACCACTTAGCACATTCACTGGCAACGATGTTTCCGCACGGTTGTGCTGCAAACTGCCGGAGACAATGATTTCATCGAGCACTTCATCGTTGTGCGGCTCGGCCGCCTGCACGCTGCTCGCGGCCAGACCTGCCGACATTGCCGCAGAAACGGCTGACACCAATGCACGCACTCTGAAAGATTTGTAAAAAGAACGCATTTCTACCCTCGCTATCGATACTGAACAAACATGCACGCGAACTGTGACGTTACCAACGGGAGACGCAGAGCTGTGCAAAACCGGGAACTGCCAAGTGGCAGCGGACAGAGAATCAGATCAGAGAGGCTTGCGGGGGTGCGCGGGATTTTGCGGAAATCGGCCAGGAATGGACTGACGGAGTTGTCGATTCAAGGTACTGCTGCTGGGTCGGCGGAACATCAGGGAGATAGACGGTCAGTGTCGGCGCATCATCCCCTGCACCCAGATTGACACAAATGGCACAATCGAAGTGTTTGTTGAGATCCCCACCATGGGTATGCAGTAGGAGGAAACTCTGGGAAAGGAGAAAGACCAGCAGGAAACTAAGCGCAAGCAAGCCCTTCAACGGGTGCTTGGGTAACTTGAGAGGGAATTGAGTCATTCTCATGGCAGGCTCGGCGTAAAACCTTCGAGACAACCAGAGATCGCTTTGGGCGACCCCCGATTGTTCGAAGGTGGACTTACGGGCACACTTCATTGACCGTGGCATTTTCGAAAAGTTTCAAAGAATCTGCTCTTTTCTAAAAATAGTTTCAAAAAAATACTTTTGTTACTGTATAACATATCAGCGTTCACACCGTTAATCCAGCCCCCAGACTGACCGCAAAACGTTCCAGCGCCCCAAGCCCTACCACGTCATGCGCCACCAGAGTCAGATCCTGACGCGGAATGTTCGGTAGCGCCTCGGTCAGCGTGCCAAGGTGCACCTCCTCCTGAATGCGGCGCTCGGCCAGAAACTCCCCCATCCCTTCGGGTGACCGCTTGTTGACCACGAGTGCGCCGACGGTAACGCCGGAACGACGCAACTGATCATGCAGCGCAATCGTTTCCAGTACGGGCAGACGTTCGGCCGCGAGCACGATCACGAAGGAGGTACGCTCGGGGTTGTTCAGCGCATTGCGCAAGTCCATGAAACGACGACGACGACGGTTCAGCAGGCTGCGGATGCGGCTCTCGCGTTCGACCAGCGGATCTTCCTGTCCGCCCAGAATCTTGTTGCCCACGCTCTTGTCGCTGCCCATGTTGCGCAGCACCGAGCTGAAGCGTTCGGCCTTGTCGCGACGCTGGATGAGGCCATCAGTCCACGCCGACATCATCTCCGGCAGCGCAATCAGCCGTGCGGTGTGCCCTGAGGGCGCCGTATCAAATACAAGAAGGTCGTAATCAGTGGCGGCCTTCTCGACCACCTCGGCTATGCGCTCCATGATCGCGGCTTCCTGCATGCCGGGCGCGTCGCGGGACAGCTCGATGTGCTTGTCGACTTCACCCGCCAGGTGGGGCGCCATCAGTTTGCGCAGCGAGGCAGACACCTCTTCCAGGTGTTCATTTACAGTCTGCTCGGGATCGAGCTCCATGCCATCCAGGTTGGAGGCCAGCCGCACGGGGCGAGGCCCCACGCTGCGATTAAAGAGATGTCCGAGATTGTGCGCCGGGTCCGTTGAGACCAGCAGCACGCGCTTGCCCTCCGCTGCCATCGCCATCGCGGTCGCGGCAGAGACAGTGGTCTTGCCCACTCCGCCCTTGCCACCGAAAAACAGAATACTCTTCGAGCGAGCCAGTTCTAACAGCATGAGACGTGATCCAGTGGTGAGCGCTCCATGCCCATGCGGCGATGCCAGTCATGGAAGCGGTCGTAGACCACCGGCAGAAGTTCAAGGGTGTAGTAGGTCGCGGGGTTGGGAATGCCGAGGCTTTCCGAGAAGATGAGCATCATGAACAAATCATCGTCGTCGCGCTGTGCGCGGGCAAATTCGCGTCGATAAGGCGCGATGTAATATTCGCGCAAGCCCTCTTCGAGGCGTGTGAAGAAGCCCTTGCGCTTGTCATTGGCTGGTATGTCGTTCTGATCCATGGGATTCTCCTTGCCCCGAGTATACGTTGGATATTGCGCGTGGCTCAACGCTTGCGCAGACCAGCCGCCAGCGCCTTCTTGCGGGCACGCGCGGCGCGCAGCAAGCGCGCCTGCATCGGATCGATCTGCAACGGGCGGTAGATCTCGACACGGTCACGCTCGTTCAGCACATAGTCCTGCGGCAGCGGGCTGGCCTTGCCATCGAGCGGACGCGAGAAGATGCCCATCGCGGCGGAATGCGGATCGATCTGCGGAAACTCCCGGGCAATACCCGACAGCTCCACGGCGACTGCGGCGGTGGTACCACGCTTTACCTGCAACGCGATAATGCGCTGCTTGTCGGGCAGCGCATAGGCCACCTCGACAGAAACAAGATCGGACTGCTCGCTCATACCTTTCCACCATAAAGAAAATTGGCGCGCTCAACGACTGAATCCACCAACGTATTCGCGGAATGATTGAAGAGTTTTTCCAGCGCAAAGCCCATCAAACCGCCGGCAAAATCGAACTCCATCTGCAGGCTGACCTTGCAGGCATTCTCCGCTAGCGGTTGAAAGTGCCACGACGCCCCAAACTTGCGGAACGGCCCCTCCACCAGCCCCATGCACATTTCCTCGCCGGGCTTGACGGTGTTGCGCGTCGTGAACGAATGGTGCAGCCCCGCCTTGCCGAGTGTCAGCTCTCCCACCACCTCGGTGTCGGTGCGGCTGATGATGCGCGCCTTCTGGCACCCCTGCATGAACAGGGGATAACTCTCGATGTCGTTGACCAGGTCATACATCTGCTGCGCCGAGTACATCACCAGCGCGCTGCGATCGATTCGAGTCATAACAGGTTCAGCAGTACTGCCTCAGGTTAAGGTGGGCGCGATTCTAACTCGGCCTATGCAGCCGAGGGAATGCGGTTATAATGCGCCGCTATGGCAAAATCAGGTAAGTCAAAAGCAGTCGACACCACCATCGCCCGCAACAAGAAGGCGCTTCATGATTATTTCATCGAAGACTCTTTCGAAGCTGGGATGATGCTGCTCGGCTGGGAAGTCAAAAGCATGCGCGAGAAAAAAGTGCAGCTGACGGACAGTTACGTCATCCTCAAGGACGGCGAGGCCTGGCTGATTGGGTGCAACATTGTGCCGCTCAATACCGCCAGCACTCACGTCGTTTGCGAACCAGACCGCACCCGCAAGCTCCTTCTGCATCGCAAAGAGCTGGCGCGTCTATTCTCCAGCGTCCAGCAGAAAGGCCACACCTGTGTGGCCACCAAGATTTACTGGAAAGACCATCTCATCAAGTGTCAGGTTTCACTGGCCAAGGGCAAGCAGGAACACGACAAGCGCAATGTCGAGAAAGATCGCGAGTGGGCCATCGAGAAGCAGCGCGCGGTGCGGCACGCGCAGCGTTGATCTGAATCTGTCACCGGACAGGCATCTGTAAAGAGTCAATCGATATGGACAAGGCAGCACTGATAGAAGCACTGCAAGCAGCCCTGCCTGATCTTCTGGCGATATATGCGTTTGGAAGCCGTATCACAGGTACCGCCAATCAAAACAGCGATCTTGATCTTGCCGTCCTGACCGGGGTCAGCGCAGATACCGTCAAACTTTGGCATCTCAGTAGCGATCTGGCGGAGATCGCTGGTTGCGATGTCGACCTTCTCGACATGCGCAGCGCCTCAACGGTGATGCAATACCAGATACTGATGACCGGCGAACGCTGGTGGGCAAAGGATGTCCGCGCCGGGCTTTTCGAATGTTATGTCCTGAGCGCCAAGACCGAACTCGACACCGCCCGCGCCCCATTGCTGAAAGAAATTCAGGAACAAGGAACCGTGTATGGCCGATGATGTGCTGCTCAACAAGGCATCTACCATAGAACGCTGTGTTGCAAGAGCGCGTGAAGAATACCTGCGAGATCCGGCAACATTTGCCAGTGACCACTCACGCCAGGACGCTGCCATCCTGAATATTCAGCGGGCGTGCGAAGCGGCTCTGGATATGGGGCAACACATTGTGCGCAGCAGGCGCCTCGGAGTTCCGCAGGGCGCACGCGATATTTTCACGCTGCTGGCCAACTCGGGCTGGATAGAAGCCTCACTCGCAGACTCTCTCAAACGTATGGTGGGATTCCGCAATATCGCGGTTCACGATTACCAGGCGTTGCAACTACCGATTATGGTTTCCATAATCACCACCCATCTGGATGAATTCCTGAGCTACAGCAAAATTTTGCTGTCTCGCGCCGCAAAACCTTGATCACAGCGTCGGCAAAAACGTCGACACCACCATCGCCTGTTGCTTGCCACCATCCGGATCTGCCGCCGTTTTGAACTCCGTGAATTTCTCCGCCCACGCCGAAGTGCGCATGCGCAGCGGCGGACTTTCCCGATTCACACAATCCAGAACAACGGCGGCCACTTCTTGCGGAGTCTGATAGGCGCGGGTTTCCCCCATGGCCGCGCGCGCCCGAATCCCCCCCATATAGATATCGAGTACGGGTTTGTAAGCATCATCCGGAATACCACCTGTGGTCTGCACTTTACCCATGACATTGCTGACAAACTCAGTCGCAATTCCACCGGGTTCGATCATCGAAAACTTGATGTTGAAGGCAGGCTGCACATAGCTCGCCAGTGATTCCGTGTACCCCTCGACTGCAAATTTGGCCGCACAATAAAATTCATTGAAAGGCTGCCCGACCAAACCTCCTACTGAGGTGATGTTGATGATGTGCCCCGTGCGGCGTTCACGCATATGCGGAAGAACTGCCTTGGTGCAACGCACCACGCCCTTGAAGTTGACGTCCATCACCCACTCCATCTCATCCTCTGTCGCCTGCTCGGTGGTCCGTACAAAACCGGCTCCGGCATTGTTGATGAGAATATCGATCGCGCCCTCTTCCTTGAGAATCTCGGCAAAGCAGCGCTCCACACTCTGCGCGTCCTGCACATCCAGTTGCTTCACTTTCACAGTCACCTGCTGCGCCCTGGCTGCGGCTAGCAGAGCATCCTGTTTGTCCAGATTGCGCATCGTGGCGATAGTGGTAATACCCTGTTTCGCCAGCAGCACGGCGACATGCAAACCCAGACCGGTTGAGGTTCCAGTGACTACGGCAACTTTCTTGTTCATGACATTGCTCTCTGCGAGTGGAGTGGAGTTGAAAAACTAGCACACGACCCCATCTAATGTCCTGTGCTAAGCTGCACACACTAACGGGGGCGCTTTGGATTCGACGCCGGTATCAAACCCTGAGGTGCATGTCGAGAGGGTAGTAACTCTCGTAAATCAATTACTGCAACTTACTAGTTGCCAACGACGATAGCTACGCTCTAGCCGCTTAGTGCGGCTAGCGGTCACCCCGGGATGCCTGTAAACCGGTGTTTTTGTGACTGTCATATAGAACAGGATCGCCAGCCTAGCGCGCCCAGCGCGAAGCAGCTAAAAGTACTGGGCTCGCCCGAACCGCCCTGCCCGTCGGGCCGGCGAGGGTTAACTTAATAGACGACGCTACACATGTAGATCCAAAGGCAGCGGACTGACGGACGGGGGTTCAAATCCCCCCGCCTCCACCA